>JBMFXH010000160.1:0-5026 GCA_049964475.1 Vulcanimicrobiaceae bacterium
GGCCCCTGTGCCGTCGAGAGCCGCGAGCAGATCCTCGCGACCGCCGCCGCGGTCGCACGCGCAGGCGCCAATATCCTCCGGGGTGGGGCGTACAAGCCGCGGACGTCGCCCTATTCCTTCCAGGGACTCGGCCGCGACGGGCTGATGATGATGCGCGAAGCGGCCGATCTTTACGGGCTCGCCGTCGTCACCGAGGTTCTCGACCCGCGCGACGCCGAGGCGGTCGCCGAACGCGCCGACATGCTGCAGATCGGCGCTCGCAACATGCAGAACACGGCCCTGCTGCGGGCGGTCGGCGAGACCGGCAAGCCGGTGCTGCTCAAGCGGGGGCTTGCCGCGACGGTGGATGAGTGGCTCTTGGCCGCCGAATACATTGCCCTTACCGGGAACGAACGGATCGTCCTCTGCGAGCGGGGGATCCGAAGCTTCGACCCATCGACGCGCAATCTGCTCGATCTCGCGGTCGTTCCGCTGCTCGCGAGCCGGACGCACCTGCCGACGATCGTCGATCCCTCGCACGGGACGGGCATCGCCGGTTTGGTCGCGCCGATGGGGCTCGCGGCGGTGGCGGCGGGCGCCGCCGGGATTATGGTCGAAGTGCACCCCGACCCTGCCTCGGCGGTCTCCGATGGGATGCAATCGCTGACGTTTGCAGAGTTTGAATCGTTTATGGAAAGCATGCCGGCGGTTGCCGCTGCGGTAGGCCGACGCTTACCGAAGCACTTTGCCGGATATCTCAACGCAACGCCGCCATCATAGGAGCACGCATGAAACGCCTTCGGCTCGCCGCCGTCACCCTCGCCTTCACAGCGATCGCCGCACTGGGAACGCTGCCTGCGCGCGCGCAGTATGCAAGCGAGTTCGTTCCCGCCAAACTCATCAAGCAAGGGACGACCACGACGCCGTGGGCGGGCCCCGGCCTTGTCGTCTTGCAAGTGGAGGTTTTCCCCGACGGAAGCTTCCACGTCGTGAAGGTTATTCGCACGACGAACAAAGGCGATATTGCCGCGGCACTCGAGATCGCGAAGAGCTCGACCTACCGGCCTGCTCATCGGGGAAATAAACCGATTCAGGCCTATTACGATTACACGCTCAAATTCGGAAAGAGCGTCGTGCATTCGGGCGAGCAGATCGCCAACGGTGCGTTAGCGCATATCGATCTGCTTATCCATGCCGGAAAATATGCCGATGCCAAGCAGGCCGCCGGCTCCTATCTTCTCGCCCATCCCGGCAATGCGCTTGCATTGCAGTACCTCGGCATCGCCGATTATTTCTCGTCGGATTATGCATCGGCGGCGCAGGCCTTCGATAAAGTTGCGACGATCGGCGCACCGTTCAAAGAGGCTGCCGCTCAGTCGTTCGCAGCCGTCTCGGTGCAACAAGCGGCCGCCGACCCCGATGAATCGCTGTTATATGCACAGAAGGCGTACGCACTCGATTCCAGCCCCAACTCGCTCTACGCGCTCGGCGTCGCGCAATTCGGGATGAAACAGTACGCGCAGAGCATCGCGTCGCTCGAGAAAGCGCGCGGTATTCTCTTCGCGCAGAAGAGCACACCGACGGCGACGAGAGTGGCGATCGATAGCCACCTGCTCCAAGCCTATCTGCAGACCGGCGATTCGGCGAACTCCAACGCGATGCTCGCCGAACTCAAGTCGCTCGACCCTACGGGAAACCCGGGTGCACAGTTTGTCGGAGCCTTCTACCTGCAGCAGGGGGTTGCGGCCGCGAAGGCGATGAAACCGGTCGAGGCGCTCGCCGAACTCGATAAGGCTGCCGCAGCGGGCGACCCGAAGATCAGCGAGGCCGCCTACACGCAGGCCGCGTTCGTCATCATCCAGACGAAGTCGCCCGATTACAATCGCGTCGAGAGCTACGCGAAAAAGGCGCTTGCGATCGACCCGAACGACCCCGAGGCGCTCTTTGCGCGCGGCGTCGGCGAGGCCGGGGTCGGGGTGGTCTATCACCGAGCCGACCTTACCGACCGTGCGAAAGCGACGTTAAAGAAAGCGCTCGCGCTCGCGAAGGCGGGGAGCAACGCGGCACTGGTACTGCAGATTCAGAACTTTCTGAAACACCTTGGCGGTTAACCTAAGCTCTACTTAATATAGGACAGGACTCTTACCCGGGGCGGCCAAAGTACCGCCCTGGAGCGGCGGGGAGACCCGCCGAAACGTTTCTACCAGAGGTTTTGCTTCACTCAATACGCCCGGAAGGGGAGGCTCGAACAACTCGTGTTTGACGGATTTATCAGTGTGATGAAACAGGGCGGGTTCGACATGATCGTCCTGCTCGCGCTCTCGATAGCGGTCGTTTGGATCGTCATCGAGCGCTTTCTTTATTTTAGCGCCCAGCACGGCGACACGAAGTCGCTGCTCAAAGAGATCGGCAAACGCGTTGCCGCCAACGACCTCGCCGGTGCCATCAAGTACTGCGATAGCCAAAAGGGGATGCTTCCGCGCATTCTTCGCTTCGGGTTGCAGCGCGGCGACAAGAACCGCGCCGATATCACCGACGCACTTTCGATCGCGCTCATGGAGCACCTCAACGATCTCGAGCGCAACCTCGGTATCATCGGAACGATCGCCGTTATCGCGCCGTTCGTCGGTCTCGCCGGTACCGTTCTCGGTATCATCAAGGCGTTCCAGTCGATCGCGCTCAAGGGCAACTCGAGCCCGGCCGTCGTCGCCGCAGGTGTCTCCGAAGCTCTCGTCACCACCTTTAGCGGCCTCGTGGTCGCGATTATAGCCGTTGTGTTCTTCAACCTCTTCAAGACGCGCATCAAGAATTACAACCAAGAGATGATCGTTGCGGCAAATCAGCTCGCCGAGATGCTGCATTTCCACAACACCGGCGCTGCGATTCCTACGGATCTCTATCAGCCCTCGCAGAAGTAAGCGCACTGGAGGAATGACGTGAGTCTACTTTCGGCGCGTGGCGACGAAGAGGTAATGGCGGAGATCAACATCACGCCATTCACCGATGTCTTGCTCGTGCTCTTGATCATCTTTATGATCCTCGCCGCCTTGGTTACACCGCCGGGCTTCGAGAAGCAATTGCCGAATTCGAGCAATTCGCAGAGTACGGCATCGAAAAACAAGCAAGATATCCAGATCGTCGTCAACGATAAAGGTGTGATCTTCGTCGATTCGACGAAGACCGACACCAAAGGCATCTACCGCGTCATGTACGATACCATTAAGAAACGCGGCAAGAAAAAGATCTCGTTGACCTCGGATATCAAGGCGCCCTACGGCGTCATCATCCGCATCCTCGACGCGGCCAATCGGGCAGGCGACGAGAACGTGGGCTTCGTTACATCGTAAGCGTGGGGGATTAATCCGTGGCCGTTTCAACCTCTGGTGGTGAAGAAGAGGTAATGTCGACGATCAACATTACGCCGTTCACGGACGTCTTGTTGGTCCTGCTCATCATCTTCATCATCCTCGCGTCGGTGACCAAAGAACCGCCGCTTCCTACGGCGTACAATAAAGATAAAGTCTCGCCGTCGCAGATCGTCGTCATCGTCGATGCGAAAAATCAAATCCAGATCGGCTCGAACACGATGCCGATTCAGGGTGCGAAAGCCGCCTTTCAGTCGCTCGAAGACGCGGTCGGCGGGCATCTGAAAGACGTCATTATCAAAGGGAATCCCAAAGCGCACTTCGGGACGATTCTTCAGGTGATGGACGCCGCGAAATCGGTCGGTTTGACCTACTTCGGGCTGGCCAACCACGTACAAGGCACGCCGCAAGGAGTGACGCAGTAACCGATGGCCGTACAGAAACCACCGCAACCCGACGATAAAAAGAAGTCGCCGTTCTTAACCACCGGCGAGAAGGTTCCCAATTACCTCTGGATCGCGCTGATCGCGGCGCTCTTCCTGCACGCACTCTCGACCCCGTTCTTTCCGAACCTCGAGAAACCGCACGAGAGCACGAAAGTCGATAAGGTCTCGGTAGCAAAGAAGGCCCCGATCAAGGTGCCGACCCCGCCGCCGCCGACGCCGACCCCGCCGCCAACGCCGACGCCGCCGCCGACGAAGGCGACGCCGCCGCCGAAGCAGACGCCGACGCAGCCGAAGCTCAAAGTACATTTGGTGAAGAGCCATAACACCGGTACCGGCCCGAGTATCACGAACAATAACCCGAAGACCGGCACGCAGAACGGCAAACCGATTGGCGAGGGCACCGCCTCGCCCTCGCCGACCATCGCTCCGACGCAGGCCCCCGCATGTGCTGTTCCATTCAAGGATGCAACCGTCAACCAGGTCTCGGCGCCGAACTATCCGTCATCGGCGCAGGATGCAGGCTTCGGTGCAGCCGACGTGCCCGTGGTGGTGACGTTAAGCGCGACCGGATCGGTGATCTCGGTGAAGCTCGTGCAATCGAGCGGCAACTTCGCGATCGATCGTGAGGCGAAACGCGCCGCACGTGACACCACCTACTATCCGAAGATCGTGAACTGCAAACCGGTCGCATCGCAGTATATCTTCGATGCACAGTTCCAGCCCGACTAAGGCAATCGATCGCCTTCGGCGAAAAGACGCTCGCGTGAGCGTCTTTTTCGTTTTCTCGGGGCGACGAGCGTGCGGGTAAGAGGAAACCGTTATCTCTGGTGGGCGCTCGCGCTATCGCTCGTCCTGCACGTTATCGCGGCGTTTCTCTTTCAGCGTCATCGGCTCGATCTACGTTCCGGCGTGGCACGCATCACGGTTCGCGCGCTCGTACAGCCGTTGACGATCGCACGGCACACCCCCGTTCCGCCGACACCGCCGCCAACGCCGCCCCCGAGTCCGCGGCCGCGATCCCACCCCGTTCTTGCGCCGCCGATGAAGCATCGGGGCCCGGGGCACCTTGCCGCCGCGGCGCCGCCGCCCGCATCACCGCACCCGCTTCCGACTCCGCGCCCCTCGCCGACACCGGCGCTCGCCTGTCTCGCGCACAGCACGCCGCCCCGTCTGCTCGCCGAACCGACCGCTCCGCCGATCGACCCGGCGACGCGCGCGCAGCGCACGACCGGAACG
>JBMFXH010000161.1:0-5016 GCA_049964475.1 Vulcanimicrobiaceae bacterium
GCCAGAAGATCCTCGTCGTCGATCACCCGGCACTGCAAGACCGCCTCGCGCAACTGCGCGATCGCAACACGCCGACGCGCAGTTTTCGCGTGCTGCTCGAGCACGTCGGCGCGTTGCTGGCCTACGAAGCGACGCGCGCGCTGCCGACGCGCGAGGTCGACGTCGAGACGCCGTTGCTCTCGATGAAGGCGGCGCGTATCGCGCAGCCGCCGGTTATCGCCCCGATTCTTCGTGCCGGGCTCGGGCTCGTGCCGGGCTTCCTGCAGATCGTCGAGGATGCCGTCGTCGCCCATCTCGGCTTCTATCGCGATCCGCAGACGCTGCAAGCGGTGCCGTACTACGCCAACATTCCCGCGCGCCTCGACGGGCGGCGGGTCTTCGTGCTCGATCCGATGCTGGCAACGGGCGCTTCGGGAATCGCAGCCTTGCGGTTGCTCGCAACGCACGGCGCGACTGAAGTCACGTTCATCAGCGTTATCGCAGCGCCCGAAGGGATAGCGGCGATTCAAGCCGCTTTCCCCGACGTCCGTATTGTCGTCGGTGCGGTCGATACCGAACTCAACGAGCACGGATATATCGTTCCGGGGCTCGGCGATGCCGGGGATCGTCTCTTCGGCAGCCTCACCTCGCTGCCGACCTTCGTGGCGCCGCGCTAGTCGAAATGCGGCCGAGTTGGGACGATTATTTTATGGAGATCGCTCGCACCGTCGGCTCGCGCGCGACCTGTCCGCGCGCACGCGTCGGCTGCGTCGCCGTTCGCGATCAGCGCATTCTTACCACCGGGTATAACGGCGCGCCGCGCGGCATCGCGCACTGCACCGACGTCGGCTGCACGATGGTCGATAACCATTGCGTGCGCGCGACGCACGCCGAAGCAAACGCGGTCGTGCAGGGCGCGCTTCACGGCGTGAGCCTCGCCGGAGCGACGGTCTATTGCACGCACCAACCCTGCATCGGCTGCTCGAAGTTACTGGTGAGCGCCGGCGTCGAGCGCATCGTCTACGAAGAGCGCTACGAAGATGCTTTTGCCGTCGAACTCCTCGCCGAGGCCGGCGTGGCGTTGATGCAGTGGAAGCTCGCCCCGTGAGCGTGCAGCGATGAAACCGATCCTCGCGGAGATCGCCGCCTTTATCATCGCCGCGGTGGTTGCGGCAACGATCGCGCCGCTCGTCATCCGTCTAGCGACGCACCTCAAAATCATCGACGGCATCGAAGAAGAGCGTCGCGTGCATACGACGCCGACCCCGCGGATCGGCGGAGTCGCGGTCTTCTTCGGTTTTGCGACCGCGCTTTTTGCGGTGCTCGGCTTCGTGGTCGGCTCGCCGCATGCGCGCAACGCTCAACTCGATATCGCGCACCATCTCATCGGTTTGCTCTTCGGCGGCTTATTGATCCTGGGGGTCGGGCTCTGGGACGACGTCATGCAGATGCGTGCCCGCAGCAAACTCATCGCGCAGGTCATCGTCGCCGGGATCTCGATGCTCTACGGGTTCACGATCTCGGGCATCAATAATCCCTTCGCGCACGGTGCGGCGAACGCATGGATCGATTTCCCGATCTGGGTAAGCATTCCGCTGACGTTGCTCTGGTACGTCGGAATGATGAACGCGATGAATTTCATCGACGGCCTCGATGGACTGCTCGCCGGCGTCACCACGATCTCGAGCCTCTTTCTCTTCGCCATCGCCGCGCTCCATGGAAATTTTATCGTGGCACTCGTCTTGCTCGCGCTCGCGGGCAGCGCGCTCGGGTTTCTTCCCTATAACTTTAATCCGGCGCGAATTTTCCTCGGGGACGCAGGTTCGCTTTTTATCGGGTACGTGTTCGCGACGGTGACGATTATCGGCGGCAGCAAGACGGCGATTGCGATTAGTTTGTTGGTGCCGCTGGTGGTGCTGGCGCTGCCGATTCTCGATACCGCCGCGGTCATCGTGCGCCGGGCCGCGAACGGACGCAGCATTACCGATGCCGATCGCGGTCATTTCCACCACCAATTAATTTTCCGTTTCGGCCTCGGCGTGCGTCAGGCCGTCTTTCTCATCTATGCCGTGTGCATCGTCCTCGGCATCGCCGCGCTGTTGGTCTCCGGGATCATCTCGCATTCGGGAAGGCTTGTGTGAACGAACCCTTACGTGTAATGAGCGTCTTTGGGACGCGCCCCGACACCATTAAAATGGCACCGGTCGTCGAGGCGCTCCGGGCCGACCCGCGCTTCGATGCATCGATCTGCGTGACGGCGCAGCATCGGCACATGCTCGACGATCTGCTCGCGTTGTTCTCGATCGTTCCCGATTACGATCTCGACATCATGACCTCCGATCAGACGCTCACGCAGATCACGACGCGCGTGCTCGAAGGGATGGAGCCGGTGTTGGCACGCGCTCGGCCGGAGATCGTCCTCGTTCACGGAGATACGACGACGAGCACGGCGGCTGCGCTCGCGGCCTTCTATGCAAAAGCCGAAGTCGGGCACGTTGAAGCGGGTTTGCGCACCGGCGATCCTTGGCTCCCCTATCCCGAGGAGATGAATCGTCGGCTGACCGGGCGGCTCGCACGCTACCACTTTTCGCCGACGGCGCGCGCGCGCGAAAATCTACTCGCCGAGGGCGTTGCGGCGCGCAATATCTTCGTCACCGGCAACACGGTCATCGACGCGTTTCTCGAGGTCGCGAATCGCCCCAGCCTGCCGCTGCCGCCGCAATTCGATCGCGTCGATCCGCAACGTCCGCTCATCGTCGTTACCGCGCACCGTCGCGAGAATCACCCGCACATGCGGGCGATGGCCGAGGCGATGCGCCGCATGCTCGAGCTGCCGCAGCGGCCGCAACTCTACTGGCCGGTCCATCCCTCGCCGCACGTCGCCCCGGTGGTTCGCGAGGTGCTCGGTGGCCTCGAGGATGCGATTCTCGTCGAGCCGATCGATTACGCGAAGATGGTCGCTGCGGTGCGAGCCGCGCATTTCGTGCTCACCGACTCCGGCGGCATCCAAGAGGAAGCTCCTTGTCTCGGGAAACCGGTGCTCGTGATGCGTGAGGAGACCGAGCGCCCCGAGGGGCTCTCCGCGGGGACCCTCGAGCTGGTCGGGCACGATCCCGCCCGCATCCTCGCCGGCGCGGCGGCGCTCCTCGACGACTCGGCGCATTACGCCGCCATGTCGCGGGCGGCGAACCCCTATGGCGACGGTGCCGCCTCGCAGCGGATCCTCGCCGCGCTTCTCGCGCGTTTCCGCGGCGGCGAGGAACCCGCCGCCTTCGTGCCGTAGCAGGGGCGCGGCGGTGAGCCCACCGGTCTTCGCGGCGCTGGCCTTCGTGGTAGGCTATCTCTGCGGAATCCTCAATCTCTACTTCCTGACCGAGGCGGCCAGGAGGCTGGTTGAGACCGGAAGAGGGCGGGCGTTCGTCTTAAGTAGTTTCGCACGCTTGCTCGTTTTCGGTACGGTCGCGGTGGCCTTCGCGGCAAAGGGTCCGTGGTGGTCGCTCGGGCTCTATATCGTCGGACTTTTCACCCCGTTCGCCCTGCGCGTCATCGGAAGCGCCGGCGACTCGCAAACGAAACGCTAGAAGATAACGGAACGTGCACGAACAGATTGGAGAGCATCCTCTTTGGAAGGTGCCGGTGCTTGGCACCGTGCATTCCGATACGGTATTGACCACGTGGATCGTTATGGCGATCACGTTGCCATTGCTGTGGTGGGTCGCTGCGAGTTACCGTTCGCCGCAGGCCAATCGTCGTCAGACCGTTTTTGAGGGGATCGTCAATTATTTCGCCGATCTCGCGCACAGCACGATCGGGCCGCTTGCCGAGGGTTTCGTTCCCTTCCTGATCGCCTTGGTCGTCTTTATCTTTGCGCTCAACGAATTCGGAATGTTTCCGTTCAAGGCGTTCGGGTTGCCGTTCGGCGGCTCGCCGACCGCCGATCTCAATACCGCAGCCGCCTACGCGGTGCTCGTTTTCGTGCTGATTCAGGTCAGCGGCATTCGCAAGAGCGGACTGAAGTTCTACAAGCATCTCTTGCAGCCGTTCTGGCCGATGGTCGTCATCAATCTGCTCGAAGAGGTGCTGCGCCCGACGACGCTCGCCTTGCGTCTCTTTTTCAATATTCTCATCGGCGAATTGCTCATTCTCGTCGTCTATCAGATCGTTTCATCGCATATCAAAATCGGCGCCTTCGATCTCTCGCTGACGGCGGCGATCGGTCCGTTCTTCGTTCAGATCTTCAATTTTCTCGTCGGCATCCTCCAGGCATTCGTCTTCGTGCTGCTGACGATCGTTTATCTCTCGCTCGCCCTCGCGGACGAGGCGCATTAGTACCACTCGATTGGAAAGGCCATCTAAGTGAACGTTCAACTCATCATCGCCGCCGCTACCGTCGTCGGCTTCTCCCTGGTCGCCGCCGCGTTTGCCATCGGCACCACGATCGGCAACGGTCTCGTCAGCTCGCGCGCGGTTGAAGCGATCGCCCGCCAGCCCGAGGCGCGCCCGAATATCTTCCAGTTCCTCATCATCGGCGTCGGCTTCGTCGAGGCGAACGGCTTTATCGCCCTGGGCCTCGCGCTCTACCTGTTCTTCGTCGTCGCCAACGTGCCGTCGCTGGTTACGGCGCTGCTCGCCGGCGCCAAGTAAGCGAACCCTAAAGGAAACCTCGCTCGATGCTCTTCTCTATCGACGGCACGTTCGTCGTCCAGCTCATCAACTTCGCGATTTTCTTCGCGCTGTTGAACGTGCTGTTCTTGCGTCCGGTCGGTAAGGCCGTCGCGCAACGCCGCGCGTACCTCGACGGGCTCGTCGGCGGTTACGAGAAGGCGCAGAGCGAGGCGAGTGCGCTTCGTCGCGAGGCCGTTCTCGTGCATCCACCGCACGGGGACCCCCTTTCCCCACGCCCCGTCCCCCACGTGCACCGTGACGGGAAGGTCGAGCTCGGCTGCGAGCGAGAAGTCGGCGAGCGTGACCTCCTTCGTCGCGAACTGCGGCCCGCGGGGCGCGAGCGCGAGCCGCACCCGGCCGTCTTTCGAGGGG
>JBMFXH010000162.1:0-4996 GCA_049964475.1 Vulcanimicrobiaceae bacterium
TGCCGAGAAAGTGCGCGATGCGCTCCTCCAAGCGGCGATGGATATCGAACGTCCCACAGATGAAGCGCACGGAAGCGGTCCCCGCACCATAGCGATCGAGGCCCTCTTTTCCGGCCGCTACCACCGAGGGTTCGTCGGAGAGCCCGAGATAGTTATTGGACGAAAGGACGATGACGTCGCCCGCTTCTTCCATGTGCACGCTCGGTGCCATCGGCGAGGTGATATGCCGAA
The DNA here is from genome assembly GCA_049964475.1 of Vulcanimicrobiaceae bacterium. Lineage (GTDB taxonomy): Bacteria > Vulcanimicrobiota > Vulcanimicrobiia > Vulcanimicrobiales > Vulcanimicrobiaceae > JABEUX01. The sequence continues at coordinate 232 of JBMFXH010000162.1, forward strand.
GATGTTTGTAGGTGCCCGCCGCCTTGAGTGCGTCGAGTTCTTTCTGTAGCGCAGCATCGAAAGCGGCGTTCATTTCTTTCCTCCGGTAAGATCGAGGACGATTTTTGCGGCTTCACCGCTATGCATGAGTTCGAATGCGCGATCGTACTCTTCGAACGGCAACACGTGGGTGATGATGGGGCGGAGATCGACGCGCCCGCTCTTCACCAGCGCTTGCGTTTGATACCACGTTTCAAACATCCGCCGGCCGTTGATGCCGAGCACGGTAAGGCCCTTGAAGATGATGCGCTCGGCAAGATTGATGTTGATGCTGTCGGAGGGAATGCCGAGTAATGCGGCGCGCCCGCCGTTACGCACCATCTGCAGGCCCATATCGATCGCCGCACCGCTCCCCGACATTTCGAGCAACACGTCGACGCCGTTGCCCCCGGTGCGCCCTTTCATCTCTTCGACCAAACCGCTACTGCGAGAATCGAAGACTGCGTCGGCCCCGAGACGTTTTGCCAGCTCGAGTTTGGCCGGATTGACGTCGAATGCATAGACGCTCGCTGCGCCGGCGGCGCGCGCGACCGGGATCGCCATCAGCCCGATCGAGCCGACGCCGGTGATCGCCACGCTCTTGGTGCTCACGTCGGCGGCCATAACGGTATGCACCGCATTTCCAAGCGGGTCGAAGACGGCGGCGAACTCATCGGGGATCGCCGGGTCGAGCGGCCAGACGTTGTATTCGGGCATCGAGATATATTCGGCGAATGCGCCGTCACGATCGACGCCGATAATTTTGACGCGCTCGCAGATATGCGCGTCGCCGATCCGGCAGAGAAAGCAGGTGAGATCGGCGATATGCCCTTCGGCGCTCACGCGGTCACCGACGGCGACGGCGCGCACCGCTGCCCCGACCGCCGCGACGCGGCCCATAAATTCGTGGCCCACGATGACCGGCGGCACGATGCGATGCTGCGCCCAGGCATCCCAATGATAGATATGTGCGTCGGTGCCGCAGACCCCCGCCTTCTCGACGCGAATGAGGACTTCGGTTGGGCCGATCGACGGAATAGGAAGCTCTTCGAGCGTAAAGCCCGGGCCGGCGGCGCTCTTGCGGAGCGCATGCATGCTGTTTTTCATCTCTGGGGCCCTGGTATTCGCGCCGATCTATCCGCTACCTCGACGCGCGCAAAAAGAAGGGGCCGCGTCGCCGCGAGCCCCTTCCTTTTCCGATCCGAGGTCGACGACTAGAAGTCGTATTCGACCTGCGCGCGGTTGTATTTGAAGAGCGGAAGGCCACCGAACTGCTCCGTACGCTCGCCGTAGCGATCGCGGACGAGCCAGCCGTGATAGGCACCCTTGCCGACTTTGTTGAGGTAGTAGAAGGCATCGACGTCGGTCTCTTGCGTCGGTGCGAGCCCGACTGCAGCGGTACCGTCGGCGTAGAGCGCACGCGAGAGAATCGCGTGGAAGCGCTTGTTCGTCGAGTTGAACATCAGCGCGAATTTCACGCCCTGTCCGTAGGTACGACGATCGACCATGCCCTGCGTCATCGAGGTGGTGAAGAACGGGTCGGTGGCATACGAATCGGTATACGGCGATGCGAAACCACCGTAGTACAGCGTCGTCGTGCCGGCTGCGCCGTTGCTCACGCAGTTATAGCCGTTGCCGGCCAGGAAATAGGGGATGCTGGTTGCAGCCGACGTACCGGCCCCAACGAGCGCGTGAGCGGAATTACAGCTCACGCCCGCGGGAAGAACGACGGTATCGCTCTTGGCCGGAACGTTGTTGTAGCCGACGGTGAAGTCGACGTTCTTCGTGAGCGAAAGGCCGGCTTGAATGCCGTAGCCGGTGGCACGGATCTTCCCGATCAGCGCGTTGCCGGTGTCCTGTTCGCTACCGGCCTGCACGGCGACGAAGGGCTTGTACTTCGCCATGAATCCGGGGAGGCTGTATTTCGCATCGAACCACGTCAACGTGGCGATGTTGTTGAAGCCGTAGTAGTAGAGGTCGGCGGCGAGGCCCTTTGCGGCATAGCCGACTTTGGCATAGCCGAAACCGCTATTGGTCATCGCGTTGTTCTTGCCGTTCGGGTTGAAGAGATACCCCTCCGAGCCCATCGACGGTGCATCGACGTAATAGCCGGTCAGCAGGGTCGAGTTCTCAAATGCCGACTGCGCGCGCCCTTCGAACTTCGAAAAGACCGCGCCCTCGAGGTTCCAGTTCTTGTTGAGTTTATAGGTGACGTCGCCGCCCTGGAACGCGACCGGTTTCAGACGCGAATCCGAGCTATTCGCCCACGGCGAATTGAAGACTTGGTTACCCAACGTCGCGCCGAAGCCATGCCCCTGATACTTGACATACGCTTCGTAGAGCGTGCTCATCTGGAAATCGGGGAGCGTGTTGTCGGCGGCGATTCCCGGAGGTGCCGGAATGCACGCGTTGCCCGGCGAGGGCTGGTAGTTCGCGGCCTGCGAACAGTTGCCGTTGAGCGGGTTGGCGTAGAAATACGTCGCCCCCAACGTGAAACCGCCGCCGGCGTTGTACTCGCCATGCAAGCTCACGCCCGTGTTCCAGGCCGCTTGGTTCGGCCCTTTTTGGGTCGCACTGGCGTTCTGGCGCGTGAAATAATAGCTACGGACGTAGCCTTTGTACGAAAAGCGGCTGACGGGCTTCTTGGATGCGCTCTCTTGGGCGACGATCTTCTTCTTTGCCGGTGTGTCCTGCGTTGCCGCCGACGCGAAAGAAGTAGCCACCATGAGAAGCATCGCAAGGGCCGCGCCGAAGCGCTGAATCATTTTCATGAATAATCCCCTGTGATTGGTGTATTTGAGGCTCTGGCTCCGAGTCTATCCCGGCAACGTTAAGGGCAGCTTAACGCGCCTGCCCCTTGCCTGGTGGAACTCGGTCGGCCCGCGATAGGTTGCCTGCGGCCCTAGCCGTAGCGGCCGGTAATATAATCCTCGGTCCGCTTATCCTTGGGCTTCGTAAAGATATCCGAGGTCGTGCCGCTTTCGATGAGCTCCCCGGAGAGAAAGAAGGTCGTGTGATCGCTGATGCGAGCCGCTTGCTGCATGGAGTGGGTGACGATGACGACCGTATACTCCCGCTTGAGATCCTCGATGAGATCCTCGATTTTACTCGTCGCGATCGGGTCGAGCGCCGAGGCCGGCTCGTCCATCAAAATGACTTCAGGGTCGACGGCGAGGCAACGGGCGATACAGAGGCGCTGCTGTTGTCCACCCGAGAGTTGGAGGGCCGGTCGGTCGAGCCGGTCCTTCACTTCCTCCCAGAGCGCGGCGCTGCGCAACGAGCGCTCGGCAATCTCCAGCAGGTGCTCGCGCCGCTTCTCGCCGTGGATACGCGGCCCATAGACAACGTTCTCGAAGACGGTTTTGGGGAAAGGGTTCGGGCGCTGAAATACCATGCCGATGCGATGCCGGATCGAGACGGGATCGACGTCGGGAGCGTAGATATTCTCCCCGTCGAGCAACACCGCGCCCTCGACACGAGCACCCGGCGTGAGGTCGTGCATGCGATTGAGCGCGCGCAGAAAGGTCGATTTTCCGCAGCCCGACGGGCCGATTAGCGCCATGACGCAATGCTCGGCGACGCCGAGCGACGCCTTCTTCATGGCATGGAACTGCCCGTAATATACGTCCACGTTTTGAACGATTAATTTCTCCGCGCGCTCTTCGCGCACGTCGACCGGCGACATCGTCGGAATCATATGCTCTCCTGCTGCCCCGCATCTATGCGACGCGGAGGGTCGAAATTCCGCGTTATGGCTTTATTAAAAACCGAGCGCGCCGGCCTATTCGCGTGCGACGCGGAGGATCGGCAGCCGCACGACAAAGGTCGCGCCGTGCCCAAGCATCGACTCGGCCGCAATGCTGCCTCGATGCGCCTCTACGATACCCTTGACGATCGCGAGCCCTAACCCGGCGCCGCCGTGCTCGCCATCGCGCGCCCGAGAAGGATCGCCGACATAGAAGCGCTCGAAGATATGCGGGAGACTGCGATACGGGATCCCGTCCCCGCTGTCGCGCACGCGTAATAATGCCTCGGAGCCCTCCGCGTCGATCTCGACGGCGATCTCGCCGCCGGTGGGCGTATGCCGCAGCGCGTTATCGATGAGGTTGACGAAGACTTGGGCGAGTCGGTCGGGATCGGCCTCCAAGCGCACCGGACGGATCGCCCGTACCTCGAGGTTGACGCCCTTGCCGAGCGCCGCCGGCTCGAAGCTCGCCGCGATCGAGCGCGCGAGTTCATCGAGATCGACTTCGCGGAGGCGCAGGCGGATATGCCCGGATTCCGTACTCGCCTGCTCGAGAAAGCGAGCGACCAACTCCGTGAGTCGGTCGACCTGCGCGAGCGCCTGCGGAAGAAAGAGCGCGCTTGCTTCGGCATCGCCGGAATCGAGAACGGTCTCGATCATCAGCCGAATCGAGGAGAGCGGCGTTCGCAATTCATGCGAAACGTTGCTAAGGAATTCGGTCCTCGCTCGCTCCAAGCGCGCAACTTCGGTGCGATCGATTGCAACGAGCACGACGCCCCGCGGCCCGCGCGCGTCGGGTGGAAGCGGCGTCGCAGAGATGGCGAACGTACGCTGGCGCCCCGGTTCACCGAATTGCAAGGTTTCGAATGAGGCCTCGCCTTGCAACGCGTCGAGCGTCCGCCGTTCGATCGCCACGTTAGGGATCGCACGTAAGATATGCTCGCCGACCGCGCCCTTGCGGTTAAAGCGAAAGATTCTCGCCGACGAACGGTTCGCAAAGGC
>JBMFXH010000163.1:0-4978 GCA_049964475.1 Vulcanimicrobiaceae bacterium
GATCAACTCGACGGTCGGCGAGCCTTTGATGCCCATCTTGCGCTCTTTCTTGCCGACCGAGAAGCCCGGTGTGCCTTTCTCGACGACGAAGGCGCTCACGCCGCGGCTCCCCGCTTCCGGGTCCGTCACCGCAAAAACGCAGACGACATCGGCGACGCTTCCGTTGGTGATCCAAATTTTCTGACCGTCGAGAACGTAGGAATCGCCGTCGCGGCGCGCGCGCGTCCGCATCGACCCCAGCGCATCGGAGCCGCTGCTCGCTTCGGTGAGTGCGTAGGCGGCGAGGTGCTCGCCGGAGGCGATCTTCGGAAGAAAGCGCCGCTTCTGCTCGTCGCTGCCGCCGATCATAATCGGCAGCATCCCGAGTTCCTGCACCGCGACGATGAGCGAACTCGATGCACAGGCTTTCGCGATCTCTTCGACCACCTTCACGTAGGTGACGAAACTTCCGCCGAGGCCGCCGTATTCGGTTGGAATCGGTATACCGAGAAGATCGTTCTGTGCGAAGAGGCGACGGATATCTTCGGGAAACTCTTCGCTTTCATCGATCGCTGCCGCGCGCGGCGCGACTTTTTCGGTTACTAATTCACGCACCATTTCGACGATCATCGCTTCTTCGTCGTGCGCTTGCGCGGCTACGGACATTCTGAACTCCTCTTCATGGGTAACGAGCGGAAATGTCATCCCGAGTAGGCCCCGCATGGGCCATATCGAGGGACCGGATGGTCAACCGTTCGATAGGTTCGGGAGCGACCAGGGTTTTGCTCCCACGACCGCCTATCTGCGCCGGTATGGAGAAAGTGTACCCATCGGCGGCCGCGGCCGTCGCCGACATTCCCAGCGGGGCCTCGTTAGCCGTCGGGGGCTTCGGCCTCAACGGTATCCCGCATAACCTGATCCAGGCGCTGCTCGCACAGGGCGCGACCGATCTCGTCACCGTTTCCAACAACTGTGGCGTCGACGGCTGGGGGCTCGGCGTCCTCCTCGACCACAAGCGCATTCGCCGAACGACCGGCTCCTATGTCGGCGAGAATAAGGAGTTCGAACGGCAGTATCTCTCGGGGGAACTCGAGGTCGAACTCGTGCCGCAGGGCACGCTCGCCGAGCGACTCCGTGCCGGGGGCTGCGGCATTCCGGCGTTTTTTACCCCCGCCGGCGTCGGCACGCCGGTAGCCAACGGCGGGCTCCCGTGGAGACACAACCCCGACGGCAGCGTTGCGAAGGCGTCGCCGCCAAAAGAGACGCGTCGATTCGGCGAGAGTGAGTACGTGCTCGAGGAAGCGATCCGTTGCGACTATGCATTGGTGCGCGCGAGCATCGGCGACCGCGAAGGGAATCTTTACTTCGCCAAGGCGACGCGCAACTTCAACCCGCTCTGTGCGATGGCCGGGCGGATCACGATCGCCGAGGTCGAGCGCCTGGTCGAACCCGGAGAGATCGAGCCTGAGGACGTTCACGTGCCGGGGATCTTCGTCGCGCGAATCGTCGAGGTCGGCGCCGCAGGGAAACGTATCGAGCGAGTAACGACGCGTAAGAGGGAGGGGCGATAGCGATGGCGCTGACACGTGAGGAACTTGCCGCGCGCGTTGCACGCGAAATGCGCGACGGTATGTACGTCAATCTCGGTATCGGTATGCCGACGCTGATTCCCAACTACGTGCCGCCCGGCGTGCGCGTGGTTTTGCAGAGCGAGAACGGCATCCTCGGCACCGGTCCGTATCCCTACGAAGAGGATGTCGATCCCGATCTCATCAACGCCGGCAAAGAGACGGTGACGGTATTGCCGGGGGCGTCGTTCTTCGATTCGGCGCTCTCTTTCGGGATGATTCGCGGCGGACACATCGATCTCGCCGTGCTCGGTGCGATGCAGGTGAGCGCGCACGGCGACCTCGCGAACTGGATGATTCCGGGGAAGATGGTTAAGGGCATGGGCGGTGCGATGGACCTGGTCCACGGCGCGAAGCGCGTGATCGTGATGATGGAGCACGTTGCAAAGGGCAACTCCCACAAAATCGTCGGCGAGTGTACGTTGCCGCTCACCGGCAAGCGCGTCGTGCACAAACTGATGACCGACCTCGCGGTCATCGATATCGAACCCGAGGGGCTGGTGCTGCGCGAGCTCGCACCGGGCGTAACGGTAGAAGAGGTGCAGGCCGGTACGGGAGCGCCGCTGCTGATTCCGGCCCCGCCGAAATCGATGGCCGGCTAGGCCCCATCGACAAAATCGCCTATCGCTTCCTTTACCGCAAATTGGGCGACCGAAGATAGGCAAGAAGGCTGCGGGTTGACTCTTTTTGTAGCTCGGAATCGGAGATCGGGAACATAAAATTCCACATGGAGAGCTCCTCGAGTGCTTTGACCTCGATGTTCGTGCCCACGCTCAGGAGGCCGAACAGTATCGCACGCTTAGGGTTTCGGTGGGCGATCTCGGCTCGGAAGGTATAGAGAAGATCGCCGATTCGTTTGAAGTTCGCTGAAACGATCGCGATTGCTTTTGCCCGAAAGGCTTCATCCGAATCGTTTTCCGTAAATCGCATGAAAGCGCGCAGTAGCCCGGGGTAGGTTCGATATTGCTTGATGAGCGCCCCGACTAGTTCGAAGGCGACGCCTTCGAACGTAGCATTCTTGAACGATTCGATGCGCAAGGCTTGGTTGGCCGCCGCACTTTTCTCTAAGACGTCCATGAACGCCGCGCGAAAGAGCGCATCGCGGTCTCGAAAGCGGCGATAAACGGTCGCTGGAGCGATACCCGCGGCGGCCGCGATCCGTGGGATGGTTGCGCCGTCGAGCCCGTGCTTTTCCAGCATCTCAATCGTAGCTTGCAGCAGACGCGCCTGGGTCTCGCGACTGCGCCGCTGCTGGGGGGCTAGTGCACTGCTCATGTGGCCAGTATACCTCACTGCTTGACAGAATGCGAATGCGATGTTACATTCGCATTTATGATCGAACAACGCCCCAGGCCCCAATCCTTGCCGCCGCTTATTCCGCGCGAGACGCTCTTCGGCAATCCGGAGAACGAGAGCGCTCGCCTCTCGCCCGACGGGCTGATGCTCGCGTACTTAGCACCACACAACGAAAAATTAAGCGTGTGGGTGCGTACGCTCGGCGAGCGAGATGACCGGGTCGTCGCGCATGATGCGCGGCGTCCCATACACTGGGTGGCCTGGCAAGGAGACTCCCAGCACGTGCTCTACCTTCAAGATACCGATGGTGACGAGAACTACCATCTCTTTCGAGTGGACCTGCGTGGTAGCGCGCCGGAGGAGCTGACGCGCGGTGAGAACCTTCGTTGCGGGCCCTTAGCCCGCGACCATCGCTTTCCAGACGAACTTCTCGTTCAGATGAATGTACGCGATGCTCGGTTTTTTGACGTATACCGGATCGATTTCAAACGCGGCGAGAGTCTTATCGATACCGAAAATCCCGGTGACGTCATGCCCGATGGTTGGCTCGCCGACAACGCGTACGTCGTGCGAGCCGCGGTTGCCAGGCTCGCAGATGGATTGGCCTGCATTCGCGTGCGCGACGACGCGCACTCACCCTGGCGCGTGCTCGATAACTTCAGCTTCGGCGACGGCCTTCCTCAACTGTTGGCCTTTTCAGCAGAGAATCGTTCGCTGTACGTCAACACTGCAAAAGATGGCAACGCTAGTAGGCTCCTTTGTTACGACTTGGCATCGGGGTCGAGCAGCGTGGTATTCGAAGACCCAGAGTACGATGTCGCGAGCATTTACATCGACCCGAACACGCGAGAGATCGTTGCCGTCTCCGTTCTCAAGGAGCGTCTCGTATGGCACGTTTTACAACCCTACTTCGAGCCGGTCTTCGCAGCCCTGCGCGAGATTAGGCATGGTGAGTTCCGCGTCGAGGGCACCAGTGCCGATGGCATGACGTTGGTCGTACGCTACTCCAGCGATGCAGCTCCCGAGCATTTCTATACCTACGAACGCACAACAGGCCGTTCGGAGCTGTTGTTCTGCAGTCAGCCGGCGCTACTTCAGCACATGCTCGCGCCGATGCAACCGATATCGCTCGCGGCGCGAGACGGCTTGAAACTTCATGGATATCTCACACTTCCGGTCGGTATCGAACCGCGCAACCTTCCCACCGTGCTCTACGTTCACGGTGGCCCATGGCATCGAGACCGCTGGCGCTATGAGTCAGTCGTGCAGTGGCTCGCTAATCGCGGATACGCCGTATTGCAAGTAAACTTCCGCGGCTCGACTGGCTACGGTAAGGCTTTTCTCAACGCAGGGGATCGGCAGTGGGCCGGGGCGATGCGAACGGATTTGCTCGATGCGCGCGACTGGGCAGTCAGAGAAGGGTTCGCCGATCCAGAGCGATTTGGAATCTTCGGTGGCAGCTATGGAGGTTACGCCGTGCTCGCTGCGTTGACGTCTACACCCGATGTTTTTACCTGCGGTGTCGATCTCTGTGGCCCGTCGAATCTCAATACGTTCATGGAGGCGATCCCTTCGTATTGGGAGCCCTTGCGTAAGATGTTAGCTGAGCGCGTCGGCGAGGATCCCGAATTCCTCGATTCCCAATCGCCGATCTTCAAAGCCGCTTCAATTCGCGTTCCTCTGCTCGTTGGGCAAGGTGCGAACGACCCACGCGTCAGGCAGCAGGAGAGCGACCAAATTGTTGCAGTGCTGCGTGGCAACGGCATACCGGTACAATACGTAGTATTCGAAGATGAGGGTCATGAATTTGCTAACCCGGCGAACATTGCACGCTTCACTGCTCTTGCCGAAGCATTTCTCGCCGAGACGCTCGGCGGACGCTTCGAATCACTACACGCGGGCGAGGAGATCGAGGCCTTCCTTCGGTAGGTGCTTCCGAGCTCTCGTCCGCTCGACCAAAATCGGGGTATCGTTCAAAGCGAGAACCGTAGGCTGAAAATGTTGTGCTCGCCGTGCCGGAGCCATCTCTAATCTGCTCTTAGTGGACCAAGCTCGTCGAGTGCGATAGAGTCAAC
>JBMFXH010000164.1:0-4968 GCA_049964475.1 Vulcanimicrobiaceae bacterium
GCTCTTCCGCGACCGCCGCAACGGACTTGGTGCCGTCGGCAGTCAGGCGAACCGCCTCGATCTTGTACTCGCGGGTGAACTCCTGCCGCGCTGGCGGCTTCCGCGATCGTTTAGTAGCCATTGGACACAACCTTTCCCCGCTAAAGCGGGCTTATCTTTGTGTCCACGAAACCGGGTCAAGACCAAACTGATATCGGCGCACCACACGTGGTTCGGTCGCTCGATCGTCAGATTGCGCAGCAGATACGGAAAGACCGCATGCTCCGGATTGCGTTTGGTCGTCGCTTTCTTCCGATAGAGCGCTTCGATGCCCATCAACCGCATCAGCCGCGCAACGTGCCGGCGGCCAACGGTGTAGCCGTCGATCTTGAGGCGATCGCGCAGCATCCGGGCACCCATGAATGGCCAGTCCGTGTGCAGGCGGTCGATGCAGCGCGTCAGTTCGAGATCCTTCGCCGAAATCGGCTTAGGTTCGTAGTACAGTCCGCTGCGGGAAAGGGCGAGAAGTTCGGCTTGGCGCGTGAGCGAGAGGTCGGCCTCGCGGTCGATCATCGCTTTACGCTCGGACCGCCGACGCGCCCGAGCGCTTTTTCTAAAAAATCGTTTTCCAGCGTCAGCTGGCCGATCTTCGCGTGGAGACTCTTGACGTCGATCTCCTCATCCTTGCCACTCTCGCCGAAAGCCGCCGCCGCGTTCTCCAACAACTGCGTCTTCCAGTGGGCGATGAGATTGGGGTGAATCGTGAACTTTTTCGCGAGTTCGGCCGTCGTGAGTTCGCCTCGAAGGGCGAGAACCGCCACTTTTGCCTTGAAGGCCGGTGAGTGGTTACGGCGGGTGCGTTTTCCCAAGATATGCTCCTTCTTGAAGGCTCTTTCGCCTTCGACGGAGCGAAGTCACCACTTACGGCGCTGTCCAGCTACCCGGGGCCACCTCTATGCGAAGGCCATGGTGGTGACCGACTCCCGAGAAGCCGCCGTACGCTACAAAGTGCAGATGGACCGGTACATCAAAGATCACGGCTATCAGCATCTCCAGACGTTGGTAGCGTTTTCAGGAACAGTCAAGATCGACGTAGACTTCCCTGGCGAGTGGACGGAAGGCAATATGAATCACCTCAAGGGGCAGGGAATCCCTGAAGCGTTCGATTCCGAAGAATACCAGGTCTTGATCGTCGCGGAGAAGTTCCAGACAGGTTTCGATCAGCCAAAGCTGTGCGCGATGTATGTCGACAAACGGCTCGATGGCATTGCCGCTGTGCAGACGTTGTCACGCCTCAATCGTACGTATCACGGGCCTCTTGGGGAGAAGGACCGAACCTATATTCTCGACTTCGTTAACGAAGCGGAAGGTGTTCAAAAAGCATTCCAACCCTACTACGAGGCAACAATGCTCGAGAACGCTACGGATCCGAATCGGGTTCACGACCTTATCGATGCGCTCGATGCCTATGCCATTCCTACGATCTACACGATCGATGACATAGATGCCTTCGCCACGGCGTACCTCGAGGAGCAGAAGAGTGGCGCAGTCCGACAAACACGGTTAAATAATCTGATAGCGCCAATTAAAAACCGGTTCATCTCGCGTCGTAATGCGGCTCGTGAAGCGAACGATACCAATGAACTCGAGGAAAGTAAGGTATTCCGCAAACGCATTGGCAGCTTCGGACGCTACTACCGGTTTCTCTCGCAGCTCTATAACTTCGGAGACTCAATGATTGGAAAGCGCGAGATCTTCTACGAGTATCTGGCCCGCAATATCCGGGAGAGCGAGACCGGTGAGCGTGTCGATATCACCGACGTCCAACTCACGCGCTTTAAGCTCACGAAGACCTTTGACGATGCCATTCGTCTAGCGCCCAATGCCGGTAGCGTCATCCCTGGCGTTGCCGATGATATATCGTTCGTCACGGTGATGAAAGCGTATGTTCCGCTCAGCGAAGTCGTTGAACTGATGAACGAGTTCTTTGGAGCTGATACCGGGGAAGAAGACCGCGTCCGGTATAAGTGGATTGCTGAGATTTTAAATAAGGTGGTCGGAACGCCTGATATCGTCGCTCAGGCGAAGAATAACACCGAGGAGAAGTTTGCCCTCGGAGATGCTCCAAAGCAATTTCAAACGCTCCTCTTCGACGCGTTATATGGGATCCGCGATAAGAACGAGACCGATGCAAAAGGCATTGAACGTATTGAAGAAGTGATGCAAGATGACGGCAAGCGGGAACGCCTCATTGGGGCCTTCATCCGTGGAGCATATCGAACGATTAAGGAGAATCCCGATCAGGTGAGCACAGAGTTCTTCTAACGCGCGTAGCGAGGCGCTCATCGTGGATACTCGTAATATCGTATAGGTTGTTAATTGAAAGGCAGAGTGATGATCGATATCGGCGAAATGAAGAAACGTATTAATACAGCTCAACGCAACTGGCTGTTGCCAAACGATGAACAAATAGTGCTAGCATTCACTTTTATGTTTAGTCGCATGGAATATGCGTTGAAAGAGGCAGGCTTCTTAACCAGTAGTGACTTCGTTAAAGCAGACTGGGAAAGATTCGCTGGCGAACTTAGCGAATTTTTAAATGCCAGCGACGACGAAACGCGTGACGCTATTTCATACCTTGAGCGCTGCCCTCCAGAGAGGCAAGTAATTCGTGGCAGGCAACTCGACTGGGAGGAAGTCAACCAAGAAGTTAGCCAGGATATGGGTCGAGCCATTAAGCTGTTCCGAAGTTTACGGCGAATTCGAAATAATCTGCTTCATGGAGGGAAGATGCCGTTCCGTCCAACCCGTGATATACGCTTGCTTCAGGCTGGGATTTCTTTAATGACTGCATCTCTTGCAGAGCACGCAGCCATTCGTGAAAAATTTATGAAATACTAAGTGAGTTACGGCCTCGCCTCTGTGTCTATGATGGGTGAGACCGGCCAGCCGGAGAAACTCATGAGGGCGATAAAGGTTAACCCCACCTATGGAATCCGATACTGAAGTACGGCCGCGCAAGAAACTGCGGTCCTTTACCGCCGAGACGAAGGCTCGTGTTCTCGCTGAATACGACGCGGCGACGACGCCGCTGGAACGAGCCGCGCTGATGCGCCGTGAAGGCGTCTACAGCTCGCTGCTCTCGAACTGGCGCAAGCAGGCAAGCACACCGCCCGCCAAACGCGGGCGGCCCGCCAACCCCGAGGCCGCCGAAAACGCTCGGCTACGCAAAGAGAATCAGCGGCTCGAGCGCAAGCTGGCGAAGGCCGAACATACGCTGGCCGCGGTAAAAAAAGCGCACGCGCTCTTGCAGATGATCGCCGGCGAGAGCAGCGCGGAGGAAGAGCGGTCGAACCCGTCGTGACCGAACTTGCTGATGCGATCGGTGGTCGCGCAGCATGTACCGTGCTGGGGATCTCGCGTGCAACCATGTATCGCCGCACTGCACCCGCGCCGACGCCACCGTTGCAGCGTGCTCGTCGGTCGCCGCGCCGTTTGAGCGACGCCGAGCGGCAAACGCTGCTCGACACCGCTCACTCCGAACGCTTCGCGGATGCGAGCGTCCGGCAGATCTACGCGACCCTTCTTGACGAGGGATGCTATCGCGCCTCGATCTCGACGTGGTATCGCGTGCTGCACGCCGCGGGTGAAACGCGCGAGCGCCGTCGCCAAGCAACCCATCCTGCCCAGGTGAAACCCGAACTCGTTGCGGCCAAGCCCGGCGAGGTATGGAGCTGGGATATCACCAAGCTGCTCGGCCCGGCGAAGTGGACGTACTACTACCTCTACGTCGTGCTCGACATTTTCAGTCGTTACGTCGTTGCCTGGCGCCTCGAGCATCGCGAGGGCGCGACGCTGGCGAAAGAGCTCATCGAAACAGCGATCGCGCGTGAAGGCGTCGACCCAACGCGCTTGACCATTCACGCCGACGGCGGGCCGTCAATGACCTCCAAAACACTTGCTCAGTTCTACGCCGATCTCGGCGTGACGAAGAGCAGATCGCGACCGCACGTCTCCAACGACAACCCGTTTAGCGAAGCGCAGTTCAAAACCCTGAAATACGGGCCGGGTTTCCCGCCGTTCTTCGGGAGCATCGAGCAGGCGCGTGAGTTCTGCCGCGCCTTCTTCCCCTGGTACAACCAGGAGCATCGGCATAGCGGTCTTGCGCTTCTCACACCCAGCGACGTTCATCACGGTCGGGTCGAGGAGCGGACGAGCGCGCGCCGCACCGTTCTGCGCAACGCGTGGGAGGCACATCCCGAACGTTTCGTCCACGGTACACCGGAGCCGCCTGCGATCCAACCCGTCGTCTACATCAACCGGCCGGAGGCCGCGTAGCATTTTTCAACTTCCGGCGGTCTCAAACCCATTGACACATTCCGAGATCTCGCAGATACTCAGCCACGATGTTCGCGTCGCGCTTCGTCAGCGTGTAGATAATGCCGCTACCCGGCATCTGAGGAAGCGCCTTACCGAGCCACGCAAGTCTTTCGGCATCGGATAAGCCTGGAACCACGTCGAGATGTAGCGACTCTCGCGTTAGCGGCCCGCGCGAAACCTCGACGTTCCTGCCGAGTTGTTGGCGGACATCGGCCACAACACGATCGTCGGCAGTTGCCGTCGTGGCAAGGATCGGAATGTTCGGCGGCATGTTGGTGATGTAGCGCTCGATCATGCGATAATCCGGACGGAAGTCATGCCCCCAGTCGGAGATGCAGTGCGCCTCGTCGATAACCAGCAGCCCCACCTCGGCGGCGAACAGCGGCAGCATCAGCTCGCGGAACTGGGGGTTGTTGAGCCGCTCGGGGCTGATCAGGAGCAGGTCGATCGCGTCGGCGGCAAGCCGCGCACGCACGCTCTCCCACTCCTCGCGGTTGGTGCTGTTGACGGTGTGGGCTCTGAGTCCCAGGCGCTCCGCGGCGGCGATCTGGTTGCGCATCAGCGCCAGCAGCGGGCTGACGATCAGGGTCGGCCCGGCGGGGCGCACGG
>JBMFXH010000165.1:0-4961 GCA_049964475.1 Vulcanimicrobiaceae bacterium
CTCAACACGGCGATGGGGCTGATCTATCAATTCATCCCGGTCGTCGCCATGACGCCCTTGCGTTTGCAGCCGCTCTGCTACGTGCACCTCGCGCTCGCGATCCTTGGAACGGCGACACTCGTCCTCGGCTTTGCGAACGGCGATTTCTCCGCCGTGCGCGACGGCGGCACGATTTTTCTTCTCGGCGCGTTGCTCCAAACGGTGGTCGTTGCAACGACCCTGCGCGGGCAACGCCCGCCTGCACCAGCCGCTGCGGCGGCGTTCTCGCTCCTTTGGTTGCTCGCGACCATCGTCGTCGGGCTCTGGACTGCGCAGCGCATCCTGGATGGCGCCTCGGCCGGCAGGGTCGTATTTTCGCATGCCGTGGTCGGGCTCGCGGGCTTTTTCGGAACGCTCATCGTCGGTGTCACGCTGCGCCTCATGCGGATGTTCGAGCGCTTCGATATCGAACCGCAAGCGCCGTATCTCGCCGGCGCAACCGGATTCGCCGCCGTTCTCGCGCTGCTCGCCGTCTTCTTCGCGCCGGGACTCGTCTTCATACCGCTCGCCGTTGCGGCCGCAGCGTTCCTCTTCACGCTTGTGCGCGTCCTGCGCAATCGGAACCCGGCCTACCAACGCGAGACGCTCGTCTATGCGCTGGTATCGGGGCTCGGCGCACTCGGTGCGCCCGTCGCGCTCGCGTTCGGGGACGGACGCCTCGCGATCGTGCTCGCGCTCTGGTTTTTCGTCGGCAGCGCGGTGGTCGGCTATCTACAGCGCATCGTTCCGTTCCTGTGGTGGATCGCGCGTTCGCGGCGCGAAGGCACGCGCAACATCCCTACGCTCGGTGAGATGAATCACTCGCCGCTCGGGTTTGCGATTCTCGCGCTCTGGGTACTCGGCGGTATACTCTATGCAACCGAGATGCAGCGGTTCGCCGCCGGCTCCGCGCTGCTGGCGTGGGCGGGTCTACTCGCGCAGCTCGGACGCCCGTTTCTGCTGCAGAAGAGTACCGCCGCACCGCCGGAGAACGATGCGGTATGAATGACCCAATACGGCCCTCGCGTTTCGGCGAGCCCGACGAGGCGACGCTCCCCGACGATATCGCTGCCATCTATGCGAAGAACCGCGAGCGCATCGGTTTCGTTCCGAACGTCTTTCGCGCGTACGCGAAACGCCCCGAACACTTCCGCGCATTTATGGCCTATCACGACGTGCTTATGCGCGGCGAGAGCGGTCTCTCGCGCTTCGAACGCGAGGCGATCGTCGTCGCGGTCTCCAGCGAAAATCGCTGTCAATACTGTATGACCGCGCACGGAGCAGCGCTGCGCGTTATCGGCAAGGATCCCCAAGTCGCCGAACAGATCGCGAATAATTGGCGCACCGCCGAGGTAAGCGAACGCTTGCGCACCATTCTTTCCTTTGCATCACGCGTCAACGAACGGGGATTTGCCGCAAGCGATGCGGAGATCGAAGAGATGCACGCCGCCGGCTTCACCGACAACGATATCTGGGATATCGCAGCCGTCGCCGCATTCTTCGGGTTCTCCAACCGCATGGCCGGGATGATGGATATGCGCCCGAATGCCGAGTTCTATTCGATGGGCCGATAAGCCGAGCCCATCGCGACGATCGAAGCGCACCAACCGAGCCCGCCGAACGCCGCCGCGAGCGCAACCGGCGCAGCGAACCCGTCGAGCAAGCCCACGAGCCCGTAGAGCACCGCGCTCTGAAACGCGACGAACGCAAGCCACGCCGGAAGCGGACGAGCGAGGCTCGCGAGATGTGCGTCGAGCATCTGTCCGATCCACCCGACGAGCACGACGTACCCGAAAGCATCGCTCCAATCGCGACCGATCAGCACCCCAAAGCCCAGTACGACGGCGACGAGCGACCAGAGAATGCTCGCCGCGACGAACGCGCGCGATACCGGAGCGCTGCGCGCACGGCCAACGATATCGAGCGTATCGACTGCGAAGGCAATCGCGGCAATCGCCATCGCGACCGCCCCAACCCAGATCGTCATCTGCGAGCCGGCGCCCGCGCCGATCGCCAGCACGATAGCTCCGGCCATCCCGAGCGTTCCCACCGCGATATGGGCGAATAAGAGGCGTGACCGCACGTTGAAGAGCAAGCGCAGCGTACGCGCCGAGACACCGTAAATAAGCAGCGTTAGCCAGCCTAAAAGTGCCAAGAGCCCGTGCGCGCGCGCAAGATCGGCGAACCACGGAGGTATATCGGTGACCGTCAGCGTCCCGGCAAGCATCGCGCCCAAAATCGCGACGACGAAGAAGAACGATAACGAGATTGAAAATGCGCGCGCGACGGCGCGCTCGACGCGCTCGCCGCGCAGAGCACCCATGAGCGTCCAGATCCCGAGCACAACATAGAGCGCCACCGCTGCGAGGAGAAGGCCGCCGACGGCCGGGACGGCGCGAACGTCGACGAGCCAAGCCGCCGGAAACGAGACTGCAGCGATAGCGAACGCCGCCAAGGCGAGGTGCTGCAGACGCGGCGCACGCCACCGAACGCCGGTCGCCGACGGAATCAACGGTATGAGAATCGCCAGCGCGGTAAGCGTCACCCAACCTAGCGCGACGAGATGGATCCACGCGATTCCCGCATCGCTCAAGCCGACGACGCCCTGCGACGTCGCGATCCAAAATAACAATACCCACGCCGCACCGTGTGCGAACTGACCGAGCAGAGCGGCCCACCTCGGTGCACCAGAGAGCAATTCGCGCATCGTTATGCAACCGCCGCGGCAAAACGCGCTGCGTCGATATTTCCACCGGTAAGAATGATACCGACCTTCCCTCCGGCGACGTCGATGCATCCGGAGAGCAAGGCCGCAAGCGCCGCCGCGCCGCTGGGTTCGAGAACGATCTTCAACCGCTCGCAAGCAAAGCGCATCGCATCGCGCAGTTCGTCGTCATCGACCGTGGCGATCTGCACGCCGTGCGCCCGCGCGATTTCAAAGGTCGACGTTCCCGGAGAGGTCGTCTGCAAGCCGTCGGCGATCGTCTGCGGAACCGGGATATTCACGCGCTCTCCGGCGGCGAGCGAACGCTGAAAATCATTCCCCGCCTCGGGCTCCACGCCCCAAATCGCGCAATGCGGGGACGTTTCGTGGACCGCAATCGCGCTGCCGGAGAGCAGCCCTCCACCGCCGACCGGCAATGCGAGGACGTCCAGGCTTCCGATCTCTTCGCAGAGTTCCAGCGCAGCGGTTCCGGCACCGGCGATAATGCGCGGATCGTCGTACGGGGCAATCGTCACCGCTCCGCTCCGGGCGACAATCTCGGCGGCGATCGCCTCGCGATCTTCTTCGCCGCGTCGATACTCGACGACGCGCGCCCCGTATCCGCGCGTAGCGTCCCGTTTGCTCGCCGGAGCATCGTGCGGCATGACGATCGTTGCCTCGATACCGAGCAGCGCAGCGGCGAGCGCCACCCCCTGCGCGTGATTGCCGCTGGAGTAGGCGACGACGCCGCGCGCCCGCTCCTCTGCCGAAAGCGAGGCGAGCGCATTATAGGCACCGCGAAATTTGAAGGCTCCGACACGCTGAAAGTTTTCGCATTTGAGAAAAACCTCTGCCCCGACGCGCGCATCGAGCGTGCGCGATCGAAAAACCGGCGTGCGGTGTGCGACCCCGCGCAACCGCTCGGCGGCGGCGCGAATATCCGCTATTCCGGGGAATAGCGCCACGCAACGATCTTTCCGTTTTCATCGAGGCGAAGTTTCTCGCGATAGGTCGCCTTCTGGAACTTCACGATAAAGCAATGGACGCCGGGATCGCAGGGCTTCACTTCCTTCACCGATTCGATCTTTCCGAGCGGAGCGAGTGCATCAGCTGCCTCGGCGACGCGAACCCGATCGATATTTACGCCCTTTGCGAGCTCGTTTTGCACCGGGGCGATGGAGTTGTTCTGCATCGCTTGCGTGATGCGGTCGGCAAGGCGTTCGTAGCGGTTCTCACCCCCGCAACCGGCAAGGGAGAGCGCCGCAAAAGCAGCGAGAGCGAGTGCGATCCGTTTCATTTAAGCCGTAGCCTCCTGTTGTAAACGTGTGGTGAACGGCACCAATCGATGCTTGGGATTCCATTCCTCGATGAGCCGCAGGCTCCACTCGCGCTCCGCGAGCAGAACGGGGCGCCCTTCCCAATCTTCCAAAAGCATCGAACCACTGCCTAGCTGCAACGGCGTCGCTCCAACGAGCTCGCCTTCCACGCGCCGAATCGTGTCGTGCGGCAGGCGCGAAAAATGCGTGCGAACGTTATACTCTGCCTCAAGACGATATTTCGCGACCTCGAATTGCAGTTCGCCTACCGCGCCCAAAATCGGTTCGGAGCGCATCGATCCGTACGGATAGAAGACCTGAACCGCTCCCTCTTCTCGCAACTGCGCGATCCCCTTCGCAAACGATTTGTACCCCGCGCTATCGATACTCCGAACGCTCGCAAAATGTTCCGGTGCGAACGAGGGGATCGGCGCAAAGGTCACTTCGCTGCCGACATAGACGGCATCGCCGATCGCAAAGACACCGGGGTTTGCAAGGCCGACCACGTCGCCGGCGTAGGCGGTCTCGAGCGATTCACGCTCGTCGGCGAAGAGACGCATCGCGCGCGCGAGCCGCACATCCTTGCCGCTACGACCGTTGCGCACCACCATATCGCGCGCGAATTCGCCGCTACAGACCCGCAAAAACGCGATCCGGTCGCGGTGGCGCGGATCCATATTCGCCTGAATTTTGAAAACGAACCCGGAGAAACGCGGCGTCTCGGGCGGCAACTCGACCCCGCCGACAAATGCGCGCGCCCCGGGCGGTGGCGCGAGATCGAGAAAGCGGTCGAGAAAGAGCTGCACGCCGAAGTTCGTCGCGGCGCTGCCGAAAAACACCGGCGTCGCCGCACCGCGTGAGAATGCATCTCGATCGAATCGCGCACCCGCGCCTTCCAGCAACTCAACGCCGTCGATAAATTC
>JBMFXH010000166.1:0-4941 GCA_049964475.1 Vulcanimicrobiaceae bacterium
CCGGCTTCCGCCGGAGCGGCAGCCCCGCTGCAGCAACGGAAACGACGCAAAAAAGCGCAACGCGCCCCGGCGTGAGTTCCGCGCTCGCAGCGAAGATCGACGGCTTCGCATTCGAGCCTCATTTTCTGGGTGAGGTGGAGGCACGCGATCTTTTCGCGCGTCTCCTTCACGATGTGGCGTGGACGCAGCCGACGATATCGCTCTTTGGGGTACGCCGCCCGATTCCGCGCCTCGAAGCGTGGTACGGCGATCTCGACGCGCGCTATCGGTACTCCGGCATCGCACACGATCCGCTGCCGTGGACGGCGGAGCTCGCCGCACTGCGCGATCGGCTCCGCACGTATGCAGGCGCGCCCTTTAACAGCGTGCTGGTGAATCTCTATCGCGACGGGCGCGATTCCAACGGCTGGCATAGCGACGACGAGCGCGAACTGGGGCCCGCGCCGACGATCGCTTCGCTCTCCCTCGGCGCGACGCGCCGCTTTTTCATCAAGGCCAAGGAGAGCGGCGAGCGACATGCGTTCGATCTCTGCGATGGAAGTTTGCTGCTGATGAGCGGGGCGAGCCAGCAGTTATGGAAGCACGCGATTCCGAAAGAGCCCCACGTGCAGCACGCGCGCATCAATCTCACGTTTCGTACGATTCTTCCGGCATGAGCGCGATCGTCACGCGCCTCGGCCGCGATTCTTCGTATCGCATCGCGTGGCCGCTCATCGTGGGCGCGGTGGGGGCGAGCCTGCTCGGCGTGGTGCTGATTCGCTCGGCCGATCTCCACAATCCGCAGGCGGGTCCGGAGTATCTCAAGCAACTGCTCTACATCGCGGTCGGCGTTCCCGTCATGTTCCTCTGCTCGCGCATCGATTATCGCGCCTGGCAACGCTTCGCGCCGGCGATCTACGTCCTCAATCTGCTCTTACTGCTCGCGATCGTCGTTATCGGCCATCGTGCGCTCGGCGCGCAGCGCTGGATCTCGCTCGGGCCGCTCGGCACCTTCCAACCCTCGGAGTTTGCGAAGCTCTTTCTCGCGATCTCGGGCGCCGCGGTGCTCGCGCGCGGCGATTACGCGCGTCTGCGCGATATGTGGAAACCGCTGCTCACTTTCGCGGTGCCGGCGCTCTTAGTGCTCAAGCAGCCCGATTTCGGCACCTCGCTCGTGCTCTTGGCGATTCTCACCACGCAGTTGTTCTTCGGCTTGCCGCGCCTCGCCGGTTTTGCACTCTATTGCGGAGGGCTCTTCGTCGCCGGTGCGATCACCGCGGGCACCAACCTGGTGCTCAAGCCGTTTCAGAAGGCGCGCTTGCTGGTCTTCCTCAATCCCAAGGCCGATCCGCAGGGTGCCGGATACAACTTGAATCAAGCGAAAATCGCGGTCGGGAACGGAGAATTTTTCGGGCGCGGGCTCTTCCACGGAACGCAGACGCAGCTTTCGTTCGTCCCGGAACATTCGCGCGATTTTATCTTTACCGTTCTTGCCGAAGAGCTGGGGTTGCTCGGCGTGCTCGGCCTCTTCGCGCTCTACGGATCGATTATTTACGGCGGCATCCGTGCGATGTACGGCGCCCAAGATCGCTTCGGGTTGCTGCTCGCCGCCGGAATAACCGCGATGCTGCTCTTTCACATGCTGGTGAATATCGGCATGACGGTAGGCATCATGCCGATCACCGGCATTCCGTTACCGTTTCTTTCCTACGGCGGCTCGGCGATGCTCACCAACTTCGCCGCGGTCGGCGTACTGATGAATATCTACGCCCAGAAGGATCGCGGCGTTCTCGGAAACGCGTGAGCGAGGCGGTGCCGGTTCGTTGCATCGAACTGCACGATGCGACGCCGCCGCTCTCGATTCGCGAGGCACCCGAGGGAACGCGCTTTGCCGCTGCCTGCTACCCCGCCGCCGAAGTCCGTTCTGCGCTCGCCGATTTTGCGCGCGACCGTCGCTTTGCGCTGCAGCTCTCGTTCGGCGGGCTAGCACTACTGCGCGACGAGCGCATCGCCGCGCGCGTGGAGTCGCTCGCGCTCGGCGGTGCGGAGCTCGACGAGATCGCGCTTCCGCCGCGGTTGCGCGCGTTACGCCTCAGCGGCGGCGGCGGCTCGCTGCGCGCGCTGCTTTCGCTGCCGCTGGAGATCCTCGCGATCGATCGCGGCGCCTTCGATACCGCACCGCTCGTCGCGCACCCGACGCTCGCGACGCTCTCGGTCGCGAACCTTCCCGCCGAGGCGCTCGCAGTCGGGCCGCAGCTCCGGGCGATCCGCACGCTCGGCGTTCCGTTGCGGACGCTGGAACGATTTCGTTCCGGCATTTCGCTGGAGCGCGTCGAATGCTCGCGCTGCGATGCGCTGGAATCGATCGAGGCGTTGACGGCGTTACCGAGGCTGCGCGAACTCGCACTTGAAGGTTGCTGGCGCCTCGATCTTCAGGCAACGATCGCTTTTCTGCGCACGCTGCCGTTGCACGCATTGCGTATCGATATCGGCGGACGCCGAAAGAACGTCGAAGTCGATAAACGTCTCAAGCTCGCGAGGATGACGCCCTTCCGCACGCCGGAGGCGTTGCAGGAATCCTCTAACGATTCCTTCTTGAAACAAAGGTAAAGCGTCGCCGAGGCGTGAAGAACGGGCCTAAGCCGACGAAGCGAGTCGCATCTCTGCGATCCGCCGCCGAGCGAAAAGTATTTTACGCGCGTCGCGCGCATGGCCCGTCACAGGCGAGCTCGCCGAAGTCGCGATCCCGGGTAGCACCCGCAGGGTCGCGCGTTTGAGCGGTAGCCGGGCGGCCGGTGCGCCCGCCAGAAGGACAATTTATACGTGCGCAACGAGATTCTGATCTCGAGCGACCCGTGGGAAAACCGGGTTGCTATCATGGAGGACGGCGAGCTCGCCGAACTCTACATCGAGCGTGAAGAGAAAGTTATCGGCTCGATCTACAAAGGCAAGGTTCATAACGTGCTCCCGGGTATGGGCGCGGCGTTCGTCGATATCGGCCTCGGCCGCAATGCCTTCCTCTACGTCGACGACATCAACAAACAGCCGCTCAACATCGGTGACGTCGAAATCACCCAAGGGCATAGCGGCTTCACCATCGGTGAAAAAGTCAAACGCAACGACGAAATCCTCGTGCAGATCGTCAAAGAGCCGCGCGGCCTCAAAGGCGCGCGCATCAGCACGAATATCTCGTTGCCCGGTCGCTATCTCATCCTCATGCCGACCGGAAAATACTCCGGCGTCTCGCGCAAAATTGAATCGGCAACGGAACGCGAACGCCTGAAGAAAGTCATGCAGCGCATTCGCCCCGAAGGCATGGCGACGGTCGTACGCACCGCGGCGGCCGGCGTCAGCGACGCCGAATTGATGGCCGATCTCGGCGTGCTCATCCGCATGTGGCACGGCATTCTCGAAGTCTTCAAGCGCGCCGCGGCGCCTTCGTTGTTGCATAAAGATATGAACCTCGTTTTCAAAGCGGCGCGCGATTTCGTCACCGCCGACGTCGACAAGGTCTATATCGACAACGAAGAAGAGCATCGCAAAGTACGCGAATTTCTGCAATTACTCGGCCCGCAATATCTCGATCGTATCGAGCATTATAACGGCGGCCGTTCGCTGTTTCACGATTACGGCATCGATCTCGAGATCGAACGCTTGATGAACCCGAAGATCAATCTGCCGTCGGGTGGGTCGATCGTTATCGAAACAACCGAAGCGCTCACCGTCATCGACGTCAACTCCGGGAAATTCACCGGCGGCAAGAACCTCGAAGACACGATCGGGAAAACCAACGTCGAAGCGGCGGCGGAGATCGCGCGTCAGGTTCGCCTGCGCGATATCGGCGGCATCATCGTCGTCGATTTCATCGACATGGGCTCTGAATCCGCGCGCAACAAAGTGTTGAAGACGCTCGAAGACGGTTTGCGACGCGATCGCACGCGCGCGACCATTCAATCGTTCTCCAACCTCGGTCTGCTCGAATTCACGCGCAAGCGCATCGGCAAAGATCTCGCCGGACAGTTACGCGGAACCTGCCCGACCTGCGCTGGGCTGGGGACGGTGATGTCCCCGCAGTCGGTCGCCATCGAGGCGTTGCGTCACTTGCGCGCGCATACCGTCGACGAACGGCATCGTCACGCCGTCATCGAAGCGGCACCGACCGTCGCCGCGCAACTCGAGTTCTGGTACGAAGAAGAGTGCGCGCAGCTCGCAAAGGATCTCGGCATTACGGTGCACGTGCGCGCAAGCGCGGCGATTCACCCCGAGCGCACGCGCACGGAATTCCGCGCCGCAGCGCCCGCCGGCGAGGGCCGCGTTCGCGTCGGCGATGAAGTCGAAGTGCAGTTGTTGCCGGGACGTTTGCCCAACGCAACTTCCGCAGCCGCGCTCGTCGGCGATCGTATCGTCGAAGTCGAAAACGCGGCCAACCATTCCGGAAACGCTGCAAAAATTCGCATTCTCGATATCGACGATGCGGAGGATTACGTGGTCGCCGATCTGATCTCGGCTGGGGCGGCGATCGCCGACGAAAGCGGAAAGCGCCGCCGCGCCGGTGCCGGACGCGCCAAGAAACGCCGCGGCCCACTCACTGCCGCCGAGCAGACCGCGCAACTCAAAGAACTCGCAGCCGAAGCGGCATCGAACGCACAGGCGCGGCCGCCGATCGGTATTACGACGATCACCGAGGAAGAGGAGGCCGCCGACACGGCGCTCGCCGCGGAGGTCAAGGGCGAGCAGAGCGCAGCGGCGATCGTGATCGCCGAGGACGGAGCGATTGCAGCCGGAGCGCCGGAATCGCACGAAAAGCGGCGCCGACGTCGCCGTGGGCGCCGCGGTCGCGGGCGCGCGCAGGGAGCCGTCGAGGGTATCGTGCCGCAGGCACGGCCGGTGGCGGCACCCGCGCAGCATCTCGACGACGAAGATGAGGACGAGGATATCCAGCCCGAGAGCATTCCGCCGATC
>JBMFXH010000167.1:0-4876 GCA_049964475.1 Vulcanimicrobiaceae bacterium
GCGCAGGATCGCAGAAGTTCGCCGAAGGCATCCACCGCCCCAGCGTACGAGAGCACTGTTACGAAAGAGTGCCCGCGATGTTACGCCGATGTCACGCCGAGTGGGTTGCGCCAATGTCACGCCGAGTAGGTTGCGCCAATGTCACGCCGAGTAGGTTGCGAAGCAACCGTATCGAGGCGCGCATCGAGGGAAAGGCTCCGCTCCTTTGATTCGTATTGCTCAGACTTTCGCGCAGCATAGGGTCTATGCTTGGCGATGAGCGGGCAAAAAGTTCCGCCGGGAAAGAACGGAGCCCTGTACTATGCATTCCACGAGACGACAACTTCCACGGACTATCGCCATGGGAGCGACCGCAACGCTCCTGTTTTTCGCCGCTGCGTGCAGCGGAAGCTCCGGAAATTCGAGCGGAACACCATACGGCGGAGTCATTCAGTGTAACCCGGGCGCACAAGTCCAACTCGCACGCCCGCAGAACCAAACCAATGCAAGTAACGTCGGCTCGGTGGAGATCGTCGTGAACGGAAACAGCAATGCACTCGCGGTTTCCCCGAGCTCGTGGTCGTTGCAGGTGCAAAGCAACGGAGGCGGCCAATCGCTCACGAGCAACGGCTTGACCGCCGTCGCCGACCCCACCGGATATCATCCGTTCCAATCCGACTTCTTTTATTCGGGCAATCTCAACCAAACGCTACCGACGGGTTATACGTGGACGGTCTCGTTGGTGCAAGGGCAGACGGCGTATCAGCTTTGCTCCCCGCTACCGCTCGGCTCGTTCTCTACCTGAGCAGCGGGGCGTACGACATTATTTGAAGAGCGGGCGCCACGCGCTCGCCGCGAGCAACGCCGAGCCGATCGCTCTGGCAGCCGGCGATTTATTTAACGTATAGAAATGCACGCCCGGCGCGCCGCCGCGCAGAAGCTCCATCGCCTGTACGGCGGCATAGGCGACGCCGAGATCTTCGATCGCCTTGGGATGCTCGCGTTGCTTCTCCAATTCGGCGACCAATTTCGGCGGGAAGGTTGCGCCGCACATCTTCGTAAAGCGCGCGATCTGGTCGTAGTTGGTAATCGGCATGATACCCGGCAAGATCGGAACGCGAATTCCGGCATCGCGCGCGCGCTCGACGAACGTAAAATATTTCTCGTTATCGAAAAACAGCTGGGTGATGAGGAATTTTGCCCCCGCCGCAACTTTCTCGACGAGATGCGTCAGATCGTCTTCGGGGCTCGTTGCCTCGATATGCACCTCGGGGTAGCACGCTGCCCCGATACAGAAATCGTAGGTGCGATCGAGATACGCGATGAGATCGCGGGCATACGCAAATTCGCTGCGCAGCTCCCCACCCGTTCGCGGAGGGTCGCCCCGCAACGCGAGGACGTTCCGGATGCCGGCACGGCTAAGCTCGTCGAAGAGCCCGCGCAACTCAGCACGACTCTGGCCGAAAGCGGTGACGTGCGCGAGCACGGTGATGCCGGTGCGCTCGGCGATCTGCTTTGCCAATTCAACCGTGCGCGCGCGCGTCGAGCCGCCCGCACCATACGTGATCGAGACGAACGCCGGGCCAAGCGCCTCGAGCGAGGCAATCGTCGCAAAGAGTGCTTCCCGCCCCGCATCATCTTTCGGCGGAAAAAACTCGAATGAAAAGAACGGACGGCGGCTCGCAAGCTGCCCGGCAATATCCATGCCCGGTCGTTAGCGAAAGCTCGCGAGAACGCCTCCGCGAGGCAACTTCGTTGTCGCGAGGGGCGAAAACGCGGCGGATTGGCGCAGATTCACGGTCGGATCGATTGCGGCTCGCTAGACTCATTCGTCGTCACGCCAACGCCTTTGCTAACGCTTTCGGATCTCGTGATATCGCAAGCAACAATGTCATCGTACCCGGAGCTGGCCGCTTACGCCCCTGCTCCCACTCCTGTAGGCTCCGCAGCGGAAAACGGTAGCGCCGCGCAAATTCTTGCTGCGTTAGGCCGATTCGGTCACGAAGAGCTCGTACGTTTACGTTGCGGACGTATCGAAAATCGGAAAACTCGAAATTCTCATCGCCGTCTTCTCTTTTCCATTGCCGGATTTGCGCTTCGCTCGGTCGTTGGAAGCCTTTCGGCAGGATCGCAGATCCAAGCTCGGAGCGTTTCTTGGTCACGATAGACACGATAGATATCTCGCTCCTTTCTCGATGACGGGTGGACCGAAATAATGCGCCGTTTCATCCCGCGCGGAGTCCAAATCACGGTAACGATCAGGCCCTCTACGCTCCCTATGGCGACATAGCGGAGTCCGCCGAAATCTCGATTACCGCTCTTGGTCTCGATATAGTCTCCGGCGAACACGTCGGCCGCTCGTCGAAACCGAAACCACGGAGGTCCTCGTTCCGGGCACTTTTTTCTTCGTCCCACTCGACTCCGTCGAACTCGCCCTTCATCCATCATACTCCGCTACTAGCGTACTGTCAACGGAACGAACTGAGAACGCCTCCGCAGAGCAGTGCCCAGCCGTCGACCATCACGAAGAGCAGCAATTTTATCGGCAGCGAAACGACCGGCGGCGAGAGCATCATCATCCCTAAACCCATCAGCGTCGCGGCGACGGCGAGGTCGATGGCGACGAAGGGGAGATAGAGTGCGAAGCCGATCGCGAACGCGCTGCGTAATTCTCCGACGACGAATGCCGGAATCAATACCGTCATCGGCGTCGCTTCGGGCGCGACGTGCGGAAGCCGCGCGGCGCGCGTAAACAACGCGATATCGTCGAGATGGGTCTGCCGCAGCATGAACGTCCGAAACGGAACGACCGCACGTTCGAAGGCGACGCCCTGCGAAATGCGTCCGGCTTGCAACGGGGCGAGTGCGGCACGTTGAATGTTCTGCATCGTCGGGGCCATGACGAGCATCGTCAACACCAGCGCGAGACCGGTTAAGACGGTATTCGGCGGCAACGCCGACGCTCCGATCGCCGAGCGCACGAGCGAGAGAACGACGACGATACGCACGAACGACGTGCACATGACGAGCGCGAGCGGCAGCACGGCGAAAAACGCGACCGAGAGCAACACATCGAGCGGGAGCGTCGCGTGCGCTCCGGCGAGCAACGGCAAGGCACTATTCATGCATGAAGGGTAACCCCGAGGGGTTACCCTTTTATTACCGCGATACTTCCGAAAAGTCGGTTACGGTGCGGGCGGCCTCGCGATCAACTCGCTCACCCGAATGCCGAAATTTTCATCGACGGCGACCACTTCACCGCGTGCGATGAGTTTATTGTTGACCAGCAAGTCGACCGGGCCGCCGGCGAGCCGGTCGAGTTCGATGATCGTCCCCGTCCCGATCTTCAGAATGTCTTCCACCGACATTTTGGTCTTGCCCAACTCGGCGGTCACCTGCATCGGTACGTGCAGGAGAACGTCGATGTTTTTTTGCGTGCCGTGGTTACTCGCCATCGTTCCCTCAGTCGCTCGAAGTGCTCGCGCCGCGCCCGATCGCGACGGCAAAGTGATTGTTGCGCACACCCAGTTCGCCGCGCGCAAGCGGCTCCCCGTCGGCGAGCAGCGTAATCTCGCTGCGGCGCAGGGGTACGAACGCCCCCGGCGCCCAAGCGGCGATCTCGGCGGCGCGCAGCTCCGCGCACTCCGCGCGAGCGGCGAGGGCGAGTTCGATCTCGCCGATCCGCTCGATCGGGGCGGCATGCGGCGCCCCCGGCTGCGGTTCGCTCTCGAGCGCAACGCCGAGTCGGCCGCAGGCGTCTCCCTCAACGAGCAGCTCGAAGTAGCTGCTAAAACGCCGCTCGCCCATCGCTTCGAGCGGAGCGCTCGTGGGGCCGCAGAGCGGTGCGAGCGCCGGAGCGATGAGACGCAGAAAGCGTTCGAAGACCGCTGCTTCGAGTACCGAGAGCGCACGGCTTGCGGGAATCGTTGCGCCGAAGGCAAGCCCGACGAGCGAGCGTAGTTCCTCGGGGCGCGTTACGAACGCGGCGACTCCCAGCGGCCCGCAAAGCCCGTCGATGCGCGCCCCCGCTCGCAGCACGCGCCACCCGTCGTCGTCGGGCATGCGCGGAGCGAAGAGTCGTACCTCGACGCCCCCGAGCGCGCTCTGCAACCGTTCGCGAACGCTCGCCGCAACGAGCGCGGCGGCGGAGAGCGGCAGCAGCGATCGCCGCACCCAGCGGAGCTCGCGTACGCCGTCCTCGTCCCGCGTGGATAACGAGAGAAACTTCACTTCAGCAAATCCATCGTCGTCTTCGCAACCGAGCCCTGCGCTTTATGGGCCGCAAGTAATGCCTCCAGTTGCAAATACGCATCTTGCAGCCGCGTTAGGCTCGCGTCGATCTCGACGCCGCTGCGAGCGCGCGCGTGCGGCGTCACGGCCGCGAAACCGCGTTCGCCGGGAGCACCGAGATGCGCGGTGACGCCCTCGGGCGCACGTTCGCGCCGTGCATCGAGTGCACGCAGGCGGCTTCCTGCGGGAAAGCGCGCGAGCGCGACGCGACCGGCGAGGACACTCTCGCGCTGCGTGCGTCCCGTGCGCGGATTGAAGATTTCGCGATCGTATCGCAACCCACCGTCGGCATCGAGACGGGCATCGCGTACTTCGTGCATCGCACGATCGATGGAGTCGATCTCAAGCGGTGCGAGCGGTGCATCGGGGCGCGCGTATCCGAGTACCGCGTCGCCATCGCCGTCGACGAGTGCGCCGTCGCGGAGCGAGAAGCCGCCGTCACGGGTGTATGCGGCGGATCCGTCGCGCAATCGCACGACGAACAGCGCACCTTCGGGCGCAGCGACGCTGAGTGGATCGAGCGTGCGCTGCGCTACCGCGTGCGACGCGATATCGCCGCCGCGCGCCGCCGACCCGGGAGTAAACGCGCGCCCCACGCGTCGTTTGG
>JBMFXH010000168.1:0-4848 GCA_049964475.1 Vulcanimicrobiaceae bacterium
CCTTCATCTCCACCGGCGTCGCACCGGGCTTCCATCGCGCGCTGGTCATCGCGATCGATCTCGGGCCGAATTTTGCGCTGAGTGGTTCGCTTGCAACGTTGTTATGGGCGCAGATGCTGCGCAAGCACGGCATGCGCGCGAGCGCGCGGGAGTTTGCGCGCATCGGCATCATCTGTACGTTGCCGGCGCTCGCCGCGGCGTTGGCGCTTGCGTTGCGCTAGCGCGCGTCCTTTGCGACCCAATCCTCGGTGAGCGTGAGCCAGAACGCGAGCCCGGCGTAGGCGCCATAACGCTTGAAATCGCGCTGGATCGCCGCATCGCTGCGCGTTTTCTTGCCGACGATCCGTGCGTAGGTCGGGCGCGTCCAGGAATCGAGGATCAACGGGCGATGGAACCCCAAGAGTTGCATCGCATGCGCGACGGCATACGGCCCGAAACCGTGCAGCGCGCCGAGACGCTCGGCGACCTCTTCTTCTCGCGCTCCTGCAGCGGCACGTAGCGTATCGGGCGCAAAGCTGCCGTCGTGCACCAAGGCGGCAAGTTCGTAGAGCGAGCGGGCGCGATAACCCATGCGCACGGTATCGGTGAGCGAGGAAACTCCCGCATCGAGGACGATTTTTGGGGTCGGGAAAGCACCGCCGCCGAGCGCGACGAGCGCCGCAACCATGCGTTGCGTCGCCGAGAACGCGCAGTTGGTCGAGCAGAGCGTTTTTACGAGATCTTCGAAGACGCTCGGCGAGGCGAGCAGCCGGCCCGCACCGCTGCGGGCCCACGACAGAGGCGCGTCATCGGCGAGCATCGCGTAGAACGGCGCAAGATCGAGATCGAGCGCGAACATCCGCGCCACCGATTTTGCAACCGACGTACGCGCTTGTTCTCCGAGGGGCAGATCGCTCTCGACCTGCAACGTGTCGCCGCGCTGCGCGATCGTCGTTCCGACGATCCGTCTCCCGACGCGAAGGCGCGTGCGAAGCCGGAGCGGCTCCCGCTCGATCGTAGCGGGCGCAAGGGCCGCGCAACCGTGCGAAAAAAGCGTGCGCGCGAAATCGATCGGCTCTCCCCCCCGCACCGCGGAGCGGAAGTTCGATCGCTGCGCTACGCGACGTAGGAGACGCTGACCGGCACCCCGGCGGCTTCGGCCTGCGAGAGCACGCCGTAAATCGCTTCGAGCGAGACTTCGAGCTGCGAGATATCGCGCGCGCTCACGCGCACCGCGGCGGCATTACTCCAAAGCAGATCGTGCGCGCGCCGCAACGCGCTGCGCAAACGCTGCGGTGTGACTTCCAAGACCGGCCAGTCGAGCGCTCCGCGCGCCGGAAGCACGCGCCAGCCGCGCCCAAAGGCACCGATGAGATCCTCGTCGGGGTCGAAGGCGTGCGGAATCGCGCGTAAGATGTCGAGTGCCTCGCGATCGTCCTGCGAGGGAGCGTCGATGCTCTCGCCGAGGCGGAGGATGTAGTGGAGCAACGACGGATCTTCGAGCGTACACGCTCCCGCCGGCGACGCTACGCTCACCTGAACGAGCATCTCATCGCGGTCGTACGCATCACTCATAATTCGGGTCTTCTTCTGCCTCTTTCCGAGATTCTTGGAAGCTCTCTATTCGGGCGGCAGCATCGAGGTTCATGCAGGGCGAACTCCGCAGCGTATGATCGATGCATCGCTCTACGACCGCTGCGTGCGCTGCGGGCTCTGCCTCACGAGCTGCCCGACCTACGCAGAGACGATGACCGAGACCTCCGGGCCGCGGGGGCGGATCGCCTTGATGAAGGCGGTCGCCGAGGGCGAACTCTCGGAGCAGGCTCCGGGGTATCTGGCGCAGATGAGCGAGTGCTTGGGTTGCCGCGCGTGCGAGGCCGCTTGTCCATCGGGGGTACCATACGGCGAGTTGATCGAAGCGGCGCGCGCCTCGCTCCACGAACGGGCCGCGGCGAGCCCGCCGGCACCGGCAAAACGCGGCGGGCGCGAGCTCTCGCTGCTTCTTCGCGCGGTCGAACGCCCGGCGTGGTTACATACCGGCGCGCGTTTGCTGCGATTTGCGCAACGCAGCGGCACCCTCGCGCTCGCCTCACGCCTGGGAATGCTGCGCGCGCTCGGTCTCGAGGAGGCGGCACGCATGGCGCCGCCGATCGATACGCAGTTCGAGATTCCCGACGATTCCGTCGTGCGCGCGCGGATGAGCCGCGGGCGTGCTTTTCTCCATCTCGGTTGCATCGCGCAATGCAGTTCGACCGGTATCCATCGCGCCGCTACCAAAATGTTGTTGCTCGCCGGGCTCGATGTGGTGCGGCCGAGCGACCAGCGTTGCTGCGGCGCACTCGCCGCGCATGCCGGCGAACGCGCGCGCGCGCAGAGCTTGGCGCGCGCAAATATCGCCGCATTCGAACGCAGCGGCGGCGACGTCGTCGCGATCGATGCCGCGGGTTGCGGCGCGCAATGCAAGGGGTACGTCCATCTGCTCGCCGAGGATCCGCAGTGGTCGGCACGCGCAAAAGCCTTCTCCGAACGGGTTCGCGATATCACCGAGATTCTCGCCGGCTGCGAATTACCGGCGCCGACACGCGCGATCGATGCGCGCGTCGCCTATCAAGAGCCCTGCCATCTCGCGCACGCCCAGCGCATCACCAACGCGCCCAAGCAGTTGCTGCGCGCGATTCCCGGGCTGCAACTCGTCGCGCTCGAGGAAGCGACGCTCTGTTGCGGCGGTGCCGGCGCCTATGCGATCGGCGAGCCGGAGATGTCGGCGCGGCTGCGCGACCGGAAAGCCGATGCGATCCGCCGCAGCGGTGCGAACGTCGTTGCGACGGCGAACATCGGTTGCATGCTACAACTGCGCGCAGCAATTGCGCCTGTACCGATACGGCACGTGGTCGAGTTGCTCGCGGATGCGTACGAGTAAGGCGTAGCTTCTGTCACGCCGAGTAGCCGCGCGCGGGACGCGGCGTATCGAGGCGCCGAAAACTGCCGGGACGGCCCTCGATACGGCCCTTCGGGCCTACTCGGGCTGACAGCGAAGTGCAATAAAAAAGCCCCGGTGGGGCTTTTTTATTGGCTGGGGTGGCTGGATTCGAACCAACGCATGGCGGAGTCAAAGTCCGCTGCCTTACCGCTTGGCTACACCCCATCGTAACGCGCGCGCCGGAGAGTTACAGGGGCGGTTCGTTCCTCCCTGTCGTACGGCGGACCCAGCGGATCTCGAACCATTCGCCGCTCGCTGCCCGACGACTATACCGGAGCGCGGCGATGAGCCATACGACCAAGAGCGCGAGGTCGAGCAGCAACGCGAAGATATAGAACGCGATGATCGCCGTGACGTTGGCCACGACGGCGCTGAGCAGAAAGGGCCAGAGGAGCGCGACCGCCGCCACGGCGAGCGTCGCACCGCCGAACCAGCGCGCCTGGTGCATCTGCCCGCGGTACCACAATGACGCAGCCTCGCGGGGCGCGATGCGATCGAGGAGCGCGATCGGCCACGCGAGGTAAGCCAGGGCGACGAGCCGTTGCTCGTCGGCGGGTTGCTGCGGCTGCGGTTCTATTTTGATGCGATGTAGGTCTTCGCGCCCAGATAGCGCGAGGCCCAGTAGGGTTCCGAGAGGCTACTCACCATGACGCCGTGGTCGCTCGCACTCACGAACTTCCCATGCCCGAGGTAGATCCCGACGTGCGACGGGCCCGGAGCGTAGGTTTGGAAGAAGACCAGGTCACCCGGCACGAGGTGCCCGTGAACCGGCTTCCCGGCGTAGTATTGGGCGTCCGCCGTGCGCGGCAAATGAATGCCGACCATGGCGAAGACGTGCTGCACGTATCCCGAGCAATCGAAGCCGGCCGAAGTCGTGCCGCCGAAAACATAGGGAACGCCGAGGAAGCGCAAGGCGCTATGGGTGAGGCCCTGGGCGATCTTCGAGGTGCGTGAAAGCACGCTGCCTGCAAAGCGCTCGAGGAGACCTTCATGTTTGGGCTTGACCTGCGCCTGTACGGCGAGCAGATGGGACGTCCACGCGGTGACGTCGGGGCTGGCGGTCGCGCTCGTGGGAGCGGCGTTCGCTGCAAGCGGCAGCGCAAACGCAACGGCTGCCACGATTCCGGCAAAAAATGCCTTCTTCAAATCGAATCGTCCTCTTTCGTGACACTTGCGAGGTTAGTTGACGGGTTCGGATGTGAAAGTCACCCTAGGGCCGACCGGCCCATTCACCCCACCCTAGTGCTCCCCCGCTCCGAGCGTTGCTCGGACTCAGTGATGTAGGTTGGAGACAGCCCCCGAGGGCTATCCGGCGTGGGTCGTTGGCCGCGCCCGCTCGATCTCCTTCTCGACCTCTGCGATCGCGGCAGATATCTCAGAGGCAGCTTGGAGGATCTCCTCGTGGTCGTCCCCCTCCACCATCACCCGGACCAGCGGCTCGGTTCCCGAGGGGCGGACGAGGATGCGCCCCCGCCCGGCGAGCGAGCGTTCGACGCGCGCTATGGCGAGCAGCACTTCCTGGTGTTCGGCGCTCGATTTGGAGCGGACGCGGACGTTCTGCAGCACCTGCGGAGCCTCGACGACCGCGGCAACGAGATCGGCGAGCCGTTGCTGCGACCGCGCCATCTCGTTGAGGACGGCGAAAGCGGTCATCGTGCCGTCGCCGGTGGTGTTGTTGCGTAAATCGATCACATGCCCGGATTGCTCGGCGCCGAGAAAGGCGCCGCTCTCGCGCATGCGCGCGAGCACGTAGCGATCGCCGACGGCGGTGCGGTCGAGCGCGATCCCTTGCGCGCGTAACGCGCGTTCGAGCCCGATATTGCTCATCACCGTGCCCACGACGCGATCGGCGCGCGGCTCATTTTGTGCGCGCGCGGCGAGCGCCAACG
>JBMFXH010000169.1:0-4845 GCA_049964475.1 Vulcanimicrobiaceae bacterium
GCAAAACCACGAAGCGCAAAACCGCAAAACGCGCGACCCGGAAGGTAGCTCGCAAAGTGAGCAAACCGCGCGCACGGAAAACGACAGCACGCCGGAAGAAGGCAGCCGCCTAAGCCCGGCGTTTTTCTTTTCCGAGGAAACGAGCCGCCCCCCGCGGCTCGTTTTTTTTCTCGGAAACGCCGGCGAGGGCGAGCGCGACGCGTGCGGCGAAGGGTGCGGGCGTGCCGCTGATCGTAACGCGCGACCTCCGCAAAGTCTTCCGAAGCGCGAAGCGTTTTCCGGGAGCGCTCGGCGCGCTGCGCGGGCTGTTCTCCCCGGTTTACGAGGATCGCGTCGCCGTCGCCGGGGTCTCGATGGAGATCGAACGCGGCGAACTCGTCGGCTATATCGGCCCCAACGGCGCGGGGAAATCGACCACCATCAAAATGCTGACGGGCATTCTCGTCCCCAGCGGCGGCGAGATCGAAGTGGCGGGGATCGTTCCCTATCGTAAGCGCCGGGAGAACGCGCG
Source organism: Vulcanimicrobiaceae bacterium (assembly GCA_049964475.1). GTDB lineage: Bacteria > Vulcanimicrobiota > Vulcanimicrobiia > Vulcanimicrobiales > Vulcanimicrobiaceae > JABEUX01. The sequence continues at coordinate 512 of JBMFXH010000169.1, forward strand.
CAACATCGGCGTCGTTTTCGGGCAGCGTACGCAGCTCTATTGGGATCTACCGCTCGTCGATTCTTTCGAGTTGCTCCGCGCGATCTACGGCATCCCCATGCAACGCTATCGGCGCTCGCTCGATGCCTTCATCGAGTTGCTCGAAATGGGCGAATTTCTCCGCACGCCGGTCCGTCAGCTCTCGCTGGGCCAACGCATGCGCGGCGACTTCGCCGCGGCGATGCTGCACGAGCCTCCGATTCTCTACCTCGACGAGCCGACGATCGGGCTCGACGTGGTCGCCAAAGAGGCGATCCGGACCTTCGTCGAGCGCATCAATCGCGAGCAGGCGACGACCGTCATCCTCACCACGCACGATCTCGCCGATGTCGAGCGCCTCTGCCGGAGAATCGTCCTCATCGATCGCGGACGCATCATCTTCGACGGCCCGATCGAACGGATAAAGAATGAGTACGGGCGCGAACGTACGCTCGTGGTGCGATTTACCGAGCCGACTTCGGCGCCGGCAATTCCGGGAGCCCGGCTCGAGGGAAGCGATGGCATCACAGCGCGCTTCGTTTTCGACCGCTCATCCCAACGCGCCGATCGCCTGGTCCGCGAAGTCAGCGAGCGCTACAGCGTCGAGGATATCGCTATCGAAGAGCCCGAACTCGAAGGGATCATCCGACATATTTACACGCAGGGGTACGAAGGGGAGGAACGCAGCGCATGATTTTTAGCAGCGGCGGAGGGAAGCCGAAGATCCATTCCAGCGCCTACGTAGCGCCGAGTGCCGTGCTCTCGGGTGAGGTCGTCGTCGGCCCCGATTGCGCGATCCTTCACGGCGCGGTGCTCACCGCCGAGGGAGCACCGTTGGAGATCGGCGCGCGCAGCGTCATCATGGAGAACGCCGTCATCAAAAGCAGCGGCGGGAAAGTACTGCAATTCCCGACGCAGATCGGCAAAGATTGCATCGTCGGCCCCGGTGCCTACGTCGTCGGGGCCCGCATCGACGACGGATGTTTCGTCGCGTCGGGGGCGCGCGTCTTCAACGGCGCACATATGGAGAGCGGGAGCGGCGTCGCGCTCGGTGGGATCGTTCACGTGAACGCGCGGCTCGCTCGCGGGGCGAACGTTCCGATGCAGCATATCGCAGCCGGAAATCCGGCGGCGATATTCGGGCCGGAGAAAGCCGCCGAACTCGCCGAGCGACTCAATTTTTTCGAAACCGTCTTTAACGTCGAGGCCGGCTCCTCGGCGCACGCCAAGGCCGCGGCGGCGTACTCGCGCTTCCTGCGCAGGTTCCACGCAACCGACGCGCGCATCGACGGCGAACGCAGCACCAAACCGGTGGCGCGTCGGGCCGGCGAAGAGCCGCCGCAAAAGCAGGTCGCCGATGTCGGCGGCGTCGTCGATGCGATGATGCTCGAGCTTCAGGAAATGGAGCATCGCCGCAAGGAAGCGACGAAAAAACGCCCTCCCTCGTGAGCGCGCTCGCCCCGTATATCGAGTACGCGCGCAAAGCCTTCGCGCGCGAAGCGACCTATCGCATCGAGCTGCTTGCCGAAGTCGGTTCGTTGGTGCTGCGGGTCTATCTTTTACGTTCGCTGTGGACCGCGCTCTACGCACATAATATCGCGCCGATGGGCCTGCCGCTGCATTCGATGATTACGTATGCCACGATGGCGATGTTGATGTCGCTGGTTCTCGAGGTCGACGGCACGCGCGTCATCCGCGAGAAATTACGCGAAGGCGGTATCGCGCTCGACCTCATGAAACCGATCGTCGTTCCGTTCGCCTATTTCAGCGACGGCGTCGGCCAAACGTTCGTGCACGCGATGGCAATTCTCCCGTCGCTGCTGTTTTCGCTGCTCTTGGTGCATATCGACGTGCCGTCGGCCGCAACGCTTGCAGTCTTCTTCCTCTCGTTCGCCTTGGGATACGGCGTCAATTTCTTCGTGAATTTTCTCTTGAACGGGGTCGCATTCTGGACGCTCGAGACCTTCGGGCTTCAGCTGATCGTGCGTTGGATCTCCGATCTCTTGAGCGGACAGATCCTCCCGCTCGCATTTTTCCCTGGTTGGTTCGGCCGCGCGGTCTTCGCGCTCCCGTTCGCGGCGATCTACTCGACGCCGCTGCTGCTCTTCATCGGCATCATCCCGCCCCGGCAATGGGCGAACGCACTCGCCGTTCAAGCCGCGTGGCTCGCCGTAACCGCCGCCGCTTCGTATCTTCTCTGGCGCGCCGCCGCCCGGCGCGTTGTGGTTCAGGGAGGCTAGTCGCGATGCTCGCCGCCTACCTGCAGTATTGGAGAATCAATCTCCTCACGATGGCCGAGTATCGCGCGGATTTCTTTATGTGGCTCGGCTTCACGATCGTCTACCACGGCACCGCTCTCGCCGCATTAGCGGTGACGATGATGCGTTTCCCGTCGATGAACGGCTGGAGCCTTCGCGAAATGTTCTTTCTCTATGCACTCTGGATGGCGGCGCACGAGCTGCACAACGCTCTCTTCTTTAACGTCGTATCGGTCCCGGAATATATCCGCGAGGGGCGCTTCGACCGCTTCTTCGTCCGGCCGTTCGATGCGCTCTTCCAAGTGCTCACCGTCCCCTCGCGCACCTTTCCCGACGGCTTCATCCTGGCGGTCGCGACCCTCGCGATCGCGACCGGCGTCGCGGGGATTCATCTATCGGTGCAGACGGTGCTCGTCATCGCGGCCGTCGTTTGCGGCGGAGCCGGCATCGATCTCGGTATCTCGCTCTTCGTTGCATCGCTATCGTTTTGGCTGATCCGGGTCGATACCTTGCGCTGGGCGGTGATGTCGCTCGAGCAAGATTTTACGCGCTATCCGATCAGCATCTATACGCGCGCGGTACGGATCGTGCTCGCCTATATACTGCCGTTTGCATTCATGAACTACTTCCCGGCGAGCTATCTCCTCGGGAAACACGATGCGGCGTTCGGGCTCTCCCCCGAGGTCGGGCTCCTAACGCCGCTCGTCGGCCTGCTCTGGAGCGGAATCTCCTACGTCGTTTGGAGAATCGGACTCAACCGCTACCAGGGCACGGGTTCTTAGGCCGCGCGCGGTTCCAGCGTCACGCGCGTCATCGCGTCACCGCGACGAATCGCATCGAGGGTTTCGAAACCGTCGATCAATTGCCCGAAAACGGTATACTGCCCGTCGAGAAAACGGGCGTCGTCCAAGCAGATGTAGAACTGCGAACCGGCGGAATCGGGATGCGAGGAACGCGCCATCGCAAGCGTGCCGCGCACGTGCGGGAGCGCGCTAAATTCCGCCTTGAGGCGATATCCGGGGCCGCCGGTTCCATCGCCGTCGGGGCAGCCGCCTTGAATGACGAAACCCGGCTCGACGCGATGGAAGTTGAGTCCGTCGTAAAAGCCCGCCTGCACGAGTTTCACGAATGCTGCGGCATGTTGCGGTGCCGCCTCCGAATTGAGCGAAAGCAGCAGATCGCCTTTCGGTGTTTCGATCCGAACGACGTGCGTGCGTGCCGTTTCGAGAAGCGCTTCGCGCTCCTCCGGCTGTGGTGGTGTGGCCATCGATATTCCCCCCTGGACGGCTCGTAGAACGAACGGCGTTTCGATAACCCGATACCCAAAGGCCTCCGCCGTGCCGAGCAACGCGAGCTTTTCTTGCCGGGAGAGCCGCTTAAAACGGGCCTCCATCGAGCGCGCACTCGTCGCGGAATCGGCCTGCCACCAAGCGTGCAAGCGAATCGGCATCGCCCGGCGCGTCGCCTTCGCCGCACGGCCGCGAAGGTGGGCGCGCACCCGCCGTGCGAGATCGTTCGTCCAGCCGGTATAGAGCGCGCCGTCGGCGCACTCCAGCACGTACACGACCGGCGTTCCGCGCTGCGGGATTTGTCGCATCGAGGTGCAAGTCTGGGGTATGCTTGCACGTTCGATCGCTCTCGCCGCCGTGGTTGCCGTCACGACGACCGCCGCCTCAGCCCCCTCCGCACGCCCCGATCCACGCATTCTCGCTATGGTGCGGGCCGTCTCGGCGAGCCACCTGCGTGCGATCGACGATAAACTCGTCGGTTTCGGCACGCGCAACGATTTCTCGGAGATCCATTCCACGAAGACCCACGGCGTCTTCGCCGCGCGAGCTTGGCTCGTCGCGCAATTTCAGAAAATCGCGGCGACGACCGGCGGCAGGATGACCGTTCGGCTCGATACCTACGTGCAACCGAAAATGAAGTTCACGCCGCGCGCGGTTACGGAATCCAGCGTGATCGCGACCCTGCGCGGCAGCGAGCCCGGGCGTATCTATGTCATGTCGAGCCACTACGACGATTGCAACGGAGATTGTACCGACGGTCTCGGCGTCG
>JBMFXH010000170.1:0-4829 GCA_049964475.1 Vulcanimicrobiaceae bacterium
GAGATGCCATTCGCGAGCGTTTCGGCATTTATTACGACGACTCGAAGCAGTTTTTGCTGCAGAGCCGGCTCCAGACGCGTCTGATTAAGTGTCGGGTCGCCGATTTTGACGAATACTACCGTTATCTCACAATCTCGGTCGATCGCGAGGCGGAGTGGGATGAATTGGCGTCGGTTCTCTCCAATAACGAAACGTATTTTTTTCGCGAGCGGGCACAACTCGATGTTTTGGCGAGCGAGGTTGTCGACGAAGCGCAAAAAAATCGACGTCGGTTGCGCATTTGGTCGGCGGCCTGCTCGACCGGGGAAGAGCCGTATACCATCGCGATGCTGTTGTTAGCCGGAGGACGGATCGCTCCGTCGGAGATCGACATAAAAGCCGGCGACATTTCGCCGCGCGCACTCGAGAAAGCACGGACGGGTTTCTATCGCGAACTCTCGTTTCGTGCGACGCCGCCGGAGGTGATGGCGAAGAACTTTCGCCCCTTCGAGAGCGGATATTTTATCTCCGACGAGATCAAGCGCATGGTCGAGTTCTCGCGCGTCAATCTCCTCGACCAGCGGGCGGTCGCCGCGTACGGGCCGGTCGATGCGATTTTTTGCCGGAACGTCTTGATCTATTTCGATAAGCCGACGCAGAAACGCGTGGTGGAGAATTTCGCGAAGGCGTTGCGCCCGAACGGCTACTTGTTTCTCGGGCATGCCGAGTCGATCATCAGGTTGACCGACCTCTACGAACCGATGGTAACGCCGAAGGCGATTTACTACCGTCTGCGAGGGCATGATGGCGCGCATTAAAGTCCTCGTCGTCGACGATTCGGCCTTTATGCGTCAGGCGATCGTCAAAATGTTGGAGAGCAGCGAGGATATCGAGGTCGTCGGCACTGCGCGAAGCGGCGAAGAGGGTGTGACGCGGGCAGAGGAACTCGTTCCCGACGTCATCACGATGGACGTGGAGATGCCCGGAATCGGTGGCCTCGAGGCAGTCCGCTTGATTCACGAACGCTCGCGCACGCCGATCATCATGGTCAGTGCGCTCACGCGCGAGGGCGCGGAGACAACGTTCCGTGCGCTGGAACTCGGCGCGGTCGATTTCATCGCAAAGCCCGACAGCGTCTACGCGAATATCAAAGACGTACAACGCGACCTGCTGACGAAGATCGCGATCTTCGGTCGTCGCGGCGCACGCGTTGCGCCCGAACGTCGCCCCGCGCCGCCGGCCTCAACCCCCGCCGCGCCGACTCCCAGTGCGCCGCCGCGTGCTTCGCATGAGTTTTTTGAATGCACGGCGATTGGAACCTCGACCGGCGGGCCGGTCGCGCTCTCCAAAGTCATCCCCGCGCTCCCCGCCACCTATCCGACGCCGATTCTTTTGGTGCAGCATATGCCGCTGGGCTTTACGCGGCCGCTCGCCGATCGTCTCAACGCCCAGAGCGCGTTACACGTCGTTGAGGCTGCCGAAGGCATGATCGTTGCCCGCGGTAGCGTGTTGGTCGTGCCGTCGGGGAAGCAGCTCGAGTTGCGTCGTTCCTTCGGCGAAATCGTCGTCGCCCTTCGCGAGGACGATGGGAGCTCGCTGCACGTGCCGTCGGTCGATGTCCTCGCAGCGCAGACGGCGATCGCGTTCGGGGCCGGTGCACTCGGCGTTATCCTCACCGGCATGGGACAGGACGGCGTTAAGGGGTTGCGTCTGCTCAAGGAGCGCGGCGGCTACGTCGTCGGTCAGAACGAAGCGACCTGCGTGGTCTATGGTATGCCGCGTGCGGCGGCCGTCGCCGGGCTCGTCGATCGTGTCGAACCGCTCGAGCGCATCGCGCCGACGCTCGTCGAACTCACGCATCGCGCGTTCGGAGAGCACGCGCGATGAACGATCGTTCTGCCGGCCGTTACTGCATCGCCGGCGAGACCTATACGCGCGAAGAGTTGATCCATAAATATCTTCATCTCGTCAAATATGTGGCCGGGCGCGTCTCTTCGAATTTGCCGCCGAACGTCGAAATCAACGATCTGATCAACGACGGCATCGTCGGGCTAATCGACGCAATAGAAAAATACGATGATGCGCGCGGCGTAAAGTTCGAAACCTATGCGATTACGCGGATCAACGGAGCGATTCTCGACGCACTGCGATCGCTGGATTGGGTGCCTCGTGCGGTTCGTCAGCGCGCGCGTGAAGTCGAGCGGGCGATCGGCGAACTCGAGGCGAGGCTCGGCAGAGTGCCGACCGACGACGAACTCGCCGCCTATCTTGGGGTTTCGCGCCGCGAGCTCGACGGCATTCTCCAACGCGTGCGTGGAACGGCCTTGCTCTCGCTCGAAGAATTTCTTCCCAACGAGCGCGGCTACGATATACCGCTCGTCGATACGCTACGCGACGATCTCGCCGACGTCGGCGACGGTGTCGAGCGCAAGGAGATCGTCCAAGAGCTCGTCCGCGCGGTCGAGGCGCTTCCCCCGCAAGAGCGGACGGTGATCACCCTCTACTATTTCGAGGGGCAGACGCTCAAGGATATCAAAGGCGCGCTCGGCGTCTCGGAGTCGCGGGTCTCGCAGATTCACGCGGCGGCGGTCATTCACTTGCGGGCGGCGCTGCGTCGCCTTCGCGCCGACCTGGGCTTTCGCGAAGACGACCCGACGATCAAGCAAAAATATCTCAGAAAGCCGGGCGCGGAGGCCGAAACCTAGAGTAGTCGGAGAGGAGGAAGAGGAAGAAGGGATTATGGCTATTCGGCCGGTCGATCTCCAGCTCGCCTATCTCGCCGCCCCGCAGAGCGCGGCGCTGGCGGCGAATATTGCCGCTGCTCCGCAGGCGGCGCAGCAGGCTGCGGCGATGGCGTTCGCCCAGCAGGTCACCGAGCGCGAAGAGTCGGTCGCCGAGGCTGCAAGCTCCGAACACGATAGCGCGGTGCGCGAGCGAACCCAGGGCGAGAGCCAGGGGTTTTACCAAGCTCCGGAACGACGCCAGGGCGAGGGAGCCGACGAGAACTCCTCGGACGGCGGAGAGCAGCACTTCATCGATACGATGGCATAAGGAATCGTGGCGGGCATCGACCCGAGCGCGCTTGCGATGCAGGCGGTTCTCGCAGCCCAAACGGCGATCGCCGAAGCGACGCTCGATCTCGGCGCGATCGCGCAGAGCGTTATCGCCCAACTCAAGACCGGCGATCTCCTCTCGGCGCTGGTTCTGCCGCCCTCCGAGGGCGTCGACCACATCTCGCTCTTCGGCCAGTCGCTTCCGGCCCAGTTACCGCCGGGTATCGCGCCCGGTGACACCCTCGCACTACAAGTGACCGGTTTCTCGCCGACGCAGATTTTCGTCCGTAATCTCGGCGCGATCGATCCGCAAAATCCGCCGGAGATCGCGAATATCGAGATCCCCGGTGGCGCTTCGGCGCCCGCCCAGGCATCGCTGCTCGCACGTGCCCCCGCGGCGAGCACTCCGAATCCCGCCGCTCAACCGACAGCCCCGGTGCCATCGGAGCCCGCGCTTCAGAGTGGCGCCGCGACGAACCCGCGCTCGGCGATTGCGCCGCCGGTCGAGGTTTTTGTGGCCGCCTCGGTACAGCCCGCGCGCCGCGACCTTCCGGCCGCGCCGACGCAAGACTCGGCACCTGGCAGGGGCGCGCCTGCTGCGGAACGTTCGTCCACGGAGGGTCCGCCGCAAAATGTGCCGGCCGCCGACGCATCGACGCAAAATGCACCGCTATCGGCGCGAGCCGCTGCGGAATCGCCTGCCGGAACGAGCCCGATGCTCGCCTCGGAGCTCGAAGCCCGCCTTGCAACCGCGCGAGGTGCGCGAATATTGCCACGCCCACCCGAAACGCAGCCGGGCGCGGCGGAGAATCCGGCGCGCGGCGGCGCAGCGAGCTCGGCCCGCGGTGCTTCGCTGGAGTCGCCCCCGCCGTCGATCTCGATACGCGCGTCGAGCGTGCCGACCGAAACGAATCCCGCGAACGTGGCCGCGCAACCGCTCGGCGAAGAGGAGCAACTGCTCGCGCGTTTGGGCGTGCCGGCGACGCCCGCGACAATCGCCGCCGCACGTCTCTCCCCGAACGCGCCGCAATTGCTGGCGACGGCGTTTGCCCGCGCCCAGAGCACCCTGGCGCGATTTCTTCCGCAACCTGCGGTGACGACCGTGCGCGCTGCGATGGCGTTCGTCACGACGCTCGACCCCGCGAATGCCGTTGCCTTGCCGCAGCAACTCGCGGCGTACGTTCGCACGATTTTGGGATCGACCGAAGATGCGCTCGTCACGCTTGCCAAAAGCCTCGCCGCGCTCGAGCCCGCAGCGCCGGCGAATACCGCTCTGCCGAGTTCGGCTCCCGCTGCCGGTACTGCATCGCCACCGCTCGCCGGTATCGCCGCGCGCATTTCCGCAGCTATGCCGCACGCAGGCGAGGGCGTCGCAACTGCGGCGCCGAGCGTCGCCTCACCCGCACGCGAAGCTGCCGTCGTCAGCGCGCAGAACGCTCTGAATCAGGATATAAAAAGTACCCTCGTCGTACTCGCGCAGGATCCGCAGAGCGCCGCTCTGCCGGGTGCGGCGAACGCATCCGCGTGCGCGGGCGAGGGCGGGAAGGGCGCGCGATGAGCCTGCAGACGGTGCGCGACTTTCTCGCGCTGCACGCTCCCGACATCGAGGTGCTGGAAAAGCCCGGCAGCACCGCCACGGTGGCCGAGGCGGCGGCCGCGCACGGCGTGCAGCCGGCGCAGATCGCCAAGACGCTGTCGCTGTGGTTGAAGGAGCAGGTGGTGCTGGTCGTGATGGGCGGCGACGCGCGTCTGGACAACCGCAAGTACAAGGAGCGCTTCGGCGCCAAGGCGAAGATG
>JBMFXH010000171.1:0-4824 GCA_049964475.1 Vulcanimicrobiaceae bacterium
CCCCCGGAATCGCACCGTTTGCGTCACCTCAAACATCGAACCTATCTCCGAGATGTCGCGTCATATACCACCCGAATCCTCTTTCGAAAGGGACATCACTGCGTGAACGCTGATCGCGAACAACCGTCGAACAAGGTTTCTCTATTCAATTCATGTCGCTCGTATCAACGCATCGTAGCGACTACCACTATAATCGCATTTGGACTCGTTGCGTGCACGGGTACCGGCGAACCGGGCGGAGGGATCGTCCCCGGAGCAAACAGCGCTAGGGGCGGCCCGGCTGCTCTGCAAGGAGCGAGTCGGCGATTCGAAGCATATCGAACCACGTCAGATTCTATTAAAAGCTTTGTAAGGCGCGACATTGCGGGAGGCGGATATAGTCTCACGTCAAAAACCGATCCAAACAAAAAGATCGTGGTTTCGCGCGAACTTAACGGCACCGTATCTTTTAGGACCAGCACTGGGGTCTCGGGATCGATAATCACGCGCCCCGACGGCAGCACGTGGATTCAGGCCAGTGATCAGGAGGGGCACAGTTTACTTCACCAAATCACTACCCAAAATACCCGTCTGATTGGCGGAAACTTCTCCGCACAGTATGTCGAGGCGTGCAATCCGGCCGAAGAAGCTCAGTTAATGGACGACCAAGACAACGTGAATAACGCACAAATCCAATATGGGGGGGCCGTAGCCCTGTTCATCTTAGATTTTGGTTGGAACGCGTTTTCGATTCTCATAAGCGGAGGCGCGATGGCACTCCCTGACTGGATTGCGTACGCTGGGGTCAGCGAGGCAGTTCTTGCAGCTGACAACAACCTCAACACAGCAGAGGGAATACTCAACCGTGACCAGTCGACTTTTCATTGCGTATGAACATCAGCGATCTAACGACTACGTCCCCACTATTTAAAGATATTATCGTCTTTTCATTAGGCCTTGTAACCGTTTTAGTGTTGTACTGGAAAAAACGCGTCGGATGGCTCACGATTGTTTCTTGGATATCACTTTATGGCGCAGTGGCTCTTAGTATAAAACGATTAATTCCGATCCAAGCGACGGACTTCGTCGCGGCCTTAGCAATTAGCGCGATGCTTTTTGACGCGATTCGTGTCGCGCGTAGTATCATTACTCATCGGCGACAGTAAAACACTTCGGCTAAGGCCCCTACCCGTCGAAGCGCCCTTTTTGCAGGGGACGTCGGAGAGGTCAAGTTCGCCTCTCCGACATCCCCTGCCCGCTTACACGAAGCGGTGCGAACGGGTGAGGAGCCCGAGACCTGGATCTTCGTCGAGCATACGCCGACGATTACGCTCGGGCGCAACGCGAAGCGCGAGAACGTGTTACTCGCTCCCGAGGTGCTCGCCACACGCGGCATCGACATCGTCGAGATCGAACGCGGCGGGGACGTCACCTATCACGGCCCCGGGCAACTCGTCGTCTACCCGATCCGCAAACTCGAACGCTTTCGCGAAGTCGTCCCGCTGGTACGTTCGCTGGAAGCCGCAGTTATCGCCGCCTGCGCCGATTTCGGCATCGTTGCCGAACGCTGGAGCGAACACGCGGGCGTCTGGGTCGGTCGCAACCAAATCTGCGCGATCGGGCTCGCGGTGCAAAAAATGGTCTCGCTCCACGGTATCGCGCTCAACGTCAACACCGAACTCGATTACGACCGGCTTATCAATCCCTGCGGCCTTCTCGACCGCGGTATCACCTCGATCGCGCACGAACTCGGGCGCGAGGTCTCGCTCGCGCAAGCCCGCGATGCCTTGCTCCCGCACCTCGTGGCGGAATTTGGTTTGTAAGCGACAGGTAAAGCCCCCCCCCGAAACCCGGTCGGGGCGCCGGTCGCAAATGGAACTTGGGCGCCTCTTTAATTAAAGAGGACGATTTTCGAAGATGCGAGCAACAGAACATTCGACCCAGTACCTTAACTCGAGATTGCGTTTTTTGCGTATTATTGCAGGTGCCGCGTCCGGTGGCATATTAGCCGCATGCAGCGGTGGAGCGCCGGAGGGATTGCCATCTCTCTTCGCCAAACCCTTGCCCACTACAATATGGTCGCCGGAATACCAATCGCTCATGAAAGAGAACTTTCTTGTAGCTGTTTCAGCGAGCAGCGGAACGGTCATCTTGGATGAGATGAGACAAAACCCAAATTTGCTCAAGCACCTCGGCGCACTCAATCTACGACACCCGATGGACATAAAGGACCAAGGCGGGTCCGGCCCATGCACCAACTACTATGTTGGGGAGACATGCGACGGTCTTACTGTGATCGCCGTTGCGTCATCCCAGGGCTATGCGCTCGCCTACCCGTCTTGTGGATATTCGTCCTTCGCGTGTACGTGGGCCGGTTACGTGGGACCGTGGTACACGCTTAATATCGACTATGATAACTACCTAGCGTGCATTAAGTATCGCGCCGCGTCCTTCAAGGACGACATGCTTGCTTTGGCGCAGGGATTCGTCAGCGGTGTTCTTACCTCGCGTATTACAGGAAACCTTAACATTCCTAAGATCGTTTCGGCGGCAAAATTACTTATCGCGTCATCTATATCTGCCGAGTCCTTTTGGGTAACACTATCATCCTTGCTGACGGCCGTAGAATTGCCGCAGATTGTTATTGGAGCAGCAATATCGGTAGGGGTAGGGGGCTTATTCCTCGCTCTTGCGTGTGCGTAGTGCTTATTTTTGAAAGCTTGGGGATTTTATCCGTTATCGAAACAACCGTTTCAATAAGTATTCTTTTTTTAAAAAAACAACCGGGATGGCCGCTGAACACAATTCTCGGCGCGATCTATTTGGCATGGCTTGCATGGATCGTCGACTCGATGACCAAAGCGACGTTCGTCACGTTCGTGATCGTTTTCAATGCCGTTTTTTATGCCGTTATATCAACGACGATGTTTCTTCAAATTTCGGGGATCGTTCGGCATGATCGGCCACAGCCATAGCGCGGTAGGCGCGCCCTCCTTAGGTGCGCGCCCACCGCGCTAACGCGCGCATATCCGCTGCAAGCTGCGCGATCGAAAGATCGCCGCCGACGATCCGGAGATTACCTCGCGGGCCGATAAAGTACACGAAGGAGCTGTGCCCCACATCGGTGCGCGTGGCTTGCACGTCGACGCCGTAGCCGCTCCAGATCGCCTTCATCTGTGCGTGCGTTCCGGTGACCCCGATCGCCGAAACGCCGACGCGAGCGAAGAATGCGCGCAGGGCCGCGGGCGTATCGCGCACCGGATCGACGCTGGCAAAGACGATCGCGACGCGCGGGCCAAGCCCGGATTTCGTTCGCGCGGCTCCGAGCCTTGCCAGTGTCTGCGGGCAGATATCCTTGCAATGCGTAAAGCCGAAGTAGAGCGCGACAACGCGTCCGCGCACGCGTTCGAGCGAGAACTGCGCTGCGTTCTGGTCGATCGCGGCGAGCGGCGGAGCGGGGCGAACGGGTTGCAGCACCGTACCGTAGAGCCTCGGCGGCTTCGTCGAACAGGCAGCGATGGCGAAGATGCCCGCGAGGGCGAAGAGGCGGAGCGGCGACCGGGAAAGCAACACTCTGCGTTCTTCGCCCGGCCGCCGGAGAACCCGCTCGCAAGCAAGATAGCGCTCGCTCGGGAAAGCGAGCCGGCTCGCGAATGCTTGCCACGGAGTGAACGCGCGCAGAGCCGAGGTCGTCGCACTTGTCAACCGCGGGCATACAATGCTCGCGGCCGGTGACGTGCGCGCTGCTATCGGCGCCTACGAAAGCGCGCTCGAAATCGATCCCTTCGAACTACAGATCCATCTCGGGTTGGCGCAAGGTTACCAACGTATTGGCGACGACGATGCCGCCGACCGCCATCGCCGCAATGCAATTAAACTCGCGCCGATACGGCCGATTCCGTTTCGCGGCACCGAGCGACCGATCCGCGTTCTCGCGCTGCTCGCTACCGCGAACGCAAACATCGACCTCGAACCGCTTCTCCCCAACGATATCTACGCAATTACGCTCGCGCACGTCGACGCGATGTCGGCCGAGGCGGAACTTCCCAAGCACGATATTCTCTTCAACGCGATCGGCGATGCCGACGCCGCGGAGAAAGCCCTGGCGATCGCGGAGAACGTCGTCTCTCGCAGCGACGCGCCGTTGGTAAATCACCCAGCCGCCGTTGCGAAAACACGCCGCGACCGTAACGCCGCGCGCCTTCGCGGGCGCACCGCGCTGCGCGTACCACGGATAGTGCGGATCGAACGCGAACGCTTGCGCAGCACGCAGGCGAGTATCGCGCTCGCCGCCAACGGCATTTCGTATCCGTTTCTCGTGCGATCGCCGGGCTTTCACAACGGGCGCTTCTGCTTACGCGTAGCCGATACGGTAGAACTCAACGCCGCACTCGCCGCTCTTCCCGGCGAAGAGTTCTATGCCGTTGAATTTATCGATACACGTGACGAACGCGGATATTACTGCAAGTATCGCGCACTCTTTATCGGCGATGCGATCGTGCCCGTCCACGCTGCCCTCTCGACCGATTGGAAAGTGCACTTCGAAACTGCCGATTTGATGAGCGGCGAATTGGGTCGCACGATCGACCGCGAATTCCGCCGACACCCACGCGAGCGAATCGGCGAGCGGGCGTTTTCGGCGCTCGAAACGGTTCGACGCGAGCTGAGCCTTCAGTACGCCGGCGCCGATTTCGGGCTCGACGGCGAGGGGAACCTCGTGCTCTTCGAAGCGAACGCAACGATGCTTCCCGGCAAAGCGAGCGAGCAGGCCCGTCAGGCGACCCTTGCCCTCCTGCGCAACCTGCTCGCTCCCAGCGCAGGGTAAGCTTCTCGCTTTAGCATCGG
>JBMFXH010000172.1:0-4753 GCA_049964475.1 Vulcanimicrobiaceae bacterium
TCTTCGCCGAGGTTGCTGGCGAGATTTCCAGTGAAGGCATCGTATTGACCGCTGTGCGGGTTCGACGAGTCGATCGTTGCATAGCCGTTGCCGCAGGGGAACCACGGCGAGAAGGCTCCGGTTTCGAAACCGGGGTTGCCGATAACGTTCGAGGTCGTGGACGGCGTCGCATATTTCGCGAGCATCGCTCCGCGCGCTTTCATTTGCGGCGAGAGGGTAATCTTGCGAGTTGCGCGCTGTGCGGGAACGTGCGGCACGCTCGGAAGCGTCGTCGATGCAATCAACGACGAGAGCGAGAGCGAACTGCGGACGTGTGCGCCGGTATGAGCGACGATCACGTTGCTCGTGGTCACGGCATGCACCAGCGATGAGATCGCCGCCGGGACGACTGCAGGTTTCACGTTGACGTAACGCGCACCGAATTTACCCTGGTTCACCATGTGAATCTGGGTGTTGAAGAAACTCTCGACCTTCGCGGCCGGGGCGGTCGCTTCGATGATGGTGCGGTTGGAATATTCTTGGGTAATCGTAAAGCCCGCGCGCTGCAATGCAAAGACGACGCTCTGCTCCTGTTGGGCGGTCGGCGCATAATACGAATTGAACTCATCGGTGCTGAGGTAGTGGTGATACATCGGCGAGGTGGGATCGGCTTGCTGGGCGACGAGCTGATCGAGTTGCGCCTGATGGTTGTAGTTGAGCGTCAACGTGACGTTGACGGGCGTCGTCTGCGGCGCGGCACCCATGTCGGTGTAGGCAAGGGTGCCGGCGGTCTTCGGAACGCTGCTGATCGGGCCTTGGGCGGGCGACGATCCGGTGCTTTGCGTGGGCGAGCCGGCCGGTAAAATTCCTCCACCGGAATTGCCGCCGCCGCACGCCGAAAGCACCATGCCTGCAATGAGACATGATGCTACGAGTCGGAGGGATGTTTGCATTCTTCTCCTTGGTCGTACGAGATCGTACGAAGTAGTTGCAACAGGGGCCCTGAGCCCACGCGAGCGAGCTCCGGGCACCCGGACATTCTACGTTAAGTGCGAGTTAAGGAATAAGGAGCCCGAGCAGATGGGGGGCTGGAGCCCCTAGGTGCATTTTGTCACTCGGCCGGCACCGATGACGCGCTCCGTCGATGAAGGGCAGGTGAGAAAGCGATGCGAGCCGCGACCAGGACCCAAGCGCGAGCGTTTCTGGGGATATCGAGCGCATCAACACCGATCCATCGGAGGAATTCATGAAACGCAAATCCATTGCTTTCGCACTCGTGACCGCCCTGACGCTCCTCGCCCCACTCGCCGTGCAGGCGGACTGGGACCGCGGAGGAGGCCCCGAGCGCACGATCGTCGCGCGCGCCGACGCCTTCTGGCCGTACCACCTCCGCTTAGAGGATGGCCGAACCCTCGAACTGCATCGTGGAACGATCATCAACCCCACCGGGATGACCCCGCGCTGGGGGATGTTGCTCCGCATATGGGGGCACCGCGGCGAGGACGGCTCCTTCATCGCCGACCGCATCGATCTGATTCGCCGCGGTCGCGGCGAACGCGATGACGACGGCGGGCGCTAACGCGCCCTCGCTCTCCTAGGCGGTAAACGCAACCAACGCGTTTGCCGGTTTATCGGCAGTCCAGAAACGCGTACCGTCGTGGGTGAGCGAGACGCTGCGGAACGGCAGATGAGCGAGCGCTTCGACGGTACGTTCTTCGAGCGAGGTGACGCGCACGAAGGTGTTCGTCGCGTCATCGGTATTCCGAGCGAGTAGGTAGAGCGTCCCTTCGACGAAGCAGCAGCCGACCGTTGTGCGCGCGAATCCTGAAAGGGCTTCGGAGAAATCCATCGTCGCGAGAATGGAACCGGCGGCATCGAGCGCGAGCAGGCGTTTGCGCACCGCCTGACTGAGCCAAAGGTGCCGACCGTCGAATGCGAGCTGCGAACCCGTAAGATCGGGGCAGGCAAGACGGTCGTGTTCTTTTACGCCGTGTCCGGGCACGAAGCGTCGCAAGTAGCGATCGTCGTCGACACCTTCGCTCGAAACAAATCGCAGTTCGTCGCCGAGCGCAATCGCGCCGATCGGTTTCCCGGGTGCCTGCGATTCGTCGAGTATCCGGTCGTCCGTCGGCGAAACGGCGTAGAGACGGCTTGTCTGCATCGAGCTCACCCAGAGGCGCTCGCCGTCCGCAGCAAGCGCTTGCGGCTCGGGCGCCGGAGCGGGCAAACGGACGATCTCACGAATCATTTCCATCTCGATCATCGGCAGTTCTCCTTCACGCTCTTAAGCAAATTTGAGGTTCATAATCATCGTTAACCATCGACTGGAAAAATCCCGCAGAAACACGTCTTTTTTTCACGAAAAACGCCAGGACTCATGCACGCGAAAGCCGCAGGATATACAGCAGAGCATCTGCTGTTTTCCGCTTGCGGAGGTATCCCGTTGCGCCGTATCGTCGCTTTTATCATCGGCTGTTCCATATTCTGTTCGATCTCGCCGGTCGGCGCATCGGAGAGCGCGCCCCTGCGAGGCAGAGCGCTCGACACGCTCCTTCGTTCTCGCATAAAACACGTTTTTGTAATCTACCAGGAGAACCGTTCCTTCGATTCCTATTTTGGAACCTTTCCGGGTGCGGATAATCTTGCCTCGCCTTCGGCTCAGAAACACGGCTTTCGTCAATACGATCCGATCGGCAAGCAGTGGGTGACACCGTTTCGCATCACCGCTCCCGATACCGCCGATGCCGATCATGCCCGCCCGGCATTGATTACCAAAGCAGACGGCGGCCGAATGGATCTCTACGTCGAAACGGAGGAATTCGGTCTTCTCGCGCGCGGCTTCGACCGCAGCGATGCCGAACGTCTCGGCCTGCTCACGATGGCGCATGAGGATTGTGACACCATCCCCTATCTTTGGTATTACGCGCATAACTTCGCGCTCTACGATCGTTTCTTCCAAGGCATGTGGGGACCGTCGACGCCGGGAAACATCGATCTCATCGCCGCACAGACCGGCGAGACGCAGTGGGCCCGCGACGCGGCCGAACAGGTCGCGCCGAATTCCAAGGGTCCCGGGGAACCGATCGTCGACGATGCGCAGCCGCCGTTCGGTCCGTATCCGGGAAGCCCGCCCGACCCGCTCAAAGCACAGTACGATCAGCATTACGCGACGATCTTTCTGACGATGGCGCAGCGCCGCGCGACCGAAGCCAAACGCGACGATCGCGGCATCCGTCAGGATATCGCGGCGATCGCGCGCAGCGGGCGCCCCGCAATCCCCTGGGGTTGGTATCAAGAAGGCTACGCCGCCGCCGAGCATCCGAATGCAACGAATCTCGTCCACAGCTACATCCCGCATCACAACGCCTTGCAATACTTCGGGTATCTTCGCAAGAATCCGTATTTTTGGGGCGGCGTGCACGATCTTACCGCGCTCTTTCCCGCGATCGAGCAGGGACGGCTCGGTCATCGAAGCGTCATTATTATTAAAGGCGGGAAGAAAAATCCGTTCGGCCTCAAGCCGGCAAATAAAGATCCGCGCGTACAATCGCGCTTCCGCGGCGACGACGACCATCCGGGGTACTCCGATTCGCAGATATCCGAAGCAATGGTTGCGAAGGTCGTCGATACGATCGCGCGCAGCCGCTATTGGAAGAGCTCCGCGATATTTATCTTTTGGGATGATTCCGAGGGTTTCTACGATCACGTGCCGCCACCGCAGTTCGAACGCTGCTTCGACGGGCATGCGTGCGGCGACGGCCCGCGCGTCCCGGCGATTCTCATCTCGCCGTATGCGCGGAACCACGCGGTCGTCCACGAACTCTCCGACCACGCTTCCTTCGTGAAGTTCCTCGGGACGCTCTTTCACCTGCCGGCGCTCGCATCGCTCCCCGACGAGAAGCCCTATCTTCCGCTCGGCCCACGCGATACAAATCCAGCATTGAGCAATCTCGTCGGCGCCTTCGATCCGCAGCGTCTCGCCGGGACGAAAGCACCGATTCCCGCCCGCTTCGCGGAGATTCCGACGCGCGTCGTCGATACGATCCCATCTCCGTGGAGCTGCCGGACGATCGGCGTCACGCCGGTTCATATTCCCGGCGAGAACCATCCGCCGAAAGGCTTCGCTCCGCTCCTACAAAATCATTAGACGGGGCTTCGGGCAGATCGGGGCTACGCTCGAAGCCACTTCTTCGCATTGGGCCGGCGGTGGGGACAGCCCGGCCAACAGCACGGTTGACGTTTGCCCTCACGAAGATCTGCAATCAAGCGATCGATATGTGCGACGCGCGTTTGCGGCTTTTTGACGATCGTCGTCCAACAGATCCACTCATTTCGTTGGATCGGCGTGAGCGCGTTCCACAGCGAGAGCGCACCGCTCTCCGAGATCAATGCCTCCGCTATATCGGCCGGAACTTCGTGGAGCACTCCCGATAAAATCTCCCGCGTCTCTTGCACCGTTGACTCTCCTCTACCGACCTATCGATGCGTTTTTAAACGCCCGCTCCTCCGCCACCTCGCCCACCCACGCTCCCCGCCGTCCCCGTCGTCCTTATATATTCCCCGTCCCCGTCGTCTTTATATATCCCCCGTCCCCGTCGTCTTTTTTATCTTCATCCCCGTCGTCTCTATTTATCTCTCTCGCCCTCGTCCTATTTTTATCTTCATCCCCGTCGTCTCTATTTACCTCTCGTCGTTTTTATATATCCCCGTCCTCGTCGTCTCCGCCCGCACAAAAGTAATTCCGGAGCTGAATTCGTCGAGATCGAGGCGCCGG
>JBMFXH010000173.1:0-4733 GCA_049964475.1 Vulcanimicrobiaceae bacterium
ACCAGCAAAGCGAGTAGGCGAGGGCGATTCCGCGCCGTCTTTACAATTCCTTGCGAATCGCGAGGGCTTTTTTGTCGGGCTCTTCGCGTTCGGGCTTCTCATCGTCGCGGTTAAACGGTCGCGCTTCCATCACCGGGCGAGGTAGGTGTCGATAGCGGCTAAAATCGGCATCGCGATCGTACCGTTCGCGCTCGCGCGCGTTATTTGGTGGCCGCAGGCGATCCTGATGGCGGCGGCGGCGATGCTCGGCGGCTACGTCGGCGCGCGGCTCGCGCTTCGGGTGAGTTCATCGGCGATGCGCGTTGCAGTCATCGTGCTCGGCATCACGATGGCGCTTGCGATCTTCCTCCGCGGCGTGTAAGCGGGTTTAGCGTCTCGCCGAGAAGTGCCCGAGGCGCTTGGTCGCTGCGATATCGAAGGCCGCCGTGCTCGGCACGCACTATGGTACAACCTCTCCCGAGGGGGGTGCTTATGGGGTAATCGCGAGTCCGCTCGCCGAGCCTAGAACGGGGTCATTGAAAATGCTCTGAATAGGGGTGATGGGGCCAGGAGACGGTTCAGAGAGTTCATAGAACCCGCGCGTCGAGCCCGTCTGGTACGATTCGAGGATCGTTCCCTGGTAGGTGACGGCCATGCTGTGTTGAGTACCGCCGCTGGGGGCGCTTGCGGGAATATATCCACCTCCCGTCGCTGTTACCGATAGCGGTGTGCCGGATTGAATCTGAAATTCGAAGATATCCTCTTGGCCGTTTCCGCTCGTTAGATTTCCTTCGCTTTCGGCAACGAAAATATGCCCCGAGTCGTCTATCGACATATAGTCCGACGGCCCGATGAAGGAATCTCCGCTGACCTCGGGCGCGGCGCTGGTAACACCACCGGTTGCAAGGCCCGGGGGTGCGCTTGGCGAGAGAGAAAAGCCGGCAAGATAGAGGTGAGCTCCGCTGGTCGGATAGCCGTCGACCCAGATCGTTCCCCCGGCCGGCGGGGCCAATGTAAGCGGCGCAGTCGCAATCGAGGTCATGGTGCTAAAATCACCACTCGGAACGAAGGAAGCCGGGTTAAATGATTGTTGCGTGCTCGTCGCAGTTGCGGGCGATGGTAACGTGAGTGGATATGCGGTCACTTCCTGTGTCGAGGAGGACGCCCCATCGAGTATGAAACCGAACGGTTGGCCCCCGATCGTCGTGGTCGCAATTGAAATACCAAAGCTGCCACCACCCGCATAGCTTTCCGTTGAGCAAGATGCCTGCGGAATCGCCAGTGTACCCGCTTGCGGTTGGCTTACACAGAGATAGTCCGTGCTACCGGTACCGATTAGCGCTGGCACGTTCGGAGCGAACCAAAGGTTGCCGAATGCATCGGCAGCCAGCCCTCCATAGCCGTATGCCGTTGCATCAGCCGATGGAACGAGGCCGAAGTCCGAGGTGATGACGCGCGGCAGCACGCCGGTAGTGAAAGCATATCCCTGAATCGCTTGGCCTCCGCTTAATGGAGGCGCACTTACCCAGAGCTCTTGCTCCTCACTCAGCGAGACGCTGCTGGTTGCAGCCGCTCCGGTGCCGCCGGTCGGCGATGGGCCGCTCGCGACGGCATTGAGCGTGAGGCTCAACGGCGATGCGCTCCAACTCTTGGTTTGCAGCGTCCAAATCGGTGCCGTGGTCGGCGCATTATCGCAAGTTTGCCCGCTCGGCCCCGTTCCCGGTGATGAAACGCTGACGGCGACGTAGGGCGCACTCGTCGTTGCATCGATCGGCGACTGCACGCAGACCTGCGGTGCGCCATCGCCGACGATGATATTGCCGTCTCGGTCGAGCGCGTAGATATGCGCCATAACCGGCGTCATGCCGATGAGCGTGTAGCCGCCGCCGTTGGGCTGCAGATGCACCTGGTTCGGCATCGGCACGAGTTCGGTGCTCGCGGGAACGCCGTCGAGCGAGAGCAGAATCGGTAACGTAGGCGTTCCGGGTGAAACGCTGACGCTGGTAATCGTTTGTTGCGAGAGCAGGTCGATGGGGTTGAAGGTGGTGGTGCTCGTCGTGCTCGGCGCACTATCGAAGGTACTGATCTGCAGATCGTACGGCGTGCTGCTCGCTGGAACGGTCAGCGAAAAATTGCAGAGCTCGCTGCCGTCGGGGTTGCTGCTGCACGCGACCATGCTTCCGCCATAGGTGTCGACGGCGATCGTCGGGGCAGCCTGGTTCGAGAAATTCACGGCGACGGTCGGTTGCGCGGGGTTCAGCGCGCTACTCGAGGTCGCAAAATCGAAACCGAAGCCTTTCGTGGTCGGCGCGATGTATTTCGGCGAACGGCGATGCACTTGCATCGTCGCCGACGGCACGGTGAGCGCGATCTTGACGACCGCTTTCCCAGCCGCGAGCGGCGCCGAACCGCCGGGAAGTGCGTTCGTCGCGCCGCCTCCGCCGCCGCAGGCGGCGAGCGAGAGAACGAGCGTTGCGGAAAGAGCGCGAACGAGCGCATACTTCGCAGTGAACCGCATTACGGAATGACCTCCCCAACGTATGGTGCGCCGACTAAACCGAACCAAAGATTGCCGTCGGGACCGATCGCCATCGGCCCCGCAGGATAGCTCGTCCCCGCTACCGGTGGAATCGTTACACAGTAGAACGATGGCCCGCTCGCGCTGGCAACGATCGTGTAGCGGCAGATCTGCTGCGTTCCAGTGGTGGTCGTAATAGGGAACCAGAGGTTGCCGTCGGGGCCAAGCGCGATCGTGCCGCTCACCGCTGCTGCATTCGGAATCGGGATGCGCGGCCCGAACGCTCCGTAGGTCGCCGCTGCAGAAGATATCGATGCGATAAACGGAGCGACGATCGGCGAGGTGGTGCTACCGCGATTAATAAACCAGAGATCGTTCGCTGCAGGGACCGACGCAATCTCGCCGGGGTGGTACGGGCCGACCGCGGGGCTCGCCGATTCGTTTTCGGGAAAGTTTTGGGTGTTCGCGGTAGTTGCGCAAAGAAACGACACGCCCGAAATGCAGTGCGAAAATTCGACGATAGCGCTCGTCGGACCAGATGGGCTGGGCGGGCCGTCCACGGTCATCCACATCGCGCCGTCGGGGCCGCGAACGATGCCCTCGGCGATCGGGCTGGTAACGCCGGGTGCTAACGATGTCAACGATTCCGGACCATAAATGCTTGGGGAGAAGCCTGAGTATGGAGCGGCACTGACCGCTCCACCGCCCGATGTGTTCCCAAAGAGCATGTAGATGTTGCCGTCACCGCCGTCGGCGAGCGCTTCAGGGGAGGATGAAAAGATCTGAACGCTGGTGGTTCCGGGTCCGGCGCCGAAAGAGTTTGGAATAGCGCAGGCCGTCGCGACGATGCACGCGCTTGCGGAGAAATAGCCGAGAGTTTGGTTGGTGAGCGAATTCGTCCCGAGATCCTCGTACCACATATTGCCGTCGCCGCCGAGCACGATGCTTGAGGGAGCCGGCGTGTAAGGAGCGGGTGCGTAGGTCGCTTGCGGAAGCGTCGCTTGATGCGCGTTCGTGGCGTTGCATGGAGAGCTCGCGGCCGTACATGTGGTGAGATTTTGTGCCGGTAATGCCGTTACCGAGCTGCCGCTTGACGCATTTAATGCGGTTACCCAGAGATGTTGTCCGCTCGGGCCGAGCGCCATGCTCGTGGGAATATCTTGGTTTGGAGCGCTACCGTGGTTCGGCATGTCCCACAAAACGACGGTGTAGCCGAGGGTCGCGCCACCACCGCCCTGCGAACCGAGCGCATTAAACGCAACGCCGTGATTCGCGCCGACGCTCGTCGCGATGCTGATGCTCCCGGTCCCGCCCGCGAGGCTCATCAACGAAATTTCCGTGCTGCCGCTCGTCGTCGAGCAGGTCAGCGGCAGCGCGGCCGGGCTGCCGGTAAGCGAAGCCCCGCATCCGCCGGCGAAGGGGCTCTGCGTGCTCGTACTCCCCGAAAATGATGCGCCGATCGTGAACGACGTTGCACCAGCCTGCTGTAAACCGATCGACGTCGTACTCGGAGCCGGAAGAATCGATGTGAGCCCTCCACTTGGGAGATCGATTTGCAGCGGGTCGATCGTAAAGGTCGTTCCGTTCGCACCGCTTGGGCCAAAGGTGATGCTCGCCGTTTGCAGCGTCGGGTTCGGATTCGTCGGCGACGGCGTCGAGTAGAAGAGTTTTCCGCTCGTGCCCAGCGTCACGACATTTTGATTCGGTGCGAGAACCGAGGTCGGCGAAACGGTGAGCGCGCCGTAGGGATCGCCGGTGAGCACGACGGGAATCGGCGAGGCGAAGGGGGCGCTGCCGACGATGAGATTGTGGTCGGCGTCGTAGGCGGCAACGGTGACTTGGATCGTATTCACCGAACCGTCGATACTCGGGGAGAGATCGCCGTTGGGCAACGGCGAGGCGCTCGGCGGCGCGGTCACGACCACCGTGGCGACGTTTCCACCGAGGGCGACGGGCGGCGGCGTGTTCGTTCCCGGGCCGACGACGACGGTGATGCTGCCGGTCGAGAGAATGTTTCCGGTCCCGTTCGCGGCGTCGCGCGCAACGATCGTGAAGACGTCGCTGCCGAGGATCGCTCCGACCGTGACGTCGCAACTTATGCCGCCGGTAACGGCAGTACACGGGGGAACGGCGATGTTGAAGATCGTCGGTGGGATCGCGGGCGACGGCGCGGTGCCGTTCACGCTGGCCAGGGTGATGACGACGGATTTCGTTTTCGCCGAGACATACTGCGGGG
>JBMFXH010000174.1:0-4723 GCA_049964475.1 Vulcanimicrobiaceae bacterium
GCAACGCCCGTGGTATTGCATCGACGCGTTGCGTGAGATCGGCGATGCAACGTGTCGCGTCGATCGTATAGTCGCCGCGCAACGCACCGGTCGGGCAGATATCGACGCAGCGCGTGCAGTTCCCACATTGCTTTTTGAGCGGCGTGTCGGCCGGTAGCGCGAGCGAGCAAAATATTTCGCCGAGAAAAACGTACGAGCCCAGCTCGGGCGCGATGGCATTGGTATGTTTACCGATCCATGCGAGCCCCGACCGAGCGGCGCGCGCGCGTTCCGCGACCGGTGCGGTGTCGCAGGCGATCGCCGTGACGCTTCCACCGGCAGCGGCATCGATATGCGCGGCGAGCTCGTGAAGAATCGCGCGAACGCGTACGTGATAATCGCGCGACCATGCATATTTCGAGACGCGGCCGCTTCCGGGTACGACGCGCGTCGGCGCGAGCCGAGCGTAGGGAATCGCCACGCAGAGAACGCTACGCGCTCGCGCAAGAATGCGCAGCGGATCGGCGGCAGCATCGGCGTAGGCTTCGCCGAACCCCCACGTCAGGAGGTCGCCGCGTTCGAACGATGCGCGCATGCGCTCGCGCGTCTCGACGTCCAATTCCGCATCGGCGACGCGCACACGAACCCCCAACGCCTTGCTGCATTCGTCGATCGTTCTGCGAACGCTCGCGAGCGCCGCATCTTCAGAGCGAAGCGAGATCGCCAAGTGGACCCTTCGGGAAGGCGCGATCGATCGCTGCAATTTCATCGCTTCGTAGCACGATCTCGCCGGCGAGCGCATTCTCTTCCACATGGGCGACGGAAGAGGCCTTTGGAATAGCAAAGAGCATCGGATCGCGGGTAAGGAATGCCAGCACGATGGATCGGACGCTCGTTTCATGCGCCGCCGCGATCTCGCGTAACGTTCGATCGGCGAGCAAGGCGGCAATTTTCCTCCGCCCAAACGGCGTGTAACCGACGATGGAAATATCGTGCGTGCGGGCGTATGGGAAGAGCCGATGCTCCGCGGTGCGCTCGTAAAGATGGTAGAGCACTTGATCGCAGAGGACGGGGTAGGGCGAGAGCGCTCGTTCGGCAACCGCAAGTTCCTCGATATCGCAGTTACTGACGCCGGCAAAACGAATGGTGCCGGATTCGATCAGCGTTCGCATCGCGCGCATCGTCTCTTCCAACGGATATTCGCCGCACCAATGCAGTAAATAGCCGTCGAGGTGCGATGTACCCAGCCGTTGTAAACTCCTTTGTGCCGCGGCGATCGTGCCTTCGTAGCTCGCGTTGCTCGGGAGCACCTTGCTGACGAGAAAGAGCGACTCCCGATCGAGCGATGCGATCGCTTCACCGACGATGCGCTCGACTTCGCCGGCACCATACATCTCCGCGGTATCGATATGCGTCATTCCCAGCGCGACGCCGCGTCGCAGCGCCGCGATCGCTTCGCCTCGCCCCTTCTTGCTCTCCGGCATATTCCAGGTGCCTTGCCCGATGACGGGCAGGGCGATCTCCGTCTTCCCGAAGCGCCGGCGTTGCATTTAGAAAAATCCGAATCCGGCATCGAGGGCTGCATAGCGCAGCAATCCGCCGTCGAGATGCGCGAGTCGCTTGAAGCCTGCATCGCGGAGGCGTCCGATCGCCCAACGCGAGCGCACGCCGACACGGCAAGCGACGATGTAGCGCTTCGCGCTATCGAGCTCGTGCATGCGCGCCTCTAATTGCGACGCGGGAATGTGGAGCGCTCCGGGGACGAGCCCGAGCGCAACTTCGTGCGGCTCGCGCACGTCGAGGAGTATCGCCTCGTGCATCGCCGCATCGAGCTGCTCGGGAGCGATTTCGGCGATTCCGGAGAGCTCGGCCCGCGCTTCTTCGGGTTGGTCGACCGGTTCGAAGAGCGTCGGATGGTCGCCGCACCGGACGCACTCCGGGTCGCGTTCGAAACGCACTTCGTGCGTGCGCGCGGCGAGCGCGTCAACCAACATCAATCGCCCGCGTAAGGGATCGCCGATCTGCAGTAACGCCTTGAGCGCTTCGCTCGCCTGCCACGCACCGACGATGCCCGGCAGAACGCCGAGGACGCCGCCTTCGGCGCAGGTCGGCACGCTCCCCGGCTCGGGAGCGTGCGGAAAGAGACAGCGATAACAGGGCCCCTCGGGGTCGAAGCGCGTCACTTGCCCGTCGAACCGAAAGATCGCCGCGAAGATTTCGATCTTTCCCTCCAACGAACACGCATCGCTCGTGCAGTAACGCGTGGTGAAGCGATCGCTACAATCGATCACGACATCGTAGAGGCGCACCAACTCGCGCGCGTTGCTCGCGTGGAAACGTACTTGCAGAGCATCGAGCGTCACCTGCGGGTTGAGCGCGTGGAGACGCTGCGCCGCGACCTCGGCTTTCGGACGACCGATATCGGCCTGTTCGAAGAGAATTTGTCGTTGCAAATTACTCTCGTCGACGCAATCGTCGTCGATGATACCGATGCGGCCGACGCCCGCTGCGGCGAGGTACGCAAGGACCGGCGCTCCGAGCCCACCCGCGCCGATGACCAACGCTCTCGCCGCGGCGAGGCGTTCCTGCCCCGCCAAGCCGATCTCGGGGATGAGGAGATGCCTGCTATAGCGCCGCAGTGCGAGCGAACCTGCGAAACTCACGATCGGGGGAAACGTTCGTCAAGCCAGGCCAAAACCTCGGCACGAGCGCGTGGGCCGGCCTCGGTATGGTCGCTTTCGATGGTGACGAAATGCTTCTGTTGCGGAGCGCGCTCGTAGAGATCGCGGACGCTCGCCGGCGAGACCATCGCATCAGCATCGGCAGCGACGTAGAGTGCCTGGCGACCGAGCAGCAACGGCAGCGCGCGGTCGAAGCGGCGATCGATCCCCTCGACGAGCTCCGGAAGGGTCGCGCCGTCCACATAGCCGGAGCGAAAATCCGTCGCGCCGGCACGTTGTAAAGCCGAGAGCGCCGTCGGTCGCCCATAGCCGGTCGCGATGGCGACCGCACCGAGCAGCGTCGCATCCTCCGCTGCCGTGAAGAGCGCCGTCATCGCCCCCATACTGTGTCCGAGCGTCAATACGCGGGCATAGCCCTGCGAGCGTGCGAGTGCGACGACTGCGGCCATCGCTGCGACCGCATCCTCTGCATCGCGCAGACGCCCGCCGCTGGCACCGAGTTTATGTCCCGGAAAATCCAGCGCGTACATCGCAAAGCCGTGTGCGGCGAGAAAAGCGCAGAGCGGATCCAAATTGTGTTTGCTGCTCGAATATCCGTGCCCGGCGACGATCGCCAAATCGCGCGATCGGCGCGGTTCGTATGCAAGCGCGGCGATCGGCCCGTTCTCGGTGGCAATGTGGTGCAGATCGAGCTTCACGGATGCCTCTCGCCGCAACGATTCTCGATCCAGGCGTGCGCTCCGTCGCGATAATGCTCCTCTTTCCAGATCGGCGCCCGTTCCTTGAGTGCATCGATAGCGAAACGAGCGGCGGCGAAAGCCTCGGCTCGATGGGGCGCCGCAGCGGCGACGACGACGGCAATCTCGCCGACCACCAACTCGCCGATGCGATGGACGATCGCCAAACGCACGTCGGGCATCCTCGCACGAATTTCGTCGGCGATCTCGCGAAAGCTCGCCTCTGCCATCGCGACATGCGCCTCGTAGCGTAACCCGGTGACCGCCCGTCCGTCGTCGGCGCTTTCGCGTACCACTCCCGAAAAACTCACGATCCCGCCGCACTCCGGGGCAAGCACGGCCGCCTCGAGTGCCCGGGGATCGATCGCGCCGTCAACGATCGCGAACATCGCGGTTATCCGCCCCCGAAGGGTGGCAACAACGCGATCTCATCGCCTTCGCAAAGCGTGCGCTCGTCGGTGCAGAGCCGCTCGTTACAGGCAAAACGCATGCCGCCTTCGAGTCCGTTTAATCGCGGCTCGGCGACAAGAAGTGCGGCCCACAGATCGCGCAGCGTTGCTCCCTCATCGAGCGCGACCTCGCGACTCTCGCCGAGGAATTCGCGCAGCCGAGCGAACGCGAGCACACGCACGGTCGGCATCGGCTTAAAAGCCGCCGAGATCGGTGCTGTACCCGTTCCGATCGAGCCAGGCGCGAGAGGCGGCATGAAGGTGGAGCTGGTCGATGCGATTGCAGATGAGTTTATGCAGCAGCACGGTCCAGAAGTGCTCGTCTTTTTCGTAGATCTCGTCGGGAATCCGGTTCTCGCTGCGCGCAAACTCGCGCAGCGCGGCCCAGTCGCCGTCGGCGAGTATTTTTCGTAATCGCGATTCGTATTCGGGATGCGCGTTCGGCTGCATCATGCACTTTTTCTTCCTTGGGACGCCAATACATAACGTTCGATTGCGCGCGCAACGCCGTGATGCGCGACGTCGAGCGTAACGCTCCCGATCGCCTCTCGGACGGCAGGCTCGGCGTTCCCCATCGCAACGCCGATGCCCGCCCAACGCAACATCGGTAGATCGTTCGCCGAATCCCCGATCGCGAGAACGCGCTCGCGAGGAATTTGGAAATCACCGCAAAGGCGCGCCAAGGCGCGTTCCTTCGTCGCTTCGCGCGCCGTGACCGCGCACTCCTCGAATTCACCCCAACGTTCGAATTTGGCGTGAACCGGACGCCGCGAGAGTTCGGAGCGCACCGCTTCAACCGAGGCATTACCGAGGAAGCGCAGCATCGTCGGAGCACCCTCGCGTAGGAACCGGAAATCCTCGACCTCGACCCAATGCG
>JBMFXH010000175.1:0-4635 GCA_049964475.1 Vulcanimicrobiaceae bacterium
CAAGCAATTCACCGCAGCGATCGCGCTACAACTCGTCGAGCAACGCCGACTCGCACTCGACGACACGATCGCGCGATGGCTGCCGATGTTGCCGAACGCTCGCACCATAACGGTGCGCGAGCTCCTCAATCAAACCAGTGGCCTGCATAACTATCCGTATCTTGCCGAGCACCCCTGGCCGACGGCCGGCCGCATTCACATCGCGCGGCTTCTAAAATTTATGGCGCTCGATCGGCCGGATTTCGCGCCGGGCTCGAAATGGGAGTACTCGAATACGAATTACACCGCCCTGGCCGCAATCGAAGCCGGCGTCACCTCGCGACCGTATCGGAGGCTCCTCGAGCGACGCATTTTCGCGCCGCTGAAGATGTCGCAGAGCGGTCTCGGCTACCTCGCGCAACGCGCGCTACACCCGGCAACGCCGTTTCTCGCCGACGCATCGGGAATCTCGCCGGTGCCGCCCGCGCAACGTCTATCGCTCGATCTCTACTCCGGCGCCGGCGGAATCGTCTCGAGCGCCGACGATCTCGCCCGTTGGGATATAGCCGTACTCGGGGGGCGCCTTCTCGACCCGGCGATGCGTCGACTCTGGTGGAGCCCCGGGCATCTCGCCGACGGGAGCGAGACGAGCTACGGCATGGGCTGGGTCATCGCCGATCTCGACGGGCGGCGCGAGCTCTGGCATAACGGGTTCGCACCCGGGGCCGGAGGCTTCTGCTACAACGCCCTCTTCCCGCAGGAGGGACTCGCGGTCGTCGTCCTCAGCAATACCGGGAGCTTTGCCGCGAACGGCGACGCGCCGCTCCGGCGTCTCGTCGCGGCGCTCGCCCGTGCCGCCCTGCCCGCGGCGTTCACCGAGCACGCCGCCCCGGCCGAGGACCCGCGGATCACCCGACGCGTCGCGGCGCTTTGGGCCGCCTATCGAGCCGGCAAACCACCGCTTGCCGAAATGGAGCCGGCGTTCGCCGCGCTCTTCACCCCGGCGTTTACCGCTTCGCTTGCCAAAGGCGTCGGCGCGCTCGGGGCCCCCAACCGCTGGGTCTTCCTCGGGAAGCGTGGGCTGGGCAAGGGGCTGACGCTCTATCGCTACCGTGCGGAGCTCCGGGACGGCAGCTCCCCCACCTTCGTCGTGGCGATCGATGCCGCGGGCAAAATTGCAGGTTCGCGGCTGCTGCCATAGCGGGTAGCAGTGCCCCGGCGCCTTTAGGGTTTGACGCCTCTCACCCGGGCCTGCTATACTCCCCTGGCTCTGGCCCACCGACGGGTGTGGCCGACTTTGTGTGTGAAGCAAAACGCGTTGTTAAGGAGTCCGAGTGCCCACCATTAACCAGTTGGTCCGTAAGGGCCGCGAGCAGACGGAAAAAAAGGTCAAGACCCGCGCATTTCGCGTGATTTTGACCGGCCCGAAACCGGGACATCCCGATCTGCCGACGCGCACCTTCGAGGTTGTCGGTAACCCGCAGCGTCGCGGCGTTTGCACGCAAGTGAAGACCGTCACTCCGAAGAAGCCGAACTCCGCGTTGCGCAAAGTCGCTCGCGTCCGTCTGACCAACGGCGAAGAGGTGACGGCGTATATTCCGGGCATCGGACACAATCTTCAGGAGCACTCGGTCGTGCTCGTCCGCGGCGGCCGCGTGAAAGATCTTCCGGGTGTCCGCTATCACATCGTTCGCGGCACGCTCGATACGTCGGGCACCGCAAACCGTAAACAAGGGCGTTCGAAATACGGCGCCAAGCGCGATAAGAAAAAGTAAGAGAGATAAGAAGAGCGATATATGCCACGCAAAGGCCCTGCCACCAAACGCCAGATTCTCCCGGATCCGCGATTCAATTCGAAGATTCTCGCGCGCTTCATCAATAAATTGATGCTGAGCGGCAAGAAATCGACCGCGGAGCGGATCATCTATTCCGCACTCGATATTGTCGGTGAGAAATCCGGACGCGATCCGATGGATGTTTTCTCGCAAGCGCTCTCTAACGCGATGCCGCTGGTCGAAGTACGTCCGCGCCGCGTCGGTGGAGCGACTTATCAAGTGCCGATGGAGGTGCGCCCCGACCGTCGTCAGGCGATGGGCATGCGCTGGCTGATCGGTTTTGCGCGCGCGCGCGGCGGCCGTTCGATGGAAGAGAAGTTGGCGGGCGAGTTGCTCGATGCAGCCAACAATACCGGCGCGACGATCAAGAAGCGCGAAGACACCCACAAGATGGCCGAGGCGAATAAGGCCTTCGCTCATTACCGCTGGTAGAAGCTAAGGATTTCGCAATAGGACATGGCAGTACGAGATTTTCCCCTCGAGCGCACGCGCAATATCGGCATCGCCGCTCATATCGACGCGGGTAAGACCACCTGCACCGAGCGTATTCTTTTCTATACCGGTCGCGTCCATAAAATCGGCGAAGTGCACGATGGCGCCGCGACGATGGACTGGATGGTCCAAGAGCAAGAGCGCGGCATCACGATTACCTCCGCGGCAACCGCTGCGACGTGGCGCGAGAACCGCATCAATATTATCGATACGCCAGGGCACGTTGATTTCACCGTCGAGGTCGAGCGCAGCCTTCGCGTGCTCGACGGCCTCGTCGCGCTCTTCGATTCGGTCGCCGCGGTGCAGCCGCAGTCCGAGACGGTCTGGCGCCAGGCCAATAAGTACAAAGTTCCGCGCATCATTTTCGTGAACAAGATGGATCGCATGGGCGCCGATTTCTTTAACGTCGTGGACAAGATTCGCGAGCGCCTCGGCGCGCGCGCCGTCCCGATTCAGGTGCCGATCGGTGCCGAAGATAACTTTAAGGGCGTCGTCGATCTCTTCACGATGCACAAGATTATTTACACCGACGATCTCGGCTCGACGATGGGCGACGAACCGCTCACCGACGCCGATGGAGAGCTGAAAGCGACCGCCGAGAAGTGGCGCCAAGAGCTCGTCGAAGCGATCGCCGAACAGGATGACGCGCTGCTCGAAATGTTCTTCGACGGTGCCGAAATGCCGGTCGAACGCATGAAGGCGGCGCTGCGCAAGGCGACGATTGCGGGCACGGTGCTGCCGATGCTCTGCGGATCGGCCTTCAAAAACAAGGGCGTGCAGCCGCTGCTCGACGCCGTCGTCGATTATCTGCCCTCGCCGTTAGACGCCAAACCGATCGTCGGAAAAGATCCCAAAGACGAGTCGGTCGAGATCGTTCGCAAGCCCGACGATTCGGAGCCGTTCGCTGCGCTGGCGTTCAAGATTGCAACCGATCCCTACGGAAACCTCACCTACTTCCGCGTCTATTCGGGCATTCTCAATAAGGGTTCGTACGTCTATAATGCGCGTTCGGGCAAGAAAGAGCGCATCGGGCGTATCTTACGTATGCACGCGAACCACCGCGAAGATATCGATTCGATCGGCGCGGGCGACATCGCCGCTGCGGTCGGTCTGACCGACACGCGCACCGGCGATACGCTCTGCGACGAGAAGACGCCGATCATCCTCGAATCGATCACCTTCCCCGAACCGGTCATCTTCCAGGCGATCGAGCCGAAGACGAAAGGCGATCAGGATCAACTCGGCAAGGGCCTCGCGCGTCTCGCGCAGGAGGATCCGACGTTCCGTATGCGGACCGACGAGGAGACGCAGCAGACGATCATCGGCGGTATGGGCGAGTTGCATCTCGAAATCATCGTCGATCGTTTGCGCCGCGAATTCAAAGTTGAAGCGAACGTCGGCAAGCCGCAGGTCGCCTATAAAGAAGCGATCACCAAAACCGTCGAGAAGCAGGGCAAATTCGTCCGGCAATCCGGTGGTAAGGGTCAGTACGGCGACATTTGGCTTCGCGTCGAACCTTTGGAGCCGGGAAGCGGCTTCCAGTTCGAATGGAAGATCGTCGGCGGCACGGTGCCCAAAGAGTACCAGAAGGCCGTCATGCAGGGCATCGAAGAATCTGCCCAGAGCGGCGTTCTCGCCGGTTATCCGGTGCTCGATTTCAAGGCGACCGCGTTCGACGGTTCCTATCACGATGTCGACTCATCGGAAATGGCGTTCAAAATCGCCGCTTCGATGGGTTGGAAAGAAGCGAATCGCGCCGCGGGCCCGATTCTGCTCGAGCCGATCATGAAGGTTGAAGTGACCACGCCCAAGGATTACATGGGCGCGATCACCGGCGACCTGAATCGTCGGCGCGGTATGATCCAGGCGACCGAGGAAGTCGCCGGCGGCGCTCAGGTCATTTTGGCCCACGTTCCGCTCTCCGAAATGTTCGGCTACGCGACCGATATGCGTTCTGCAACGCAGGGCCGCGCAACGTACACGATGGAATTTTCTCACTACGAAAAGGCGCCCAAGTCGGTCGAAGAAGAGATCGTCGCGAAGGCGGCCGGCAAGAAGACCTCGGCGGCATAAGCTCGAGGCGTTCAATCACCAGGTAACACCGAAAGAGGACAACGCAAAAACACCATGGCTAAAGCAAAGTTCGAGCGTACCAAGCCGCACGTTAACATCGGCACCACCGGTCACGTCGATCACGGCAAGACCACGCTCACGGCGGCGATCACGAACTGTCTGGCGTCCGAAGGGCTCGCCCAGAAGCGCGGCGTCGACGAAATCGATAACGCTCCCGAAGAAAAGGAACGCGGTATTACGATCGCGATCTCGCACC
>JBMFXH010000176.1:0-4633 GCA_049964475.1 Vulcanimicrobiaceae bacterium
CTGGCAACATCATCTGCTTCATGCCGGTTTGATGGCGGGTGGTGCGCTCGCGGGGATATTCATCTCGGCGCGCCCGCGCGATAATACGGCGGGCGGGAGCGCTTTCTGGCTTCTCCCGGCGTTGCTCGCACCGATGTTGGCGATGTTTGCGATGTGGCCGTCGGCGTATAACTACTTTGAAGCGCACCCATCGGGGCACGTGCTCGAACACCTCGTACTCATCGCACTTGCTTTTCTCGCGACGACCGCCGCCGAACGCTACGCTGCCGGGCTCGGTTGGATCGTCGGCGGTGCGATGATCTTTATGGCTGTGGCGGCCGCACGCGGCTTCGGGGTAACCTTCGGTAACGGTTCCTAGGAACCGTTTGGAAACGCATTTGCAACGATCTGCGTGAGTGCTTCACGATTGAGGCGCACGATGCGCCCCGCAACGCGCTCTATCGCTCCGCTCGATTCGAGCTCCGCGAGCGTACGGTTGACCACTTCTTTAACGGTGCCGGCAGCGACGGCAAGATCGCCTTGGGTGATTCCCTCGAGACTTGGGAGCGCTTTCGATAAGCCCGAAGCCGGCGAGGCATAGGGGAGAAGCGCCGTCGCAACACGCCCGATCGTCGGGAGCGACGTCTGCGCGGTAAAGCGATCGACGACCATACGGAGGCGCTGCGCGAGTTGTGCGTTCACCGCACGAGCAACGCGCAGATCGGCCTGTAAGATCGTTCGCACGACGGTGCGCGGAAAGATCGCAACGTGCGTGCTATCGCTGATCCCGATGAGTCGCGCCGAAGCGACCCCTCCATCGATCGTATCGAGTATGCCGAATGCTTCACCGGCGAGGACGTCGTAGAGCGCGTGTTCGCGGCCGAGCGGTGAAGTAACGATCGCACGCAGGGCTCCGCGCAGCACGAGCCCGAGATGCGGCCACTGCACGCCCTGTTCGCAGATCGAGGCGTTCCGTGCGATCTCGCGTTGCGTCGCAGTGCGTTCCAGCGCTTCGAGCGTGCCTTCCTTCGCCGCGGAGAACAATACGCTGCGGGTGAGGAAATGGGCGAGCGTTTCGACCGGCATCTCGCCGACGCGGCGCAGTAAAACCTCCCAGGTATCGCTTCCAAGCATGCTTTGCAACCAAACGAATTGACCCGGCCGCAGGCGTTCGAAATCGCCCTTGAGCGGCCTCGGCTCGTGGTCGCTCACGATCCGCATCGCCTCGCCGATAGCGAGCGCATCGAACGATGCGACGATCCGTGCATGCCGTCGCCAGGTCGGCTCCATCCGCACGTCGATCTCGAAGGCGATATTTTCATCGAACATCGTCTTCTTATGTCGCACGCTCGACGTACGATGTCAAGCGATTTCTAGGTATCGCGCGCCTTACGGCGCGGCACGCTAGAGGAGACCGGCGTTGAAACGAAGCTCGACGATTGCGACGCGCAGATCGCCTTCCGCCTTGGCCAGCGTCTCTCGTGCGGCACGATCCCCCAGGTCGGCGTCCTCGAGTTCGAGTTCCGTTCCGACGCCGCCGCGGTAGCGCACTTCAGCGAGCCGCAGCGTCTCGTCGCTGACGGCAACGAGCTTTCTTGCCGCCTCGACCTGCGACGCTGCGATCTCTTCGCGCAGGAATGCTTGGCGAACTTGGAGCTCGACGCCGTCTTGCAACTGCGCCACGCCGAGTTGTGCTTGCTTGAGCCCGTCCTCGGCGAGAGCGATGCCATTTTTGGAGTAGCCGTTATCGAAGAGCGTCCAAACGGCGGTAAGGCCGATCGAGAATTGATTGTGGTAGCCGCCGACGACTGCGGGTTGCGTATTGCCGTCGGAGATGATCGCGTTGACCTGCGGTACGCGCGATGCTTTCGCCGCAGCGATGCCTTTCCGAGCCGCTCGCACGGCTGCTCGCGCTGCGGCAAGGTCGCCGCGCCGGGCGAGCGCCGTCGTCAGGAGATTCGAGAGATGGAACGCCGGCGGCGCGAGCCCGAGCGGATCGGTCAGGACGTACCGATTGGTCAGCGGCACGCCGAGCACCATATCGAGTTGGTTTTCGGCGAGTTTCACCGCCCCGGCGGCGCCGATCGCGCGGACGTTTTCATTTGCAAGTTCCGCTTGTGCCCGCAGCAGGTCGGCCCGCGGTATCGTCCCGTTCTTCAGGAAAAGCTCCGCCTGCTGCTCGTGTTGCCGCGCAACCTCGACGGCGCGTTGCGCGACGCTATTCATCCGCTCGGCGGTGAGGACGCCGAAGTACGCTTGCGATACCGCAGCGATCGTTGCACCACGCGCTTGAACGAGCTGCGATTCGGCTGCGGAGAGACCGGCCGCGGCTTGGCCCACGTGTGCGTTACGAATGCCGCCATCGAAGAGGGTGTATTGCATTGCGAGAATCGGGCTGTTCGTGGCGTTCACCGCACTAAACGGAAGCGCTCCGATCGGCGTGCTGAGTTTCGCGACGGTGCTGACGCTCTGGTAGGAATCTTGCAAAGCGACTCCGGGAAGAAGCGGGGCTTCGGCTTCACCGAGCGTTGCGCGCGCCGCATCGACGCCGACGGCGGCGCTCCGGTAGGAGTTGTTTTGCAGTAGCGCGATCTTCACTGCCGCATCGAGGCTGAGCGGTTGCGCGGATATTGCAGCCGGTGTCGTTGCAGCGCGGAGTGCGCCGGAGGGGAGCAGCGTCACAGCGAGTGCGATGGTGATAAGGAGGCGTTTATTCACGGTCGAGTTCTTTCCATGAGGGGCTGGTTTCAATCGAATGCAACGTGAGATGTTGCGTCGAGGTGATAGCGCCGTAGGCGCTCTGGAGTTCCACGCCTGCCTTCTCTACGCGGTAGGGGCCGCTGAGATAAGCGACGGCGTCGCGAGCATCTCCCTCGCCACGGAAAATCTCCATATCGAGATTTATGCTCTCGCCTTCGAGAAGCCGCGGGAGAGCGGTCGATTCGAGTTCGATACCATCGAGTTCGGGGAAATTAACGATACTGCGCACGCGTTCTGCCTCGATTCCCGGCGTCGGGAGCGTGTCGGATACCGGAGTGCGGTCCCGTGCGATGATGCCGTATAACAGCGGAATCGCGAGAACCGATAGTATCGCCGACATCGTCATGCCGAATACCAACGCCCACGCGAGGCCGCTCCACACCGGGTCCGAGGCAATCACGATCGACGAGAGCACCCCGGCAGCGGCGGTGAGGAAGATCGGCCGGGTCCGGGCGGTCGTTGCTTCGGTTAGCGCTTCGTTGAGCGGGATGCCTTCTTTGATCTTCGACTCGATAAAATCGAGCAAGATAATCGAATTTCGCACCACGATACCGATGAGTGCAATCAACCCGATCATTGCCGTCGCCGAGAAATAAATGCCGAATGGAGCGAGTATGGCGAAGCCGGGTAAGACGCCGATGATCGCAAGGGGCACGGCGGCGAGCACCACGAGTGGAATCATGAACGAGCGGAAGCGCGCGACTAACAAGAAGTAAATGAGGATGAACGCGAGGAGCATCGCACGGCCGAGATCGGCGAAGACGCGATTGGTCAGGCTCCACTCGCCGCCCCACGAGATGCTGTATCCGGCGGGAAGCGGGTGGCGCATGAGCGCAAGCGCCATGTCGATAACGGCATACGTCGAACTGCGCCCCGCCATGTCGGCGCCGACGTAGGAGACGTTTCGGAAGTCGTCGCGGTACAACGGACGTTCGACGTTGCCCGCACGCGCGGTCACGACCGCGCTTAGCGGAACCTGCATGCCGCTGCGCGAGGGCAGCATCAGCGATTCGAGCGCCGCGGGGTCACCCCGGTATGCGCGCGCGAGCCGCAGGAAGATCGATACAGGCCGAGCCTGGTCGGGAACGTGGAGCGTCGAAACCGGCGCACCGTGAAGTTCCATGCCCAGCGTTTGCACGGCATCGACGACCGATACGCCGGCGAGCGCGGCTTTGGTCGGGTCGACGCGAAGATTCAATGAGGCCGGCAGATCTTTAAAGCTCGAGTCGATATCGACGACGCCGCGTTCGCGCTGCATCATTGAAACGACACGGGCAGCAATCGCGCGCCGCACCTCCGGGTCGGGGCCGTAGATTTTTGCAAGAATGGTGTCGCGTACCGGAGGGCCCGGCGGCACTTGCAAGATGCGCAGGGAGGCACCCTTCGCAGCGGCAACGGCCGCTAACGCCGGGCGAATCTCCGCCACGAATGGAGCGGACTCGATCGAGCGGCGATCTTTCGGCAGGAGACTGACGTGGATCTCCGCTTGATTCGGTGCGTTCCGGAAAACCGTTCCCTGGAAAAGCGCAGCGAGATCGGGAACCGCGTTGGTGCCGACGAAGGTCTGATACGAGCGAACCTGCGGATAGGTCGCCAATTTGCGCCCGACCGCTGCGGCAATCGCGTCGGTCTGTGCAATCGAGCTCGAGGGCGCCGCGTCGATCGCCACGAGGAACGAGGTCTCATTGGCGTCGGGAAGCATGCGGAACTTCACCAACTTGAAGACCGGAAGCATCACCGCGACAATCAACGCAAAGGCGAGAATGAGGAGAAAGCGTTGGCCGAGTTTGCGATCGGCGAGCATTTTTGCCAGAGCATTGCGAAAAGGAAGAATCCACTTCGGCGTTCCGTGTGCGGGCTTCGGTTTTTGGTTCCGCAGTAACGCATACGTGGC
>JBMFXH010000177.1:0-4621 GCA_049964475.1 Vulcanimicrobiaceae bacterium
AGTTACTCACGTCCTCTTGCATGTAAGCCGTCGTTCTTTTTTAAGTATATAAGTCGTCGTCGTACCAGTAGAGCGGTGGGGCGTGCGAACAAGTTCGCTTTTTGCCTACGGGGATGCGGCTTTCCATCGCATCGGCCGTGTGGGTAAGGCTGCGAGCGGTTCTTCGCAGTTTCCGGCGCTCGTAGCGGCGGTTTTGTTATCCACCTTCGTGCACCGCCCCTGTACGGGGCCTCGTGGAGAGCCCGGCCCGGAGAAGAAAGCGGTTAGCGCCGGCATGCGTCGATTAAGCGCTCGACCCGGTTGCGGAAGGCTTCGTCGCGCATCATCTGTTCTTTAATTTTGTTGCGCGCGTAGATAATGGTGGTGTGATCTTTCTTCCCGAACTCGCGCGCGATCTGGGGGAGCGAACAATTCGTCAGTTGGGTTGCGACGTACATCGCGATCTGACGGGGCCCGGCGACGCGCGCGTCGCGACGCGGGTGATCGAGCTCTTTGAGGGTAAGGCCGTTCGCGGCCGCGACGACCTCTTTGATCTTCGGAATGGTGACTCGGCTGACCGAGGCATCGGCGATGAGGCTCTTGAGCGCTTCGCTGGCGAGTTCGGTGGTGATCGGGGACTTCGAGAGCGAGGCGAAGGCCACGACGCGAATGAGCGCGCCCTCGAGCTCGCGGATGTTCGAAGGGATCACGCGAGCGATAAACGAGGTCACCTCGTCGGGAACCGGGATCCGGTCGGTCTGCGCCTTTTTGCGCAGGATCGCTTCGCGGGTCTCGATATCGGGGTTCTGGATATCGGTCAGCAGCCCCCATTCGAACCGCGAGCGGAGCCGCGATTCGAGTGTCTGGATCTCTTTTGGCGGGCGATCGGAGGAGATGATCAACTGACGCCCCGATTCGTGGAGCGCGTTGAAAGTATGGAAGAACTCCTCTTGGGTGGTCTCTTTTCCGGCGAGGAACTGAATATCGTCGATGAGCAGCACGTCGACCTGACGATACTTGTTTCGGAATTCCGGCGTTTTGTTATTTTGTAACGCGATGATGAATTCGTTGGTGAATTTCTCGCAGGTAACGTAGACGAGGTTCGCCCCGGGATGATCGAGCAGCACGCGGTGACCGATCGCGTGCATGAGATGCGTCTTCCCCAAACCGACGCCGCCGTAGAGGAAGAGCGGATTGTAGGCGCGGGCCGGAGCCGAGGCGACCGCTTGCGCGGCTGCGTGCGCGAAGCGGTTGGAGTTGCCGACGACGAACTCTTCGAACGTGTAACGAACGTTGAGGTTGGCGCTGCGCAGCGTATCGAGGTTGCGCACCTGCGCTCCCGCAGCGGCGGGGCTCGGTTCGGCCGGGGAAGCGCTCGGCGCGCGCTCTTCGCGGAGCGGAGCGGCGGCTTGCGCGAAGCCGGCGATCTCTTCGGGTTCGAGGACGCGAATGCGCAGCGTTACCGTTTCGCCGAAGACGCCGCTGAGCGTTTCGACGATCTGCGATTTGAGTCGCGTTTCGACCCATTCGCGCGCGAAGCCGGTATGGACGCCCAACGAAAGCTCGCTCCCGTCGACGGCAAGCAGATGCATCGGCTTGATCCACATCTCGAAAACGGGCTTCGAAAACGCATCGCGCAACGCAACTAATGCGCTCTCCCATAGCTCCGTAGAAAACTCCGAGGTGCCGACCGTCAGCGCCATGCCGTTGCTCCTTCACAAGCCTGATTAAGAACGTTATCGATGCCCTAAGGCCGGAGCCTTCGAACATCGGGGTGGGTCTCTCGGCTTGGCTTAATGAGGGCATCTCCCTGCGAAAATATCCACGGAGTTGTACACTTATCCACAGCCTCTGTTCCGACGCTTTTTCGGTCTTTTTCCCGCTCCTTGCCCACAATCGGGGGATTGTCTCGATGGCGCCGAAAAGCCCGTCAGAGCAGGCGAAACGGCGCATCCGAACGACGAAAAAGGCCTCCCTATACACAGCTTTCTCAACAGGTGTGGAGAGCGCCCCTGCTTGACGGACGGGCCTTCCCCTGCCTATACTCCCTAAGCCGTCTGCCGCCCATCGGCGGCCTTTTCAATGTCCCACCTAGGAGCTACAACATTATGAAGCGGACGTACCAGCCGCACAATCGACGCCGCAAGCGCGTCCACGGGTTCCTCGAGCGCATGCGCACGAAGAACGGCCGCAACGTGCTCGCACGTCGGCGCAAGAAGGGGCGTCACCGCCTCAGCGTCTAGGCGGTAGAGAGCACCCCGTGCCGATGCGCCGCTACGAGACCCTGAAGCGGCGAGCCGATTTCCATCGTTTGCGCCGCAGCGGCCGACGTGTCGAGACGTCGGCCTTTTCGCTTTTCTCCGATCGCGGTCGCGATGGGGCGGTCCCCGTCGTGGGGATCTCGGTCTCCGGGAGCGTCGGCGGGGCGGTCGTCCGCAACCTCGTCAAGCGGCGCCTGGGAGCCGCGATCCAGGCTCGGCTCGCCGAGCCGGCTCCGGGCCGCCTCTTGCTGGTTGCCAAGCCGGCGAGCGCAAGCATGAGCTACGCCGACCTCGAGCGTGCCGTCTTCGAGGCGACCCGATGACGCTCGCGCAGCGCGCCGCGATTGCGGCGATCGCGCTCTATCGGCGCCTCCTCTCCCCGCTTTTTCCGCCGGCCTGCCGTTACACGCCGACCTGTTCGGAGTATGCAGCTGAAGCGATCGCACGCTTCGGAGTGCCGCGGGGAGCCTGGCTCGCTCTGCTCCGGCTTTTGCGCTGCCACCCGTGGCACGCATCGGGGTACGATCCCGTTCCCCCGACCATCTCGTTGAAAGGACCCCGGTGACGCCAATCTTCGCCGCCTCGATACTCGACCCGATCGTCAATTCGCTTTCGTGGTTGGTTCTGGGGATCGACCGCTACACGCACAACCTCGGCGTGAGCCTGGTCGTGCTCGCCCTGCTGATTCGCTTGGTCTTCTGGAAGCTCAACGTCGCGCAGTTCAAAGCGATGATCTCGATGCAAAAAGTTGCACCCGAGATGAAGAAGCTGCAAGCGCGCTATAAAGACGATTCCAAGAAACTCCAAGAAGAGACGATGAAGCTCTATAAAGAGCACAACGTCAATCCGCTTGCGGGCTGTTTGCCGATGCTGGTGCAGCTGCCGATTCTCTTCAGCGTCTTCTGGGTCGTCATCTTACATCGCGACCTCTACGCGCAAACGAAATTCTGGTGGATCGGCACCGCGCTCTCGGCGCATTTCCCGGCGATCTTCGCCCAGAGCCTCGCGCAGCCCGATCTGTTGCTCATCGTGCTCTACATGATCTCGCAGTACGTCAGTCTGCGCTTCACGACGATGCCGGCGACCGATCCGCAGCAAGCCAATACCAATAAGATCATGCAGATCGTCTCGCCGTTGATGATCGGGTTCTTCGGTTATCGCGAGCAGTGGCCGTCGGCGATGGTTCTCTATTGGCTCTCGTACAACGTCCTGACGATGGCGCAGCAGTTCTACATGTTGCGGCAATACCACGAACCGCTCGGTGCAATCGATAGCGATCGTGCGATCACTTCCGACGACGGCGTCGCCGCCGCGGTGCGCGAGATCGACGAACGCGTTGCGAAGACCTCAAAGAAAAAGGGTGCGGCGACGTCGCCCGCACTCAACAACGGCTCTGTTAAAAAGAAAGGCGCGAAGTCCTGATGCTCTACGAAGACGATTATGAGTTTGAAGAACAGCCGGCGCACATTCGCGACCGCGCGATCCCCGGCAGCGGCGGTGGTGGCGGCCGTGGCCGTCGTCCCTTCCGCGGCGGCGGGCGCCCGCGCTCCAACGGGCCCTCCGGAAAAGCGCAACCGGTTCCCGAGGATGCGAAGGGCGCACACACGCTGCTGACCGAGATGCTTTCGAAGATGGGTGTCGGCGCTTCGGATATCTCCTATATTCCGCGACAGGAGGGCGAGTATTTCGAGGTCAACGGCCCCGACCTCGCGATGTTGATCGGCCGCCACGGCAACACCCTCGAAGCGATCAACTTGGTGTTCAACAATATCATCAACGCGGGGAACCGCGGCAATCGTCGCTATTTCACGATCGATGCGGAGGGCTATCGCGCCCGTCGCGCGGAGCGCCTCAAAGAGATCGCGCTCGATGCCGTCGAGGAAGTCGTGCGCAGCGGCAAGCCGAGCAAACTCGATCCGATGCTGCCTTCGGAGCGCAAGATCGTGCACATGACGATCTCGGAGGATGCTCGCATTCGCACCGAATCCGAGGGCGTGGAGCCGGAGCGCTGCGTCGTCGTTTTTCCGGCTTGACCTCTGCATAGCGCTTCGTTGGAGAAGCACGCCGCCATGAAGCGCTACGCATCGACCCGGGTCGACCATCTGCAGATCGCGATCCCCGCAGGGGGTGAAGAAGCGGCGCGCGCCT
Organism: Vulcanimicrobiaceae bacterium; assembly: GCA_049964475.1. GTDB lineage: Bacteria > Vulcanimicrobiota > Vulcanimicrobiia > Vulcanimicrobiales > Vulcanimicrobiaceae > JABEUX01. The sequence goes on from JBMFXH010000177.1 coordinate 4,389, forward strand.
TTTACGGCGCGCTCCTCGCTTTGCGCGAGCTCCCCAAACCACCCGAGCTGCTCGCACGCGGCGGGCTCTGGTTTCGCAGCGGTTCGGTCGCCGTGCATCTCGGCGTCGATCCCGATTTTCGCCCCGCAAAAAAAGCGCACGTTGCCTTCGCGTGCGCGGAGTACGAAGCGCTCGTCGCGCGTCTGCGCGCTGCGCGGATCGCAATCCAACCCGACGAGTTTCCGTTCGAAGGG
>JBMFXH010000178.1:0-4611 GCA_049964475.1 Vulcanimicrobiaceae bacterium
GGGGGGGCGGCGTCACTGCTCACGCCCAAGTCAACGGAGTGAAGCAAACGTTCACGGCCGACGTTGCGGTCCACGGTGCCGGTCGCGTCGCCAATTTAGATGACCTGCACATAGAAGTCGCGGGTATCGAACGGACGCAGCGCGGTGTTAAGGTAAACCTGTACTTTCAAAGCACGAGTAACCCGCACGTGTATGCCGCCGGCGATGCTGCCGATGGGGGCGGCCTACAACTAACCCCCGTTGCGGGCGACGAAGGCGACATCGTTGCCGCAAATTTACTCGACGGCAACCATCGAACCGCGGATTTTACGGGTCTTGCCAGCGTCGTCTATACGATTCCCGCCCTCGCAATGGTGGGGCACGATGAAGATGCGGCAAAAGCGGAAGGCATCTCGTTCGAAGTATTGCGTGGAGATATGTCGAGCTGGTACTCGTCGCGCCGTTTGCTGGAAAAGCGCGCCGACTACAAAGTCATCATCGAAAGAGAGAGCCGCCGAATTCTCGGCGCTGCGATCTATGGACCGCACGCGGAAGAACAGATCAACATTTTAGCGCTTGCGATTCGCAGCAAGCTCGATGCGTCGGCGATCGAGGAAGCGCTGTTCGCCTATCCAACCGGTGGGTCGGATCTTCAATACATGTTTGGCTAGCGAGAATTCGGATTACCGCGGCGATCGCGAATCGATGCGAGCGCGAGCCGCTCTATGATAATATAATATAACTAGTGGCCCGTCGAGTAGACACAGCTATCGTGCTGATCTTTGGTCCGCCGGACGCGCTGCTATCCTGCCTCCGCATCTAACAACAGATCGAGGTTCGGGCTTTATGAGAGGTGCAACGTAGGTGATCGTTCTTCATGCCATCGCGGCGGGGTTACTGCAGGCACTCTCGTTCCTGTGGGACAGCATCTATGGGCTCGTCTTCGGCTTCCTCATTTCCGCAATCGTTCAGGTCGCGCTGACGCCTGGAACCATCCACCGCTATTTGGGACCGAACTTGCGCGGCATCTTGTACGCTGCGGGCTTTGGTATCATTTCTTCGTCTTGCTCGTACGGATCCGCTGCGGCTGCGCGCGGCTTCTATCAGCGCGGAGCGGACCTGCGCTCGGTGTTTTCGTTTCTGATCTCCTCGACGAATATGAACGTCGCGATCCTGGTGCTGTTCTGGTCGCTGCTAGGGTGGAAGTTTGCATTCGCGGAATTCTTCGGAGGAATCATCATCATCGCGGTGGTCACAACAGGAATCTCCATTCTGTTCAAACCCGAAGAACTGGAACATCTTGCGCGCGAGCATCCTTCGCCGGTGCCGGACGAGCAGACGCTCGTGAGCGGATGCCCGATTTGCGGGATGGAAGGCGAGCCCGACCTTGCAATCGAGTATCGCGGACGCACCTATCTTGCGTGCGGGCGGAAGCACTACCAGGAATTTACGGCCGATCCCGCGCGTTATGCGGGCGAAGGCGAAACTGCGGCAGCGGCACGCCCGTCGCTGCTCGCGGTGCAGACCTGGCGCGATATCGCCGAGACGGCAGTGAACGACGTGCAAATGCTGCGCACGGAGCTCATTACCGGCTATCTCATCGCCGGTTTTGCAGCCGCCCTCGTACCCAAGACATGGCTTTCTCATGCCTTGCAGGCTGTGGGATCCGTTCCGTATTTGGGGTATCTGCTGCTGCTCGTTGTCGGGCTACTCCTCGCCGTCCTGACGTTTGTGTGTTCGATGGGAAACGTCCCGGTTGCACGGTTTTTGGCCGCTGCGGGGATTCCGCTGGGCGCGAACGTCGCATTCATTTACGGCGATCTCCTAGTTCCGCCGCTCGTTGCAATTTATCGTAAGTCGTTCCCGCCGCGCATCGTATGGACGTTCGTTTCGTTGTTTGCCGTTGGCGCGATCGCCGCCGGCGCGGTCATGGGCTTGACGATCGGGAAAGCCTTCGGCGGCATCTCGCTTGGATCGACGGCGTTGAACAGCCATCTCACGATCGTGCTCAACGTCGTCGCAATTGCCGCCGTCGCGCTTCTGACCGCGCGCGTCTATACGCGAGCCGGCTCCCAAACGCGCGCCTGAAATACCGTATCGAGCGGCGTGCCGAAAATGTGGTTGGAGTAGTTGCTCAGCGTCTTCGTGGCGAGCGCCAAAATAACGTCGAGCACCTGTTTTTCCGAGTAGCCCGCCTTCAGGAACGCGGATACGTCCTCTTGCGATGGCCGGCCGCGCTTTGAAAACATGGTGCGCGTAAAGACCGCGAGCGCATCGAGCTTGGCGTCAGGTAGCGGCTTGCCGGAGCGAAGGGCATCGGTAACCTCGGGTGCTAGTCGCGATTGGGTGTCCGCGATCGTGCTGTGCGCCGCCATACAGTAGTCGCAACCGTTTTCATAGCTAATTACCAAAAATACAACTTCTTGCTCGGCGGGTGAAAAGCCCGATTCTTTACGGAATTTTTCGTAGCCGTAGAGATACGTTTCGAGAAGTTCGGGCGCGTTCACCATGAACGCGTACATATTGGGCACCATGCCGGTTCGGCGCGTAGCTTCCTGCAGGGCGCCGCTTATGCGCTCGTCCGGTGAGTCGAGGTCCTGCTTGGGAAGCGTCGATCGATACAAATCAGAGGCCATGTTTTCTACGGTACCCGCAGCAGCGGCAGGATGCAGTGAGCTGGGTTACTGACTCAAGTCAAAACGCTCCACATCGAATGGGCGGGGGGTACGCGAACTTGTTGCTAACCGGTCGACCTGAATCCCTGGAATGCGTTTCGTCTACCTTGCACCAGTCGGCCAGGCCCGAGTTCGTATGGTCGCAAGCGCAAACGCTTTCGCGATCGGCACTATCGCCGTAAACTCGGCCGTCGGCCTCGGATCGTAACGACACTTCGCCCGCCTCGTTTCAATAGTACGCATCGCTCTCGCGAGAATAGTAGTGGCTCCGATGACCCATATCGGAATAGGAACCATGCGGTATCGACTGCGTCAAATGTAGGGGCCGTTGGTTTGACCGCGCGGGCGCCGTCAGTAAGGCCCCTTACAGCCCTCGCTGCCAGCATGAGGTACCGTAATGGGGCAGCACGCTAACTTCAACTGGAGCGCTCATGGCCGATCTCGCCGCTCACAAGGGATTCGGAGTCGCGGGAATCGCGCCTCTCGAACTGGATGCCCAAAGCCCACTCTCGGAAATGTATACGTTGAGCCCGTTCGTTTGGTGCGAAGGGTCCGCATTTAAACTCTTAGTTCGCGCTGTCAATCATTCAGAAGTCGCCGCCGAGAAGGTCGCGCGAATCTATTACGGCACCTCTTCTGACGGATTACGGTTCGAAATGGGCGCCAATCCGGTTCTCGCGCCTGGGCCGGACTCGGTAGACAAGGATGGCTGCGAAGACCCGACGGTCGCTATGGTTCACGGAACGTATCACGTCTATTACACGGGTTGGAATCAAGCGGCGTTGCGGGGGCAGCTCCTGCTTGCCAGCGGCCCGAACATCTATGGGCTCGTGAAACGTGACGTCGCTCTTACGATGAAGTTGGGATGGGAGAACCCCAAGGAGGCGACGATCGTGCAAGCCAGCGACGGCTCGTGGCGGCTATTTTTCGAGTACGCGACCGGCGGTGCTTCTAAGATCGGCCTCGCATCGGGACCAGCGGTCGACGGCCCGTGGACAGTGCTCGAACCGCTGTTTGATACTCGCAACGAGAGCTGGGACTCCTGGCATTTGAGTACCGGTCCGGTGCTCATGTCCGATCCCAAGCGTCCGGTGATGTTCTATAACGGCGCGACGATGCGGGCCGAGTGGCGTATCGGCTGGATCGTGTTCGACGAGCGATTCGAGCGGGTGGTAGCACGCTGTGAGGCTCCGCTGATGGTACCGCCTCCGGCGCGCGAGACAGGCGATACGGATATTGCTTTTGCCGCTTCAGCGGTTCAAGAAAAAGATGGCAAGGTCAGTCTCTATTATTCAATTTCCGACAAGGATATGTTTTGTGCTACAGTCGTCGCTACCCCTTAGTCCCTTGAAAAAAGACGCGGACTACGTCTTTTTTGAACTTACTAGAAGCATCTGCCCCGATTGTCGCAAGGTGATCGACGCCAAAATCTTGCTTCGCGATAATAAGGTATATATGGTAAAGCGTTGCCCGAAATGCGGGCCCTTTGAGGCGCTGGTCTACGGCGATGCCGAGATGTACGTGAACTTTGCCAAATACAACAAGCCAGGTACGTTGCCCCTGGCTTACGGTACCGAAATCAAGAACGGCTGCCCGCTCGATTGCGGACTCTGTCCCGATCATCAGCAGCACGCGTGCCTGGGAATCATTGAAGTCAATAGCGCTTGCAATATGAACTGTCCGCTCTGCTTTGCATCGGCGCGCCCGGGCTTCAGCTTGACGATGGAAGAGGTCGAGTCTATACTCGACGATTTCGTGCGCACCGAAGGCGCCCCCGAAGTGGTCCAGTTTTCCGGTGGAGAACCGACCATCCACCCACGAATCATCGATTTCGTCCGCTCGGCGAAATCGCGCGGCATTCCATTCGTCATGATTAACACCAACGGTAAGCGAATAGCGAGGGACGACCGGTTTCTCGAGGAATTAAATGAAGTTCGCCCGTCGCTATATTTTCAAT
>JBMFXH010000179.1:0-4528 GCA_049964475.1 Vulcanimicrobiaceae bacterium
CAAAGCGTTCGACGACCTCTTCACGCGACTTGCCTTGCACGATCCAGAATCCGGAGACCAGCTCTTTGGTCTCCGCGAACGGACCATCGGTGACTGTGGCGCGCCCACCGTCGAATCGCAGGCGCGTGCCCTTCGAAGAGGCGCGTAGGCCTTCGGCGGCGAGCAAGACGCCGTCCTTTGCGAGTTGTTCGTTGAACGAGATCATCGCCTCCATATGCTCAGGTGACGGAGGGCGCCCAGCCTCCGAGTCGGCGGTAGCTTTGAGAAGGGCCATGAATTTCATCTTTGACTCCTTGTTTGCGGGTGTTCTACCGGGGCGTCGAACGGCAAGCCCCATTTTCGACATCGGCGCACAACCTTTTTTGCGGCCCGAGCACCTGCGATATTTTTACGCGCGGAATTTTCCTAGTACAGCTTTCAGAGTAGGGACTACCGCTTATCTCCCTTGAATTTCCAGTGGACGTTGTACTTATCACACAACTGCCCGTAGGTGCCGAACGGTAGATCGTGCAGATCTTGAAACCTATCTTTTTGCGCTCCTTCAGCGAGTTTGTCGAAAACCGCCCGCAATTCGTCATACCCTTCACCAAGGACGAATATGGCGGCCGTGTTTCCGTGCCTCGGCTCATACTGCGGGGATGCCATCCAATCTGCTGCTGAAATTTCTATGGGTCCACGTTTTAGCTTTGCATTGATGATCCTGTCCCATTTTTCTTTAGGAAACATGTCCTTCATCGCCGTATCACCAAGTTTGGTAAGCGTCAACTCACCACCAAGCGATTCACGATAGAAGGTCATTGCCTCCGCGCAATCGCCGTCGAATAAAAGAAAGGGTGTAGTTCGCAACATTATTTAACCTAGGTTCCCCCAATTGATTGACGGTGCTTCGTTCTGTCATCCATTCTTCGCTCTGCTCGATGAGAACCATCGTGAACATCTGGAGTGGCGTCGCACAACGGACTCGGCCGCAGAGTCTGGGGCGCGACCTCTTCTTCGATGACATGGTTTGGGGATGCGCACGGCGGACGATCACCTTTCTTGAGCAACCGCAGAGCGCCGTGCCATGCTGCGAGCATGACGCCTCCTTGAGGAATATCGGGGCTGTCACGCAAAACTATTGGCTGAAGATAGACGGTCTCTACAGGAACGCCATGGAATTCCGACACCGAGCGAGCAGCGAACGCCAGCACGGAGTTTACGATGATGGTTTCGCCCGGCGCGATGCCGGCTTCCATCGCGTCAAACACCGACTGACCCGAGCAGTCCACTATATCGGCAATGGCCTTGATACCCCGCAAAGGATGGTTGATATCGGGATTTTGCAAGATCTCGAGATGTTCTTCGCGCGTACCACCGCCACGAAAAGGCAGGCCAGCCTCCTCGGCCAACGCCGCGAAATAACCGTGGGTATACGAGCGCGCCTTATGTGGCCGCTTCACTGAAACTCCCGGCCAAGTGCGATGAACGGCAGGATGTCGCCATGCGACCCGCCCGCGACGATCAGGACTCTCGTGTAGTAAGCACCCCCACGAACGAGTGGTCTTGACCCGGTTTCACGGACACCCTGATAGGTTACTCCTGAGGGAGAGTGACCCTGACCCGATTCATGGACCGTTCCGAACTGTGTAAAATCGGCACATAGGGTTCGATTCTACCGATCGCGCATACTCGTTTGACGTTTTGTTAGCCAACATGGAGTGCGTTCGGAATTCATTATACGCGATCCGCAAAATTCGTGCAGCTCGACGGGCCTCGTCGAGGGTTTCGAAGTACGAGGAGTTGAGAAACTCGAGCCGGACGCCGCCATTAGACGATTCGATAAACGCATGGTCGGTCGGCGTCCCCGGCCGCGAGAAATCGAGTTGCACCCTATTCGCATACGCCCACCGATCAACCGGCGTCGCGACGAACGCTGTTTCGTTATCACAACGGATTGCTTTGGGAAGGCCGCGTTCCCGGCACGCGTTCTTCAACACTCGTACGACATCTTCAGAGCGAAAAAATTGCGCTACTTCCGTGGCCACGCATTCGCGCGAGAAGATGTCGGCGATGTTCAAGAGACGGTACGAGCGTTTGTCGGCAAGTCGGTCGTGCATGAAGCCCATACTCCAAATCTCGTTCACCGCCGTTGGAACCCATCGGAGCGAACGTGGGTTTGCGGAACGGCGACGACGTGGTACCTTGTGTCGGCTTGATGCTTCGCGGCACTACGCCGTGCAGAACATGCGATCGATGAGCCGGACGCGAGCACCTTGACAATTCCCTCGCTACCAGATTATATTAGTTTGGTAGCGAACTATGGAGTGTCGTTTGAAACCGGACCATCACCAATCCGCCGGAGCCTGGGCCAAGAAGTATCATTTTGCGGCCCGCGCGGTCATCGACGCGACGCTGCGGCCGTACGATCTCGGATCGACGCAATGGTATGTGCTTTGGCACCTTGTCCGTGACGGGCAGCTTGCGCAGCGCGAACTCCTGACGCTGTTACAGATCGAGAAAGCGACGCTGAGCGGAGTCGTCTCGACGCTCGTACGCAAGAGGTTCGTCAAACAGACGACCGACCCGGCAGACCAGCGTCACAAGATGCTCTCGATCACGCCGGCGGGGAGGGCCCTGTGGGCCAAGCTTCCCGATCCGATTGACCTTATCCTGAGAACCGCGTTCGAGGGTGTCTCCGAAGATGATCTTGCAACCGTCACGCGCGTGCTCAGCATCGGCACCGACCGACTCAACAGCCTTCTCAACAAAGGAGAGAAATCATGACCGTGCTCGTTACGGGCGGCACCGGCCTCGTCGGCACCCGTCTGCTGCCTCGCCTTGTGGCAGCGGGCATCGACTGTCGCGCCCTCGTGCGCGCGGGCAAGATGGTTCCTTCAGGCATAACCGCGATTGAAGGCGATATCCTCGATCCGGCTTCTCTGATAGAGGCCGTAAAGGGCACGAGGGCGATCATTCATCTTGCCGCAATTCTGCGCACAACGGAAGCGGAGCAAATCCGGCGCGTCAACGTTGACGGTACGCGAAATCTGATCGCGGCTGCCAAGGAACACGCCGCCGATGCACGATTTATTATGGCGAGCACCGGTCTCGTTTACAACGAGAACGGTTCCAGGCCGTCACTCGAAAGCGATCCGGTAGCACCGGTACGCGACTACCCTGCCAGCAAGGTCGCAGCCGAGAAACTGCTGCAAGAGAGCGGCTTGAACTGGTCGATCTTGCGCTTCGGCTTCGTCTACGGCGACGAGGATGGACACATTGCGCAAATCCCACACATCGCACAGTTACTGAAGCTTCATACGGCCAACCGCCTAAGCATGATTCACCACCGTGATATTGTAACGTTCGCGATGATGGCCCTCAAAGGCGTCCTCGACGGCAGGATCGTGAACGCAGTGGACGATGCGCCGATGACGATCTTCGAACTGAGCGAGATAGCCGGTAAGCCCATGGATCCTGCGGCAACGCCTCTTACCAACCCCTGGTCCGGCGTTCTGGACGGATCGCTTGCGCAGAGCTTAGGCTTCACGCCCGAAGTGGCGACAACGCGGCAGGCTGCGCGAGAACATGCACTCTGACGTCTTCGGAGGGCGAAGAAGGTCGACCCGCTCCTCTTGACGTCGCCGACGGAACACACTCCCCTTTGGTTGTAGATTAACTGAACGTGACCTTCACCGCTCTTTCCGACGGCACGCGACGGGCGATGATTCACCGGCTTTCCCGCGGCGCGGCGACCGTGCGCGAGCTGTCGGAGCCGTTCGACCTCTCGCAGCAGATGATCTCGAAGCATAGAGCGTACTTGGTTCGCGCTAAGCTCGTCGTCAAAGAAAAACGCGGACGCGAAAACTTGTGTGCCCTGCGGGCCGAGTCGGTCAAAACGGTGAGCGATTGGGCACTACGGCATCGCCAACTTTGGGAAGAGCGTTTTGACAGGCTTGATGCGGTCGTTCAACGCATGAAAGAAGCAGAGGCAGAACATGGCAAACAACACCGTCGGCGACGTTTAGCGCATGGTTGTCGAGCACATTTTCGACGCACCGCGAGAATTCGTCTGGAAAGCATATATCGAACCGAAGTTCGTGCAGCATTGGTGGGGATCGCACGGCTTCACCTCGCCGTCCTGCCGTAGCGATTTTCGGGTTGGAGGCACGTTTTTGTACTAGATGCGCACGCCCGACGGCCAAGACTATTACACCGGAGGAGAATTTCACGAAATCGTTCCGTACGAGAAGATCGTCTATTCGATGTACTTTGCGGACGCAGATGGCAACAAACTGGCGCCCGAGCAGTTCGGCATCGAACACGAAGCGATCGCTCAAGAAGCTAGCAGCCGTTGTATCCCGACTGTAGCAGCGCAAAAGCAGCGGCCCGAAATTTGTAGTGATTTCGGGCCTCGAGTTGGTAGCGCTAACGGGAATCGAACTCTCTAAGTGGGGTCCCGGCAGTACCCAACCGTTACCAAAAACCCGAGTTCGCGAGGGATTCCCCGTCGCCCGATCCCCGTGCTCTACCGACTAACCCCGCCCGCTGC
>JBMFXH010000180.1:0-4527 GCA_049964475.1 Vulcanimicrobiaceae bacterium
CCCGCCGCTAGAGTTCTATCGCCGGCCCGGCGGTCGCGTGCACGGCTTCGATGCCGACATCGCACGCGAGATCGCCAAACGCCTCGGACGTCCGGCCTCGTTCGTGAATATGCCGTTCGGAGATCTACTCCATGCGGTCGCCGCGGGGAAAGTCGATTTTACAATCTCGTCGATGTTCGATCTGCCGATGCGCGAGAAGGTCGCCGATTTCGTCGATTACTTTCTCTCCGGTACGGCAATTATGGTGCGCGCCGGGAATCCCCACAACGTGTTTACGCTCGCCGGCTTCTGCGGCCTTACCGCAAGCGCAGAGGTCGGAACGTTTCAGTTTACCGCGCTCAAAGAACAATCCGCGCGCTGCCGCTCGCTCGGGCTTGGCGGCGTTCACGTGGTCTCGGTCGCGGGGGACGAGCAGGGCGCTCGTGCGTTGCTCGCCGGACGCGTCGCAATTCATATCGCCGATTTTCCGATCGTTAGTTATTTGGCCCGCACGGTCGGAGATGGGAAACTCGTGGTCGCCGGTCGCCCCTTCAATCAGATTCCCTATGGGATCGCCGTCCGTAAAGGCAACATCGCTTTGCGAACCGCTATCGTCGGAGCGCTACGTGCGATGGTCGCCGATGGGACCTACGATCGCTTGCTCGAAAAATGGCACCTACAGGCCGGTGCGCTCCGCTCGATTCCGGTCGACGCCGGGAAGCTCTACCAGCACTAAAAAGCAGTCGGAGTATCGGCGGTACCGCCGATACTCCGATAAGGCCTGACCATTGGGCGCGTCGGCGAGCATAGCGCTCGTCCGGAGTTTATCCCGCGAGGGTGCGGTGGAGGAAGTCGATGCTGCGCTTCCAGGCCAGCTCCGCTGCGGCTTCGTTGAAGTTGCCGATGCCTCCGGGATTTGAAAAGGCGTGGCCGGCATCATAGCGATGGAACTCGTAGGGCGCGTGCGTCTCGCGAAGGCGCGCTTCGATCGCGTCGACGCGCGCGATTGGGAAGTACTCGTCGCGTAGCGCCCAGTGGCCTTGCAGCGGAATCTTTATCGAACCGGGGTCACCGGCTTCTTCGGGCGGAAAACCATAGAACGGGATCGCCGCGGAGAACTCCGTGAGGTGCATCGCGCAGAGCATCGTTAACGCTCCACCCATGCAGAACCCAATGACGCCGACCTTTTTCCCGTTTGCAGCGAGGTACTGCGCTGCGCCGCGTGCGTCTTGCATCGCCGCATCGGTGAAATCGAGCCCCTGCATTAAATGATTCGCTTCATCGCCGGTTGCGGCGACGCGCCCGCGATAGAGATCGGGAATCAGCACGCGAAAGCCCGCTGCGGCCATGCGCTCGGCGGTGGAAATAATTTGGTCGTTTACCCCCCACCATTCCTCGAGCATGACGACTCCGGGAGCTGACTTTGGGCCAGCCGGCTCGGCGAGGTAACCGGGTGCCTTCGCGCCGTCGGGGCGCGTAAACTCAATCATCGATCCCATATTTTATCCTTTCTAAACGTCACTCGAACCCGCGATGCAGGCGATGAGGTTGCAGCCTGGCGGGGTTTTCCAGCGCGCCTTTGAATCCCCCGCATCGATGGAGCAATCGAACGCCGAGCGACGAAGCAATCGCCCGCACGCCGAGGCAATCGACGAGCCGCGTTGGCATGCCTCCCTCGCGGCGATCGGGGCGCTGGTGTTGTACGTTTTGTTGCCGCAACGATTGGTTTTCGGCCCGGCATGGTTCGCGCCGATCGTCGTTCTTGCCGTATTGGTGCCGCTCTCGGTCTTCGCTCCGGACCGCGATGACGAAACGCGCCTCCATCGCGTAGCTTCCATCGCGTCGATCGTGTTATTGAATCTCTTCAACGTCTTATCGGTGCTCTTGCTCCTGATCGATGCATTTTCGCATCACGCGAAGGGCGCCGCCGGCATTACCGGCCAACGATTGTTGCTCTCGGGCGCACAGATCTGGACGACGAACGTGTTGGTCTACGCGTTGTGGTTTTGGGAGGTCGATGGCGGTGGACCTTGGCAGCGTAGCCAGGCACGCAACGCCTCGGCCGATCTTCGCGCGAGTTTTCTCTTTCCACAAATGATGGTCGATGCACGTCGGGTTCGCTGCGTCGATCCGGAATGGAAGCCGCTCTTTCTCGATTATCTCTACGTCGCGTTCACGAATGCGCTGGCGTTTAGCCCGACCGACACCATGCCGATCACCAGGTCTGCCAAAATGTTGATGCTCGTGGAGGCGTCGATCTCATTCGTGACGATCGCGCTGGTCGTCTCGCGAGCGATTAACGTCATCTAAGTTCGCGCCGGCTCGAGATTCTATAATTGCGAATTCGCGACCAGGCGGGTACGGACGAACGCCGCCGGAGCGATATGAATATCGCCGCGAAACGGAAGATCGAGCTCGGCGATAACGACCATTGTGGCGACGATCGTCGCCGCAAGAAGCATCGTCATGGCGTAGTGCGCGGGTTGGCTCTGAACGCGAAAGAGGTAGGTGCCGCCGACGGTGATGCAGGCGATGAAGAGCATCATTCCCCAGAGAACCGGCGGGATGCTCTCTTGGTTATCGAAGAGCCGAGTGCGACGCTGGTCGACGAAGCGATTCGTCAGGTCGAGCATCGATGCGAGGAGCGCAGCCTGGCGCGGATCGGCGGGACGAAAACTCGCGACGCGCTCCATGATGGCGTGCGCGCGGTCACGCGCCAAGCGGCTAAACCCACCGCGTTGCATCGCCGGCCACTCGCGGTAGACGACCGCTCGCAAGTAGCGGACGATATCCGTCCTTAACGGGGCAGCAAAACTCTTCGGAAGCGTTTCGCAGAGATGGTAGAGATCTCCAAGCGCCGCCGCCTCATTTTGTACGGTTGCTGCGGATCGATCGAATTCTTGCCACACGGTGACGACCATAAACGAGAGGATCACGGCGAGGATCGTCCCGATCGTCGCGACGATCGGCCCGGCGACGTCGTTATGGGTGATGCTGCCCCACGACGTGCGCCGTTGAAAGAGCGAAAGGCCGAGGGCAGCGAGGAAGCATGCGACCGAGATCGCCGTGATCGCAAGGGCCCAGGTCGGATAATTATAGATCCAATCCACGAACGTGCCCTTTCTGGGTCGGAGGAGTCCCTCCTCGGGTGTTCGTCCGGCAACCATTTCCCTCGCGCCCGCGTTGATAGGACGCGTGGAAGGCAGCACAGAACATCGCGCGCCGTGTACATGCGGGTATGATGTAATGGTAGCCTGCGACCTTCCCAAGGTTGATGCGTGGGTTCGATTCCCACTACCCGCTCCAATCCGGCGACGTAGCCAAGTGGTAAGGCAGGGCTCTGCAAAAGCCCCATTCGGCAGTTCGAATCTGCCCGTCGCCTCCAGAGCTCGCTCTCGATGCGTATAGTCGTCATCGGGGCCGGCGGCATCGGGGGGTTCCTCGCTGCAACGCTGGCCCGTAGCGGCGCCGAGGTTGCGGTTCTCGCGCGCGGGGCACACGCCGCAGCGATCGCCCGCTCCGGACTCCACGTCCGCGGCGACCTCGGCGAGTACAGCGTTCGCGTACCGCTCATCGCAGAACTCGATGAACTCGGCGGCTTCGATCTCGCGCTGCTCTGCGTGAAGGCCCATCAAATGGCGGAGCTCCATGGAGCGCTTCAACGGCTCTCACAGGGTGGGGCGTGCGTGGTGACGTTGCAGAACGGCGTCCCTTTTTGGTTTACCCGAGAACCTTCGCTGCAGAGCGTCGATCCCGACTCGGCGGTGGGATCGCTCTTCGACGATCGCCGGACGATCGGCGGAGTCGTACACGTCTCCGGACACATCGAGCGACCCGGTTCGATCGTGCAGAGCGGAGGCACGCGTTACGTCCTCGCCCCAATCGCACCGGGCGGTAGCGCCGAGCGATACATTCAGCCCCTGATGGAGTCGATGGAGCACGCCGGTTTAACGCCGGAGCAAAGCACCGAAATTCGCAGCGTTCTCTGGGCAAAACTCGCCAATAACGTGGGGCTCAATGCGGTGAGTTCCTTGACGCGTCTCTCGATTGCGCCGATGCTGGCGTTCCCGCCGACGCGCGAGCTCGTCGCGCGAGCGATCGGCGAAACGCTCGCCGTCGGACGAGCGCTCGGCGTGGTCGGCGAGATCGATATCGAACGGCGGATGGAGTATGCTGCGCGCTTGAGCGACGTTCGCACCTCGATGCTCCAAGATGTTTTAGCGGGACGACCGTTGGAGATCGAGCCGATCCTCGGTGCGACCGTCGAACTCGGAGCGCGCGTCGACGTAGCGACGCCGACGACTGCAACGCTCCTCGCGCTGCTGCGCGGCCTGCAGGCGAGTTTCCGAGGATGAGCGTGCTTCCGCGTATCATTCCCTGTCTCGATATTCGCGACGGGCGGGTCGTAAAGGGCGTGCACTTCGAAGGGCTGCGCGACGCGGGAGATCCCGTAGAACTCGCGCGGCGCTACGAACGCGAGGGAGCCGACGAACTCGTCTTTCTCGATATTGCTGCGACGGAGGAGGGGAGAACGGCCTCCCTCGATAT
>JBMFXH010000181.1:0-4438 GCA_049964475.1 Vulcanimicrobiaceae bacterium
GCGGCGGTAGCGATGACGCACGACCCGGCCGCTGCGGTGCGCGCTCTAGTCCGGCAGGGCGACCACCGCGTCGACGGACTCTGCCCGAGCACCGCGGCGCTGATCTTCGTCGATCCGCACCCGCCGCTCGGCGCCCGTATCGCGCGCATCGAGGGGCGCCCCGACCCCTGCCGATAGCCGGATCGCGCGGGAAAAATACAGCGAAACGACCCTCACCGGAAAAGGAGGAAGGCGCGTTTTGTCGCATTGAGCCCTTAACGTATTCTTAACGCTCTGCTGCGCTCTCGAATACGTCTCATTGCTGAACATCCTGGAGGACACTACGTGTACCAACGCTTCTCACGAGCGCTCGCTGTTGCCGCGCTCGTAGCCCTCGCTGCCTGCTCGGGGAACGCTTCGACGGGGATGGCTCCGCTCTCCCCAACCGCGACGCTACCCTCGCAGCCCGTCCTGCCGAATAACGTCGTCGAATCGTGCGGCGGCCCGGTTCCCGTCGGCTACTCACGTTGCTTCGCATTAATGCGAACCGATGTCGGCGCGCCGGTCGATCCCTCGATGCGCGTGACGATGAGCCGCCCCGGCGCGACCTCGTCAACGCCGGCAGGTTACGGCCCGAGCGATCTGCGCTCGGCCTATTCCTTCCCCTCGACGACGGCGGGCAGCGGCCAAACCGTCGCCATCGTCGATGCCTACGACGATCCGAATGCCGAGAACGACGTGAACGTCTATCGTTCGCAATTCGGCATTCCCGCCTGTACGACCGCGAACGGTTGCTTCAAGAAGGTCAACCAAAACGGCGTCCAAGGAAGCTATCCGCGCGGCAATTCGAGCTGGGGTCAAGAGATCTCGCTCGATCTCGATATGGTCTCGGCAGTCTGCCCGAACTGCCACATTTTGCTCGTCGAAGCGAGCAGCGCATCGAACAGCGATCTCGATACCGCCGTCAACACGGCCGCTTCGCTGGGAGCGACCGAGATCAGCAATAGCTACGGCGGCAGCGAGACGAACGCAACGAATTCTGCGTACGATCATCCCGGCATCGCGATCACGGCGAGCGCCGGCGATAGCGGCACCGGAGCAGAACAGCCGGCTTCCTACGCGACGGTAACCGCCGTCGGTGGAACGACGCTCAATAAAGCGAGCAACGCACGCGGCTGGAGCGAAACGGTGTGGAGCGGTAGCGGCAGCGGTTGCAGCGCCTACGTCGCGAAGCCCTCGTGGCAGAGCGGATCGGTCTTTGCTTGCCCGAATCGCACCAATAACGACGTCTCGGCCGATGCCGATCCCAATACCGGCGTCGCCGTCTACGATAGCTACGGGTCGAAACGCAATACCGGTTGGCTCGTCTTCGGCGGCACGAGCGTTGCGAGCCCCGTCATCGCATCGGCGTATGCGCTTGCCGGCAACGCCTCGTCGGTCGTCTACGGATCCTACCCCTACTCGCACACCTCCGATTTCAACGATGTAACCTCGGGCAGCAACGGCACCTGCACGTATGCCTATGTTTGCAACGCGGAAGTCGGCTACGACGGACCGACCGGCGTCGGTACACCCAACGGCGTCGCGGGACTCTAACAACTGCATGCGGGCACCGACTTTTCGTCGGTGCCCGTACGCTCAAGCGGCGAGGACGACTCCGCCGGTAACGCGCGTCCCTAAGTGTTGTTCGGTTAAGAGTTCGATGACCGCTGCGTGCGCGATGCGACCATCGCAGATCTCGGCAGCGCCGATACCACCGCGTACGCCACGTGCTGCCGCGCGCATCGTCGCGCGAATGTCGGGTGCAAAACGATCGTCGTCGGCGAGCGCAAGCGCTTCGGCGGCGGTTAGCTCCGGGATCGGAGCGTTCGTGAGCGGGTTTGCAATCGCGCCGGAGCGATGAAAGAAAATCGCCCGCGAAGCGCGGAGCGCGACGCCGATCGCCCGCGCGACGTCGTCGGCCTCGACCGACTCTTCACAGGCGGCGATCGGTGCGTACGCCATCGGTTCGACGACCGGCACGAAACCGGCGTCGAGCAAAGCGAGCAGTATCTCCGGTTGCACCGCGCCGACGCCGTCGGCGCCACGCGGCAACAGCGCACCATCGGCACCGGTAACGCCGACGGCGCGGTTCCGCGAGAGATTCATGCGCATGACCAGCGAACGGGCGCTCGACGTATCGGGAGCGACGATGACGGCGTTGATACCTTCATCGCGCAAAACGTCGATATCGGCAAAAAGCGTCGCCGTTCCGGAATCCGCGGTCTCGCGGTCGCACCGTAGTACGAACGTCGTCCCCGAAAATGCTCGTCCGTTCACCTGTGATTTCGCTCCCCCTACCTAGAGAATCGGCAGAGGTAGGCGCCGGTTTAGTCGGCGCGAAATGCGTTGACGCTCGGTATGGTGCGCTCGGTTCCCTCGGCGAGCCAACGCTCCGCGCCGTCGGCTGCGGCGACGATCGTGCGTGCGAGCGTATCGCGTTGCGCAACCGGAAAAGCGCCGAGCACGTAATCGATACTATCGCCGCCCTCCGGACGACCGACGCCGACGCGCAAGCGAGCGAAATTTTCGCCGATCGTGCCGATGATCGAACGTAAGCCGTTGTGCCCGCCGTGCCCGCCCGAGGCGCGCATGCGCAGGCGGCCGAGCGGGAGATCCATGTCGTCGCTGATGACGAGGATGCGTTCGGGCGGCGTGCGGTACCACGACGAGATCAAGCGAAGCGGCACCCCGCTCAAATTCATGTACGAGGTCGGCTCTACGAGCAGCACGTTGCGATCGCGCACGAGTGCCTGCCGGGCCTGATCTTTTTGGCGCCAATTCGTCACGCCGAAGCGTCGCGCCAATTCGTCGACGATCATGAAGCCGACGTTGTGGCGCGTTGCCTCGTACTCTGTGCCGGGATTGCCCAGCCCGACGATCAGGCTGGGCGTTTCGCTCCGATCGCTTATGCTTTGCTCTCGCTCTTTTGGCCGAGCACTTCGGGTTCAAGCTGCTCTGGCGGGGCGGTCGCGCTCTCTTCGACCTGGCGAGCGGTCTTCGACGCTTCGACCGTTATGAGCACGGTATCGGGCGTCGTGATTAGCCGGAAACCCTTCGGCAGTTTGACATCGCCGGCGCTGATATGGCGGTGGACGCCGAGTTCGCTGACATCGATATCGATATGCTCGGGAAGCTGGTCGGCAGGGCCCTCGATCTCGATGTGGTGCGAGAGCAGGTCCATCACGCCGCCGAATTCTTTCACGCCCGGCGAAACCCCGACCGTCGCGATCGGCACGCGCGCGGTGACCGCTTCGTTGAGGCCGACGCGCTGAAAATCAACGTGGATGACGCGGCGCGTGACCGGGTGGCGCTGAACGGCGCGCAACAACGCGGTATCGATCGTTTTGCCGGCATGAACGAGCGTGAGGACGCCGCTTGCCTCGTGTCGCGCCGCGAGATCTTCGAATGCGCGCCCTTCCATCGCCAGATGGCGGGGTGCGTCGCCGTGTCCGTACAGAACAGCAGGCACCATCCCTTTTGCGCGCAGCGCAGAGGCCGAGGAGGTCCCCGTCGTTTCGCGGGGTTCGACGGGAAGAAGGTGGACTTTGGTAGGCATGGGTTCCTCTGCTTTCTCGTGGTGGGTCGTTTGAAGAAACGGTGATGGGTTCTACGAAGTTCGCATCGAGCGTAATCTCAGTCGCCGTTGAAAAGTTCGGAGACCGACCGGTTGGTGGTAATGCGGCCGATCGCATCGGCGAACGTCTGCGCGATCGAGAGCTGGACGAATTTCTCGCCCGTAGGTTGTAAGATCGGGATGGTGTCGGTGACGATGACGCGTTCGATCACCGAGTTCGCGAGCACTTCGATCGCGTTATCGGCGAAAAGGCCGTGCGTGGCCACGGTGTGGACGCTCGTCGCGCCGCGCGCCTTGATTGCTTCGGCAGCCTTTGCGAGCGTTCCGCCGGTCGAGATCATATCGTCGACGATCACCGCAATCTTGCCGTTGACGTCGCCGACGATATCGGTGACTTCGGAGACGTCGGGTTGCGGTCGCCGCTTGAAGACGATGGCGAGCGAGGCGTTGAGCCGCTTGGCAAAGAGTTCGGCGCGGTGGACGCCGCCGGCGTCGGGCGAGACGACGACGATGCGGTCGTCGCTGAGTCCCTCGCGCTTGAGGTGGTTGCAGAGCGTCGGCATCGCCATCAAATTATCGACCGGAATATCAAAGAAGCCTTGAATCTGCGCCGCATGGAGATCCATCGTGACCACCCGCTTGGTTCCCGTGGTCTTCAGCAAGTTCGCGACGACTTTCGCCGAGATTGGCTCGCGCGGCTTGGTCTTCTTGTCTTGCTTGGCGTAGCCGTAATAGGGAACGACGGCGGTGATGCGCGCCGCCGAGGCGCGCCGGAGGGCGTCGATCATCAGCAGCAATTCGACGAGAGCGTCGTTGACGCCGTTTCCGTTCGGGGCTTTGCAG
>JBMFXH010000182.1:0-4429 GCA_049964475.1 Vulcanimicrobiaceae bacterium
GAGCGCGTCTCTCGCCTCGGCGCTCTTGCGTGACGCGAATTCTCGATGTCGGAATTCCGCGTGTCGTCTATGCGTATGCCGAACCGGCGCTCTTTGTGGAAGCGCACGGTGAACGTCTCTTACGTGCTGCGGGGATCGACGTTCGTTCCTACCCCGAATTTGCCGACGAGGTCATCGCGATCAATCAGCATTTATTGGGAGCGAGCGGCGCACGGACGACGGGGGGCGATCGTGTTTAGCGGCCTGATCGCGTACGCCGGGCGCGTCGAATCGACCCAACGCGACGAGCGCGGCGGGATGCGCCTGATCGTCGAATGCGAGGGCGTGGAACGCGAGCGCCCCGAGGTAAAGGATTCCATCGCCGTGAACGGCGTCTGCCTTACCGCTACCGAGATCCTCGGCAACCGCGTCGCTTTCGATGTTGTTCCGGAGAGCATCGAGCGGAGCTCGTTGGGATCGCTGGTTCCCGGCGAGCGCGTCAACCTCGAATACAGCTTACGCGTCGGAGATCGCATGGGCGGACATTTTGTTTATGCACACGTCGATGCGCGAGCGCGCGTCATCGCACGCACGCCCGAAGGGCAGGGAGAACGCATGCGTATCGAGCGCCCGGCACGACTCGCCGATGGAATCGTCGAGAAGGGCTATATCGCCGTCGACGGCGTCAGTTTGACGGTTGCCGCAACCGGGGCGGATTGGTTCGAACTCGCGCTCATTCCCGAAACGCTCGCCCGCACGACGTTGGGCGCGCGCTCGGTCGGAAGCGCGGTGAATATCGAGATCGATCCGATCGCTCGCTACGTCGCCGCGGCACTCGGAGAGCGCCGATGAGCCGCTTCGTCGATACACGCCCCGCGGGAGCGCGCCTTTTCCGTACGCGCGTGCGCGTGCAGTGGGCCGATATCGACGCGGCCGGAATCATGTATTTTGCCGCCTACTGGCGCTATATCGAACGCGCGGAGATGGAGTTCTTCCGCGATCTCGGATTTGCATACGAGCGAATCTTCGAAACCTACGATTTCTGGTTACCGCGCGTGAAGACCGATGCCGAATATTTCGGCCCGGCATTGATGGACGATTGGCTCGAGTTGCAGACCTCGATCGAATACGTCGGCACCGCAAGCCTGCGCTGGCAGACCGTCGTCATGAACGAGCGTCTCGGCGAGGCGGGTGCGCGGTTTACCCTGACGTGCGCCTGCATGGATCGCGCGACCCGCAAAAGCCGCTTCCACGCGAGCTGCAGGAAGCGTTGCGCGGCGCCCTCGCCCCGGGGACGTAACCGATGCGCGTTGCGATGCTGGTCGCGCCGCGCAGCATCGAATTGCGCGACGTTCCCATGCCGGAGCCGCCGGCAGGCGGGGCATTGGTCTCGGTCCGCGTCGCGCTCACCGACGGCACCGATTTGAAAGCCTATCGTCGAGGGCATCCGCAGATGCCGTTCCCGACGCCGTTCGGGCATGAATTCTCGGGCGAGATTCTCGCGCTCGGTGCCGGAGTGAGCGACTGGCGCGTTGGTGAAGCGATTGCCTGCGTGCATTCGGCGCCATGTGGAACGTGTTTTTGGTGCGCCGCAGGTGAAGAAGAGCTCTGCGAGAGCGTTATGGAGCGCAAGATCCTCGGTGCGTACGCCGATGCGATCGTGGTCCCGCCGCATATTCTCCGGCGCAATGCTTTCCGCAAGCCCGACGCGTTAACGTTCGTTGAGGCAGCCTTTCTCGAGCCGCTCTCCTGCGTCGTGCACTCGCGCGATCTTCTCGGCCTGCGCCGTCGTAGCAGTCTCGCCGTCTTCGGTGACGGCGGTTTTGGCCTGCTTCACGCGTTATTGTTCGCGCGCGACGGACACGAAAGCGTGCTGGTTGGGCGGCGCGCCGAGCGCCTCGAACTCGCCGCATCGCTCGGATTGGCGACGATCGACGCGAGCACCGAGGATGTCGCTACCGCCCTACGCGAGCGCAGCGGCGGCCGCGGGGTCGATGCGGTCATCGAATGTACGGGCACGCCCGAGATTTGGGAGCTCGCACCATCGTTGGTTCGCCGTGGAGGCGTCGTCTCGTTCTTCGGCGGCCTACCCGCCGACGCACGCGTGTCGTTCGCCGCATCGCGTCTGCATTATGACGAAGTACGGCTCGTGTCGCCATTTCACTTTACGCCGCGAGCGGTCGCGAGTGCCTTTGCGTTATTACGCGAGCGCGCCTTTGATTGCGCGCGTCTGATCTCGCACCGGTATCCGCTCGATCGCATCGTCGATGCGTTCGCGCAGCTCGACGCCGGGGTCGGCTTAAAGGTCGCGATCGAAGCGTGAGCGAGCGATGATACCGAACGAGATGCAGGTGGCGATGCTTCGTAGCGTCGACGATATCGGTATCGAACGCATGCCGGTCCCCAAGCTCGGCGAAGGTGAACTCCTGGTTCGAACGCGTGCGGCCGGAATCTGTACCGGCGATATCATGGCGTGGTATGTCGAGCGGAAAGCTCCGCTGGTCCTAGGGCACGAACCGGCGGGGGAGATCGTGGCCGTTGGCCCGGGCGACGCGCCGCTTGACGACTCGGGGCGGCCGTTTGCGCTTGGCGATCGCATCTTCGTGCATCACCACGCGCCCTGCTTTGCGTGTTCGTTCTGCGCGCGCGGCGACTTCGTGCAGTGCGCGACCTGGCGAGCGACGCGCATCGATCCGGGAGCGATCGCGGAGTATTTTCGCGTACCGCGTGAAAACGTTCGCGATACGCTGCGCCTTCCGGCAACGCTCTCGTATGCAGATGGATCGCTCGTCGAACCGCTGGCGTGCGTGGTGAAATCCCTGCGCCGCGCCGGTATCGAAGCGCGAGATCGCGCTCTCTGCATCGGGCTCGGCGTGATGGGACTCATGCACGTAGCGCTCGCGCGTAACGCCGGTGCCGAGGTGCTCGGCAGCGATCCCATCGCAGAGCGTCGCGATCTCGCGCGGCGATTGGGGGCACGCGCCGTCGCTCCCGAGGATTTGCCGAGCGCGCTCGCCGAGTGGGGCGACGGTGCAGGGGCCGATCTCGTCATCTGCGGACCGGGAAGTAGCGCGGCGCTTCGCGCGGCGTTCGATGCCTGCGCGCCGGGCGGGCGCGTGCTGATGTTTACACCGCTGGAGCCGGGCGCGAGCTTCGATATCGATCCGGCAGCGTTCTACTTCGGCGACCGGCGGCTGATCGCCAGCTATTCCTGCGGCCCCGACGACACCCGCGCCGCGCTCGGCCTCCTCGCTGCGGGGATCGTGAGTGCCGAGCGCCTCGGGGCGACGCTCCGGCCGTTCGGCGAGGTCGCAGCGGCCTACGCCGACCTTCGCTCCGCCCGCTGCATCAAGCCGATCCTCACGTTCTAGCCGCGCGGCGCTCCGGCGGGCGCCGGGCTGGCGCTTTAAAAGTCGCTTGACAACTGAAAAGACTGGGCGTAGCGTTCGCTCATGTCGAGCTTTGCCGAACGGCTCAATGCCGCCCTCGAGAGCAGCCGCATGAGTGCCGCGGAGCTTGCTACGCGCTCCGGAGTCACCGAGTCGGCGATCTCGCTGCTGCGTGCCGGGCGGCGCCAGCCCTCCTACCAGACCTTCGAACGCCTCTCGCGCGTTCTCCCCGAGCTCGCCGCGCCGAAGGTCGAACGCGCATCGGTGACCGATCCGATCGAGGAAGCGATCGCCGATATTCGTTCCGGGAAGATGGTCGTCGTCCTCGACGATGAGGATCGCGAAAACGAGGGCGATCTCGTAATGGCCGCCGAGAGAATCACCCCCGAAGCGATTAATTTCATGCGCAAGGAAGCCGGGGGGCTTATCTGTATCGCGATGACCGGCGCACGGCTCGACGCGCTCGAGATTCCGATGATGGTCAGCGATAACACCGCCGTCCACGAGACCGCGTTTACCGTCTCGGTTGAAGCGCGCGGGCTCACGACGACGGGTATATCGGCACACGATCGCGCGGCGACGATTCTGAAACTGCTCGATCCCGCCGCGACGCCGGCCGACTTTTTGCGCCCCGGGCACATGTTTCCGCTGCGCGCGCGCGAGGGAGGCGTGTTGGTTCGGGCCGGTCAGACCGAGGCCTCGGTCGATCTCGCACGGCTCGCCGGGCTCGCCCCGGCAGGCGTTATCTGCGAAATCATGGCCGAAGATGGAACGATGGAGCGGCGAGACGGGTTACGAGCATTTGCCGATCACCACGGCATGAAGCTTGTCACCGTTAGGGAGCTCATCGCTTACCGTATGAAAACCGAACAACTCGTTACGCGCGTCGCCGAATTTTCGCTGCCCACGACCTATGGTCTCTGGAGCGGTATCGCCTACGAGACCTCCGTCGACGAAAACACGCACGTCGCGCTGGTAATGGGCGAGATCGGCGACGGCAAAGATATCCTCGTGCGCGTGCACAGCGAGTGCCTCACCGGCGACGCGCTGCACTCGATCCG
>JBMFXH010000183.1:0-4398 GCA_049964475.1 Vulcanimicrobiaceae bacterium
GGAATTAACAGTGGGAAATAGGCGTTCTCGTGCCCCGTCGCTTTGAACCGCGCGTCGAGTTCGCGTTGAAGATTTTCCCAGAGCCCGTAGCCGTACGGACGCAGGACGACGCAACCGCGAACCGGTGCATAGGAGATCAGTTCGGCCTTCAAGCAGACCGCGGTATACCACGCCGAGAGATCCTCGGATTTCGGCGGGATCGACTTGGGGAGCGCTACGGGAGCTTCGGACATAAGCGCACCGGGTTCGCGCGATTTAGCGGGGCCGCCTGCGCGCGGACGCGAACTCGGAGCGCTCCATGCCCAAACTTACCCGCATCTACACGCGCACCGGCGATGACGGTAGCACCGGCCTCGTGGGTGGCCAACGCATCGCCAAGAACAGCCTGCGCATCGAGACCTACGGAACGGTCGACGAACTCTCCAGCGCGATCGGGCTCGCCCGTACGGCGCTCCGGCCGCTTCTAGCGACGCACGAGCGCGCAAAACGCCTCGATGCATGGCTGAATTGGGTGCAGGACGCCCTCTTCAACCTCGGAAGCGATCTCGCCACGTTACCGAGCAATCGCTGGGAAGGCATGCCGCTCACCTCGACGGAGGATGTGCTCGCACTCGAACGCGCGATCGACGAGGCACAGCGCGACCTCGAGCCGCTGGCAAATTTCATCCATCCCGGTGGGGCGCCGGCCGGCGCATTTCTTCATCTCGCGCGCACGATCTGCCGACGCGCGGAGCGCTTGCTCGTCACCCTGCGCGGCCAAGAGGAGGGGCTCTCGATTGAAACCCTTCATTTTCTCAATCGCCTCTCCGACGCACTCTTCGTCTGGTCGCGCTGGATCAACGCGGAGTTACGCGAGCCGGAATACCTTTGGAACCCGAAAGGCGCCCCGCCGCCGCTCTAACAATCGCCGAGGGCGGAGCGTTCGAAATCCGTCGCCGGGAGGGGAACGCCTCCTACGCTAGGGGGACGCTGCGACCAAGCCTGCGAAGAGCGCGCCCGATGGCATTTTTTGAACGGCTGTTCGCTACAACGAACGTCGAGCGGCTGCGCGCGCTCGCACAACGGAAAATTCTCAAACGCGCACTATCGGCAAAAGATCTCATTGCGATAGGACTCGGCACGATGATCGGCGGCGGCATCTTTACCACCATCGGTACCGGCGTCAAGGGAGCCGGCCCCGCGGTCATCGTCAGCTATCTCCTCGCCGGCATCACGTCGTTCTTCGCGGCTCTCTGCTACGCCGAGCTCGGCGCGATGGTGCCGATCGCGGGAAGCGCGTACACCTACGCCTACGCTACGATGGGCAAACTTTTTGCTTGGATTATCGGTTTCGCACTGATCTTTGAATATGGAATTAGCGCCGCGCCGGTCGCACAGCAATTCTCCGCCGCCTTTCAAGACGTTTTGAAATCGATCGGCCTGGTTCTCCCGGCGTGGGCACAGCAATCGAATCTGGTCATTCACGGGCAATGGTGGCAGCTCAACACCTGGGATCTCGCGCATTCGCAAGTCGATGTCGTCGGCGCACTCTTCGTTCTCGCGCTCTCGCTCTTACTCTCGGTCGGCATTCGCGAAACGGCGACGACCAATAACGTCTTCGTGGTTCTCAAGATCTCGGCGCTGATGGTCTTTATCGTCGCCGGGCTCTTCCTCTTCCATCCCGCGAACCTCCACGATTTCAATCCGTTCGGTTGGGGAAAACTCACGCCGTTCGGGGGATCGGCAGACTATAACTCGACGGTGCAACCCTACGGCATCGTAGCGATCGCGGCATACGTGTTTTTTAGTTACATCGGTTTCGATACCGCGACGACGACCGCCGAAGAGTGTAAAAATCCCAAGCGCGACGTTCCGCTCGGCGTTCTCGGCGCCTTAGGAATCGGCACGCTCATCTACTGTGCGACGGCGATCGTCCTTGTCGGCGCAATGCCGTGGTCGACCGTGCCGATCAAAGATCCGCTGGTCGTCGCTCTCGCTCCGCTGCACCTGCCGTTCGTCAGCGCGATTATCGTCATCGGCGTGCTCGCCGGTACGACGAGCGTTGCGCTGAGTTCGCTCCTCGGTCAGTCGCGCATCTTTTACGTGATGGCTCGCGACAAAATGCTGCCGCCGATCGTCGCCAAGGTACACCCGAAATTCAAAACCCCGGTGAACACCACGATGTTTACCGGCTTTGCCGTCGCCATCCTCACGCTGGTGGTCCCGCTCAATCAGCTCTTGAACCTCGTCAATATCGGTACGCTGATCGCCTTCACGGTCGTCTGCGCCGGGGTCCTCTACCTGCGCAAGCGCAAACCCGATATGCCGCGCAGCTTCCGCGTGCCTTTCGTGCCGCTCTTCCCGATCTTGGGCATCGTGTCATCGCTCTTCCTCGCGATCTTCGGGCTCTCGCGAGCGACCTGGGAATGGTTCGCCGGCGCGCTCGTGATCGGTTTGATCTTCTTCTTCAGCTATGGATTTTGGCGCTCGAACCCCGAGCAAATCGTACCGGTCGACGAACCCGAAGGGCTCAGCGAGGTTTAACGGCGCCCTGAAAATTGAGGCCCGGGGTGAGAATATCGACCCGGTTCTTCGCCTTCTCGTAGGCTACGTGGACGGCGAAAGCGCGCGAAATAATCGCAGCATCGACCATCGTTCGGCCATGCAGCACGAACGGCGCGCGACTTAATTCGATCGCCCGCCCGTTGAGATTCGCATAGCGATCCCCGAGCCGAAAGCGCACGACCGTTCGCCCGCGGACGAGAATGACCTCGCGTTTTGCAGAGATCAGTTCGATCCGCCCGCCGACGCGCCGCGCTATTCCACGAACCGGAAGAAAGAGATGTTCGTCGGCGGTAACGAACGGCGCGACGCGCGGATCGACCACGCGGCCGTTCACGCGCAGCTCCGGGCGCTGCGCGAGCGCAAGCCAGAGAGCGGTAAAGCCGGCAAGTGCGCAGGTCAGCAAGACCGTGCGAGCGCGTGGTACGGTATAGGTCACGTGACGAGTGTTACCTCGTGCCGAAACGACGGATATTTTTCGAGAATGACGCGTTCAATCTCGACGCGCAACGCTCCGAGCAGCTCCTCTTCGGGATAGGTGCCGATCAGCGCACCGGCGCGGTAGATCGCGCCTTTCCCCTTACCGCCGGCGACACCGACGTCGGCCATTTTGGACTCGCCGGGGCCATTGACGACGCAACCCATCACCGCGACCTTGACCGGAGCGGTATAGAGTTTAGCGATCGCTTCGACGCTGCGCCCGAGTTCGAGCACCGAGATCTCCGCCCGACCGCAGCTCGGGCAAGCGGTGATGTCGAAGCCTTTCTCGCGCAACCCCAACGATTTGAGAATACCCCAGCAGACCGGAATCTCTTCGATCGGGTCGGCGGCGAGCGAGACACGAATCGTATCGCCGATACCTTCGAACAAAAGGATGCCCAAGCCGATCGAGGATTTAATCGTCCCGTCGCGCAGCAGGCCGGCTTCGGTAATACCGAGATGGAGCGGATACGGCGTACCGCGCTCGCGAAGGCGCGCATCCATCAGTCGATAGGCGTGCACGGTCGTCAGGACGTCATGCGCCTTCAACGAAACGGCGATCTCGTCGTGCCCGTGCTCTTCGAGCATCTCGATGTGGCGCAGCGCCGACTCGACCATCGCTTCGGCGCTATGGCCGAGCCGCTCTTCCAGATCCGGCGCGAGCGACCCCATATTGACGCCGACGCGAATGGGAATACCGCGCCGCTTCGCCGCTTGGACGACCTCGGCGACCTTCTTCGGATCGCGAATGTTTCCGGGATTGAGCCGCAGCTTCGCAACTCCCGCCTCGATCGCGGCAAGTGCCATGCGATGATCGAAGTGAATATCGGCGACGATCGGCACCGGCGAACGATGGACGATCGCCGGGAGCCCCGCGGCGTCGGGCGGATCTTTCACCGTCACGCGGACGACTTCACAGCTCTCCATCGCCAAGCCGTAGATCTGCTCGAGCGTCGCATCGGCGTCGGCGGTGTCGGTCGTCGTCATCGATTGCACGACAACCGGATGATCGCCGCCGATCCAGACGCGTTTTACATCGTCTTTCCCGGTTTTATTGAAGAGCTCGATCGCTTTGCTTTTGCGGCGGAGACGAAGCATTAGTTCAGCGCGCCTTTCCCGGCGATGATGTTGCCGATATCGTGAACGGCGATGACCGCGAAGAGCGCGAGCACGACGGCAAAGCCGGCGAAATGGACCATCGCCTCGCGCTCCGGATCGACCGGCTTGCCGCGAATGAGTTCGGCGATGATAAAGGCGGCGCGGCCGCCGTCGAGCGCGGGAATCGGCAAGAGGTTAAAGAGCCCGAGTGCGAACGAGATCGTCGCCGCGAGCGCAAAATATGGGCCCCACCCGAGATCCTGAATCGCGATTGCGGCT
>JBMFXH010000184.1:0-4398 GCA_049964475.1 Vulcanimicrobiaceae bacterium
GGAGAGCATGACCATTCGCGCATCGAGTCGGAGTTTCATGACGTCCGCGACGCCGATCAAGCCGGAGCCGGTTGAAACGTTTGGGTGGGATAGGACGATATAGGGGCGTCTGCCGCGTTCGGGACGCGAAATGAGGACTGCATGTGTTGCAAAAAGTAAGTATCGATAGTTTTCCAGGCGCCCGTCTTTATTTAATTGGAAGAGCGAACGATCGCTTGCCGCTCCCGCCGATAGGATGCGAAAGTTTCCTTTGGGAGCAAAGGCTTTTGCCGCCCGTCGTGCCTCAATCGCCGTGTCGGGGAGTGGAGGCAGATCGATCAGGGAGCCTTTGCCGCTCCGCGTCGGCTCGCGATCGTCTTTCGAAGAGCCCAACTCAGGATTGGCGAAGGCGAGGAGCCAGGAGCGATTGGAACCGGAGCGTTTGGCCTGCTCCGCTCGGCGAATGAGCGGAAGGAGGGAGGGGGAAGAGAGATACGCGAGGTCGAGGTTCTGCGCCAGGTAGCGATGGTTACGGCGCAGGGTAGCGTAGCTAATGCGATAGAGTATTCCCGTAGGGATGACGAAGAGGTGCCGATACGGTGCAAGAAAGTCTCGGAGGCTCCGAGGGAGCAGGAGCGCGGCCAGCTTCGTCGCCGCACTGTCGAAGGATAGGCGTTCCTTCGTTTCTATGCGTCGCCGCGCGCCGCCGGCCTGTTCGATCTCGCTAACGATACCGTTCAATTCGCTGACGCGCCTGCGCAGGGTAGGGACGGCGTTTGCGAGCCGGACACCGCGAATCGATGCCGAGGTAACCACCCACACGTCGAGGTCGTTTCCGGAAATATCGTCGACGAGCATAGCTTCGTTGGGAGCGAGCACCCTTTGCCACGAACTCGGCCGCGTAAACGCTTGGGGAAGCATTATCGGTGCCAGTTGAGGATAGCGCGCCGAAAGGGTGCGTTCTGCATGTTGAAGTTGCACGCGTAGTGCTGCTGCGTCAACGGAAGAGGGGGCGTCGACATAACGTTCCGCAAGAAAGCGCAAGCGATTTAAGGACGTATTGGGTACACCCGCTATATGTAATGCGCCACTGCGAGAGAGATCGTCGAAAGCGCGTCTGCCGACGTCGTCGTTAAAAAGCTCGACGGCAAGCCGATCGGCGCTTCGGGAATAGCGGTCCGTCTGCATAAGCTGGGCTTCGCAGTCGGCATAGATATCGTCAAGACTTGCAACGCCGAGGTCGATCGAATCGACCCGCAGTTGGGGGTTCCAGCGAGCATAGAATGCGGCGCGCGTCCGCTCTCTCTCCAGAGCAATGAGTGACGCGGAGCAGATACGGCTTGCGGCGACCGGGGAGTGCGCTGCCTCGTCGGCGAGGACCTCGATGCGAGCGGCAATCCAGCGAGATCTCCAGTCCGCTTTCGCCGAAATTTGGGCGGCGCGCTCGGCATCCCGTAAGCCTTGGCGTATATTACGCTTGGCGATGCGCTCTCGAGCGGCCTCGGAGAGGGTCGCCACAGCTGCTTGAATATCGCCGCTTCGCGCTTCCGATGCGGCGGCAGCTTCAAAGAGTGCTGCCCCTGCTGTTGGTTCACGATGGCCGATTTGCGCGCCGAGAAACGCAGCCGTGTCGAATGCGTCGGCAGAGGTGAGGAGCCTTCGGTATCGTCGTATGCGCTCGACGGAGAGCGTGCGCCACTCGCGAAGGGCATCCTCCTGAAAGGTGCGCGCGCATTTCTCCATCCCGTTGCAAAAGATCGGACGAACGGTTCGCGCGGTGACGAACGCCGTGAAGTACCCCAGGCCGATCCAAAACGGAGAGACGCCTCCGCTTCGTATTCTGTTGAGGACGTTGCGGGCAGCGGAGGCGGCACCAATTCCATCACCGCTATCGAGTGAGGCCATTGCTGTAAGATATCCGAGCAAAATGCGAACGTTTGGTGAGAGCTGCGCGCGGCGACCATCAATTTGCGAGAATATCTTCGAAGCCGCGCGAGCATGCCCGCCTTGTAAAAGCGCCTCTCCCGAATCCAAACCGCAAAGCGAAACGATTGAAGCGAGAGCGGCGCTTCGACAGCCGGCGAGGGCCTTTAGAGCAAGCGTCGGCCGTCGCAATTGTAGGTTCGCATCGCCCGTTGCGTATGACAGACGCTCGACCACGAGCGACTCTGCAGAGCGATCTACCGGGTAAACGCGGAAACGCGGATCGCGCAGTACCCTATAGGCTTGCGCGAAGCTTCGCAAGGCCCCGAGATAGCGATGGAATCCCCAGTCGACCTCACCGGAGTTTTCCAAAACCGAGAGCTCGGCAAGATTATAGGAGGGCGTTTTAAGGATAAGCACCGCCGCAGCCGCTGCGTGGGGTGCAGCCGCAGCATAATTATGCAGGTCGAGAAATCCGCGGGCGATGCCGCTCTGCAGGCGTCCTTGCCAACTGAAATCAAGCGCGTGTCCCTTGCCGGAGACGTAGGTAAGGGCTTTAGTAAATGTAGCGATCGCGTCGGCGGCGCGACGAGCGCGCAATAAGGCCGTGCCGGCATCGTACGAGACGACGACCGCGGAGAGATCCGGCGTTTGCGTGGTGAGAAGAGCTTGGCCGCGGAGGGAGCTTCGAACCGCATTGGTGATTTCGCCTTTGGTAAGTTCGAGCATCGCCAATCCGCCAAGGCAGCGCGACTCGTCGATCGGGTCGTTCTGACTTTTAGCATCTCTGATGCAGGAACGATAGCTTGCGTCTGCGCGCCGAAGATGATCCCGGCGGTATGCGCTCCGGGCGGCGATCCGCTCGGTTCGTGGCGATCCCAAAAACGTAGCGTCCCCGAGTGGGATCGGTTCAGCGACTCGCGTGCAGAGAACGAGGAAGAAGCACGTGGCGATCGTCGCGGTATAACGCCCGTGCATCAGGTCTTGATAATTTTTGTCGACGATGCTTTTATCGGCAGGCACGGATGGCCGAAGGCATCGTTCCAAACCAACTTGCCGATATTCGGGGAGTAGTGCACGAACGGAAGCAACGGGAAGGTTATGACCCAAATGTAATTTGCCCCCGGACCGGCAGGAAGTCCGGTGATATAGTTGAGACCCAGATCCTCGGATCTGCTTACCGACGATTGATCGGTAGCCTTGCCGGTAATGCCACGAAGGTCGGGCGCCTCGGCATCGATCCCGGTCTCGTCGACGAATCCGCCACGAGCATATTGAAGCCGAACGAGAAACTGATCCGGCCGTATAGCGATCGGCCTTCGAACCGATATTACGACGCGCACGTGTAAATAGGGCTCGTAGTCGACGGTTTCGCCGGTTCTCGTTAGCCAGGTTCTTTCGATCCGGCAAACGAGGGGATAAACGTGCCGGTCATTACGGTTCGGCCACATTTCTACTGCTCCGCCGCGTGCGTACGCACCGGCATATGCCGCAAAACGTACCATAACCGCCGCAACGGCATCACGCTGGAAATCGAGTCGCTCCGGCTTAACGACGGCGCGAATGGTAACGAGATCGTCTGCACCCATACGTTTCGCGACCGCGGCGGCGCGTTGGCGAGCGACCGGTAATATTGAAAGCGTTCCGGTGTTGTCGATGTAGATCGTTGCCGACTGCGGTAATCCGGAATCGGTCCAGTTGGGAACCCCACAATTCGGCCACGGCGCACCCGCAGCAAGGTTTCCCGTCGTGAGTGAGTAGACGCTTTCGTGCGAGAGCGAAGAGACGGCCATTGCATATGGAAAGCCGCCTTGCTGGGTGTCGTAGTTGAGCGCCGGTATGGTGAAAGTTATCGTTAAAGTTCGGGAAGGCTCCGTCGCCGCTTCGCGTTCGAGCTCGCGCCTCCATTGTGGAATGAAGCGGTTTGGATGCTCCTTCTGATAGGTCGAACGGCAGAACATCAAGAGACCGTAGTCGCGAACGAATCGGTCGTTTTGCAGAACGAGGGGAAGCTGTTGCACCTCGAGACTGACGTAATTTTCGTAGACCTGGCGCAGCGTTTGCGACGACGCTTGCTGTGCTCGCAGAAAACCGGTCGTTGCCGCGAGCGTGAAGACGAAGCAAATTATCGTTCTGGCAAACATGTCGTGTAGTTTCCCCATCGAATCGTTAAAAGGTGTGCGTTCCGATGCGGTCCGACGAGCTTGAAAGAAATGATCCAATGTGCCGTTTGTCCCTTGTTCAATTCAATTAAGCCGATAAAACCGAAGTCTTGGCCGATCGATATTTGGGGCATTGCGTCTTTGCTTTCGCCGGGTTCGTTTGGGGTAAGCGATTGCAGCGCCGTGTCGATCGCATCGCGTCCGGAGAGTAAGTCGTGGCCCAGATTATCGTAAAACGGCAGTAATTTCGCGTATCCGGCTGAAGCTATCGTCTTTTTGTTCATCTGTATGAGTGCGTTAAATTCTTCGGGTGCAACCAGGAGGCGTTCGTTCG
>JBMFXH010000185.1:0-4390 GCA_049964475.1 Vulcanimicrobiaceae bacterium
CGGCCTGGGAACTCCCGCCGCCGACCGGTAAACGCGTAAACGGAGGGACGCGACCCCGCGGCGAAGGGGCAGCGCGACGATGGAACTCGATATGGGGGTAGGCGAGCAGGTCGGCAAGAGTTCTGCATTGGTGCGGCGCGCTGCGGCATTGCTCGCCTCCGACCATTCGTTCGACGAACTCTTCGCGCGATTGACCGAGATGCTCGCCGAACTCGTCGATGCCTCGACCGTTTTTGTTGCCTTGCCCTCGGGGAGCTCCGGCTACGCCGTCGAGTATCATTTCGATCATGGGAGCGTGCTGCGCGGGAACGTCCCGTTGCGTGAAGGCTCCGTCGCATTGCGCGCGATCCGCGAGGAGCGGTTGATCTGGGGGAATGCGCCCGATCAGTGGGCGCCCGGCGGGCGCATTGCGATCGATAGCGAGCACCCCGAGCGCAACGACAGCATCTCGGCGATTTTTGCGCCGATGCGCCATGCCGGTGCGATCGTCGGCTGTCTTTCGGTGCAGAGTCCGAAGCCCGATGCCTACACCGAGGCCGAGGCGGAGCTCGTCGCCGCGATAGCGCACTTTCTCGGCGTAGCGCTCGAGAACCGGCGCCTTTTCGACCAGAGCCAGCGCATCGCGCAGATCGATCCGCTGACCGGCCTGCCCAACCATTCGAAGCTCGTGCGCGATCTCGAAGTTCTTGTCACCCAAGCCACGTCGACGCGCCCGGTCGCCGCAGCGATCTTCAACGTCGTCAATTTTTCGCAGTTCAACGATACGTACGGCTACGCGCTCGGCGACGAGATGTTGCACCGCATCGCTGCAACGATCTCGGCCTTCGCCACCCCGAACGTCATCGTCGGGCGCTACGGCGGGGACGCGTTTTTGATGATCGTCCACGGCGAATCGAGCGAACGGGCGATCTCGACGATCGAGGAGCTCGCGCGAGCGTTTTCCGAGCTGACCTTCGAGAATGCAGACGGGCGAATTCCGATCTCGCTCGCCTGCGGATATGCGCTGGCCCCAATGGATGCCATGACCCGCGTCGATCTCATCGCCCTTTGCACGCACCGCCGTCGGCTCAGCCGCAAACGGGGCGGAGCCCCGGTCGGCGACGACGAGATCGATGCGTTGGCGCTCAACGGCCACTTTGCCGAGGTCCAAACGCTCGTCGATGCACTGATGGATCGCGATCCGTTTACGCGCGTCCATCTGGTGCATGTCAACGCGATGGCCAAGCACTGGTCGGAGGCGAATCTCGATCTCCGGCCCTCGGAGTTCTCGACCTTCATGCAGGCGAGCCTCCTGCACGATCTCGGCAAGCTGCTCGTCTCCGATCGGATCCTCGTGAAGCCGGGGCGACTTACCGCAGCCGAATATCGCTCGATGCAAGAGCACGCACGCTTCGGACACAACATTCTCTCGGATTTTCACCGCTTCGACGACGTTGCACGGGTCGTCGCCCAGCATCACGAGCGCTGGGATGGGAAAGGCTACCCCAACGGGCTCGCCGGCGAGGAGATCGACCGCCTCGCCCGGGCGGTCGCGATTCTCGATGCCTTCTCGGCGATGGTCGACGACCGTCCGTACCATCGGGGTATCACCGAGGCCGAGGCGATCCTGGAGATCCGGCGATGCGCCGGGACCCAGTTCGATCCCGAACTCGTCGAGCGGTTCATCGCTTGGCGGATGGAAGGCGGCGAGCCGAGCGCGGTATAAAAGGCCTCGGTATGCGCCCGTAGCTCAACATTGGATAGAGCAAGGCACTCCTAAGGCCGAGGTTGTGAGTTCGAGTCTCACCGGGCGCAAAAGGTCTATCCTCCACCCTTGCATAGCGCTATCGTGCGTGCTATCGTAAGAAGCCGAACGGAGCGCGCCTCCGTTTCTTTCATGTATTAAGGACGATCGATGGCTAAGAAAGAGAACCGCGTGATGGTTGTGATGGCGTGCACGGAGTGCAAGCGTCGGAATTACAACACGCAGAAGAACAAGCAAAAGACGACCGAGCGTCTCGAATTGAAGAAGTATTGCCGCTTCTGCCGTTCGCACCGTTCCCATCGCGAGACGAAGTAATCCACCTAAAGGGCGGTAGCTCAATTGGTAGAGTAGCGGTCTCCAAAATCGCCGGTTGCAGGTTCGAGTCCTGTCCGCCCTGCCATTCCCAATCGAAAGACGAGACGTGGTGAACGAGAAGAAAAACGTAGCGAACCGACAAGCAGCTTCGATGGCTCGCGCGAGCGCAAACCTCGCGGCGGGCGACTTCGTGCGCAGCGTATGGTTGGAAATGAAGCGCGTGACCTGGCCGACTCGCGACGAGTGGGTCGGTGCGACCGTGCTGACGATCGGGCTCGTGGTCTGCCTGGGTATCTTCACCTACGTCGCCGATCAGTTCTTCGGCTTCCTCTTCAACTTCGTGCATCCGTTCTAGGTGCCCGCGTGACCGATATGGATCATCTCGAAGAGCTCGCCGAACGCGACGTCGCACCCGATGCGGTGCCGGTCGGCGACGATAAGAAGAACTGGTACGTCGTCCATACTTATTCCGGCTACGAGAATAAGGTGAAGGCGAACCTCGAACGGCGCATCCACTCGATGAACATGCAGGACAAGATCTTCCGCGTGCTCGTGCCGATGGAAGATGAAGTCGAGTTCAAAGACGGCAAGCGCAAAGTCACCCCGAAGAAGGTTTTTCCGGGCTACGTCCTCGTCGAGATGGTGATGGACGACCGTTCGTGGTATGTCGTGCGGAATACGCAGGGCGTCACCGGCTTCGTCGGCAGCACCGGGCCCGGTGAGAAACCGGTTCCGTTGCAAGATAAAGAAGTGAAGACGATCCTCAAGCAGATGGGCATCGAGGCTCCGAAGTTGAAGATCGATTTCAACAAGGGCGACCGCGTCAAAGTCACCTCGGGACCGTTCTTCGACTTCACCGGTGTGGTCGACGAAATCACCCCCGAAAAAGAACGCTTACGCGCGCTGATCTCCATCTTCGGACGCGAGACACCGGTCGAGCTCGAGTTCTTCCAGGTGGAAAAGGTCTAACGACCGCAAGAAGATTCCCAGCGACGGTTACCCCGACGTCGCTACGGGAGAGGCTCGCTCCGAGCCGCTATAACGGGGGAGAGGCGGTACGCCGCTTCGTTAAAAAGGAGAGAGCATGGCGAAGAAAATGATCGGCAAGATCGGGCTACAGATCCCGGCCGGCAAAGCAAACCCGGCGCCGCCGATCGGCCCGGCATTGGGCCCCTACAGCCTCAATATCATGGACTTCTGCAAGCAGTACAACGAACGTACCGCTTCGCAAGCCGGCATGATTATTCCGGTGGAGATCACCGTTTATGACGACCGTACCTTTACGTTCGTCACCAAGACGCCGCCGGCGTCGTTCCTGATCAAGCAAGCTCTGAAGATCGAATCGGGCAGCAAGGAACCCAACCGCAATAAGGTCGGCAAACTCACGAACGCGCAGCTCGAGGAGATTGCGAAAGTGAAGATGCCCGACATCAATGCCAACGATCTCGAGGCGGCAAAGAAAATCGTCGCGGGGACCGCGCGTTCGATGGGCGTCGAGGTGGAGGCGTAACATGGCTCGCACGTATGGGAAACGTCTTCGCGCACTCGCTGCCGATTACGATAAAAAACAGCTCTTCTCGACGGTTGAAGCGGTCGCGCTCGTCAAGAAGAACGCCAACGCAAAATTCAACGAGACGATCGAAGCCCACATTCGTTTAGGCGTCGATCCGAAGAAGAGCGATCAGACGGTTCGCGGCACGGTGCTGCTCCCGCACGGAACGGGGCGCACGGTGCGCGTGATTGCCTTCGCAAAGGGCGATAACGCGCGCGCAGCCGTCGAAGCGGGTGCCGATATCGTCGGCGATACCGACCTGATCGAGAAGTTGAAAGGCGGTTTCACAGAATTCGACGTTGCGGTGGCAACACCCGATATGATGGCGCAGGTCGGTAAGGAACTGGGGCGCATCCTTGCACAGAAGATGCCGAACCCGAAGGCCGGTACCGTCTCGCCGAACATCGGCGCCGCCATTCGCGATATTAAGGCTGGTAAGGTCGAATTTCGTCTCGATAAGACCGCCATCGTTCACACGATCGTCGGGAAGGCGAGCTTCGATGAAGCGCAACTCGCCGAGAACGTCAGCACGCTGCTCGATGCAATCGTGCGCGCGAAGCCGGCATCCTCGAAGGGCACCTATCTTCGCAGCATCACGCTCGTGAGCACGATGGGCCCGGGCGTCAAGGTCGATCCGAATCGGGTAAAAGCGACCGCCTAGTGTCCTGAGCCGTACGTCGCGCAACATGATCCGACGAAGTGTTTTTCGGCGGGGCGAGGCGCGAAGAGGGAGCAACGCCGTAGCGTTGTGACCGATGAGCAACGCTGCACCCGGCGGA
>JBMFXH010000186.1:0-4363 GCA_049964475.1 Vulcanimicrobiaceae bacterium
GTAGTCGATTGCAACGATCCGACGGGGCATCGCTATTCCAGCAGCCCCTTCGTCGATGCGACGGCCTCGCCTTCGATAGCTTTTGCCGCGGCAAACGCCCGCGCGAAGGCCTTGAACGTCGCTTCGCACAGATGGTGCGCGACGTGTCCGTGCATCGCGATAAGGTGGACGGTAATACGCGCGTGATCGCTCAGCGCGCGGAAAAATTCGCCGACCATCTCGGTCGGCATCGCCCCAAGATCGTTCCGCAGAAACTCCACGCGGAAATTGAGATACGAGCGTCCGGAGATATCGATACTCGCCGCGATCAACGCATCGTCGAGCGGCAACATGATCGAACCGAAACGCACGATTCCGCGCTTGTCGCCGAGCGCTTCGTAGAACGCACGGCCCAGCGCAATGCCGACATCTTCGATCAGATGATGGTTGTCCATCCCGTCGCCGCGCGCGCGCAGCTTCAGGCCCAACCCGCCGTGCAGAGCGAGCGCGTGCAACATGTGATCGAAGAAATCGACGCCGGTTTCGATCGATATTTCGCCGCCGTCAAGATCGACCTCGAGTTCGATCGTGGTCTCTTTGGTCGCTCGCTTCACTCGCGCGGTGCGCGCCGGAGCGCTCATCGCATTAGTGGGCTGTCGTCGGCCGCGAACCGATCGGCACGAACGGCCCCGGCGGCGGCCCCTCGTAGGTCGCCTGCGGACGAATCAGACGGTTGTCGCCGAGCTGTTCGAGAATGTGCGCGCTCCACCCGGCGATGCGCCCGCAGGCGAACATGCAAGTGAATTCGTCGCCGGGCATACCGAGATCGGCGAGCAACGGTGCGGTGTAGAAATCGACGTTCGCGTAGATGCTCTTATCGGGCTTGGTTTCCTTGAGCACCTTATTGCTTGCTTCTTCGAGCGCGCGTGCAATTTCGTACCAGCGCGAATCGCCGCGATAGGCCGAGAGCTCTCTTGCTTTCGCTTCGAGATGGCGCGCACGCGGGTCGCGAACGCGATATTCGCGATGCCCCATGCCCATAATCCGCTCGCCCCGGCCCAACGCGTCGCGAACGTAGATCTCCGCGCGATCCGGCGAGCCGACCGAGAGCAGCGTGTTGAACGCCGCGCTCGCCGCTCCGCCGTGCAGGTCGCCTTCGAGGGTAGCGAGTGCCGCGGTGACGGCTGCGTAGATATCGGCGCGAGTCGATGCGGTCACGCGTGCGGAGAACGTCGAAGCGTTATACGAATGGTCGGCGAGCAGAACGAGATAGGTATCGAGCGCTTTCGCCTCGATCTCCGCCGGCATCTTTCCGGTGCGCATGTAGAGAAAATTTGCCGCCTGCGAGAGATCGTTGCGCGGTTCGATCGGGTCGAGATCGCGACGGATGCGGTCCCACGCGGCAAGAATCGTCGGCATCTTCGCAATGAGTTCGATGGCGGTGTGGACGTCGGAGACGTGCTCGCCGACGCGATTGACCGGCGAGAAGAGCGCGAGGCCGCTGGCGACGGTGCGTAACACATCCATCGGCCACGCCGTTTTCGGCGAACGACGCATTCCGTCGATCAGCGGTTCGGGCAGCATGCGCCGCGTGCCGATCTCGCGTTTGAGATGGTCGAGTTCGTCGCTCGTCGGTAGGTGTCCGAACAAGAGCAAATGCACGACCTCTTCAAAGGTCGCGTTCGGCGCGAGATCGTCGATATCGTAACCGCGGTACGTGAGGCGCCCGATCTTTCCCTCGACGTTCGAGAGTAACGTACTTCCGACGACGACGCCTTCAAGGCCGCGGTCGACAATCAAACCCGTACTGGACACGATACCTCCGGTCGATATCTCAACGATAGAATCTTTCGGGGAGACTCTTCTTGCCCCGGCATGCAGGTTCCCATACCGAACGGCGCCTGCGTTGCGACCAACGTCGCATTTATCGAAAGCGGCACGCTATGCGGCGTTGCGGCGCCTCCCCCGGGCGAGCGCGTAACCGACGATCCGCTCCACGAGCGCATCGAAGCCAATCCCTACCGCGGCTGCCGCGTCGGGCAACAGCGAGGTCGTCGTCAGCCCCGGTAACGCATTAATCTCCAGTAAATACGGCCGGTTCTGCTCGCTGACGATGAAGTCGGTGCGCGAGTAGTCGCGCATCCCCAACAAACGATGTGCCGAGAGCGCGAGCATCTGCATGCGCGACGCGAGATCGGCATCGATTTTCGCCGGCGCAATGTGCGTGCTGCCGCCCGGTTCGTACTTGGCATCGGTGGAGTAAAAGCCGTCGCGATTGGCGACGATCTCGACGATCGGCAGCGCCTCCTCGCCGAGCACCGCACACGTGAATTCACGTCCGGCGATGAATTCTTCGGCGAGCACGCAGCCGTAACTGTGCGAGAGCTCGATCACCGCCGCACTCCACTGCTCGTGCGTGCGAACGATGCGCACGCCGATCGAGGAGCCTTCGTAGCGCGGCTTCACCACCAACGGGAGATCGAGCGAGCCGGGCAAAAGCGGCAACGCACCGCCGTCGAGATCGAAGTGATCCCACGCCGCGGTCGGCAGCCCTTCGGCGGCAAAGAGTTTTTTGACGAGATGTTTATCCATCGCCAACGCGCACGCGGCGATCCCGCTTCCGGTATAG
The DNA here is from genome assembly GCA_049964475.1 of Vulcanimicrobiaceae bacterium. Lineage (GTDB taxonomy): Bacteria > Vulcanimicrobiota > Vulcanimicrobiia > Vulcanimicrobiales > Vulcanimicrobiaceae > JABEUX01. Next base: position 2,609 of record JBMFXH010000186.1, read on the forward strand.
GGAACGCCGAGATGTTCGAGCACGCCCTGCATCTCGCCGTCCTCGCCGCCGGCGCCGTGGAGCGCGTTAAAAACCACGTCGGGTGCGATGGTGCGAATCGCGTCGATGAAGCGCTCGTCGTAATCGATGGAATGGACCTCGTAGCCCAGCGTCGCCAGCGCTTGCGCGACCGGCGTGCCGCTCGCGATCGATATCTCGCGTTCGGAGCTCTTGCCGCCCATCGCCACCGCGACGCGCGCTTTACGCAACTCGGCCATTGCCTCCATCCCATTGCCGATCGATGAAAACTCCCACGAGATGCACCTCCAACTCCAGCCCAATACCGAATCGCTCGAAGACCGCACGCCGAACGCGTGCGAGGAGCGTTGCGACGTCGCAGGCACTCGCTGCGCCGAGATTATTAATAAAGTTCGCGTGGAGCGGCGATACTTCCGCATCGCCCTCGCGCCAACCCTTGGCCCCCACCGCCTCGATCAGTCGTGCGGCTTTCTCGCCTTCCGGATTGCGAAAGCACGACCCTGCGTTGGGCAGCGCAATCGGCTGGGTTTGTTTGCGGCGAACGAGGCGCGCCTGCATCTCCTCGCGTACGCTCTGCGCGTCGCCGCGCGCGAAGGCGAGCTCGGCCCCCACCACCACCGCGTCGCGTGCGAGGTTCGTGTGCCGATAGAAATACCGCAGATCGACCGAGTGCGGCGCCGGCCGGCTCGGCGATTGCACGCGCACGTCGCGGATGAAATCGCCCATCTCGCGATCGGTTCCGGCGTTCATCCGCAGCGAACCGCCGAGCGTTCCCGGAATCCCGGCAAGCGAACCGATGCCGACCGCGCCGGCACTCGCGGCGCGCGCGGTGATCGCCGCCATCGAGGCCGATGCACCCGCGATCACGCGCACGCTCTCCTCGCTCGCGCGCACGTCGACGCGCGCGAAATCACCGCCCAAACGCAGCACGATGCCGCGAATCCCGCCGTCGCCGACGAGCAGATTGCTGCCGCTACCCAAGACGAACCACGGCAAACGGCGGCGGACGCAGTGCGCGAGCACGGCGGCGAGTTCGTTCTCGCGTTCGAGTTGCGCGAAGGCATCGGCCGGGCCGCCGATCTTCCAGGAGGTATATGGTGCGAGCGCTTCGTCGAACGCCACGCGGTCGCTCAGCAGCTCTCGGAGCATCGAGCGGTCATCTTCGTCGAGCAGCGACAACATGCTCGACGCCGTGGTGAGGCTCACCGCAGCGCCGCCGCCGGCATCGCACGCGCGGCGAGCCGTGCCGCGCTGCGGGTGATCGAACCCGCACCCAACATGAGCACGAGCGTTCCCGGCAACGATTCCTCTTCGATGCGCTCGACGAGATCTTCGACGCGCGCGACGTACCGGACGTCCACGCCGTACTCGCCGAGCCGATCGCCGATCGAGCGTTCGCTGATGCCGGGAATCGGTGCCTCCGAGGCGGCGTAGATCGGCGTGAGATAGACGCGATCGGCACCGCCCAACGCCTCGGCGAAATCGCGAGCGAGATACCCGGTACGCGAATAGCGATGCGGTTGAAAAGCGACGACGAGCGGGCCGGCGTGATAGTTGCGCGCCGCCGCGATCGTCGCGCGCACGGCGGTCGGGTGATGCGCGTAATCATCGACCACGGTGAGACGCTGTCCGCGCGCGAGAATATCGAAACGTCGTCGCACGCCGCGAAAATCGCGCAACCCCGCAACGATCGCCGAGAACGGCACGCCGACTTCGCCCGCGACGGCGATCGCCGCG
>JBMFXH010000187.1:0-4326 GCA_049964475.1 Vulcanimicrobiaceae bacterium
GTTGGGTTCGCGGAACATCCGCGTGAATAGTGTCGCTCCGGGACTGATCGAGACGGCGATGACCGCCTCGATGCCGGCAGCGTACCGCGAGGCTCTGGTCGCCAAAACGGCGCTCGGGCGCGCGGGGACCCCGGAGGATGTTGCCGGGGTGGTGTCGTTTCTTTGCTCCGATGCGTCGCGATACGTCACCGGGCAATGTATCGTCGTTGACGGCGGCATCGTCACCTAAATCCGTATCACCGTACTACAAGGAGAATCATGTCCAGCAGCACCTTCGATCGCGTTAAGAAAGTCATCGTCGAACAACTCGGCGTTCAGGAGTCAGAAGTGACGCCGGAGGCCTCGATCACCGACGATCTCGGTGCCGATTCACTCGACCAAGTGGAATTGGTGATGGCGTTCGAGACCGAATTTAACATCAGCATTCCCGACGAAGAGTCGGAAAAGATCAAGACCGTCGGCGATGCCGTTGCGCGCATCGACGAGGCTACGGCGAAGGCCTAGGCCGGCAACCCCGACGTGTTCGAACAACTCAGCGATCGGTTAGGCGCGCTTTTCTCGCGCTTAACGGGTCGCGGGCGGCTGAGCGAGAGCGATGTCACCGAGGCGCTACGCGAAATTCGCGTAGCGCTCTTGGAGGCGGACGTCTCGCTTTCGTCTGCGAAGTCGTTCGTCGCTCGGGTCAAAGAACGCGCGCTCGGCGCGGATATCCTCGAATCGCTCACGCCGGCACAGACGATCGTTTCGATCTGCCACGAGGAACTCGTCGCATTACTCGGCGGGGCGGAAGCACGACTGCAATTCAGCGATGCGCCGCCTTCGGTCATCTTGCTCGTCGGGCTCCAAGGCTCGGGCAAAACGACGCATGCCGGAAAAATTGCGCTTCGCCTCAAGGAGCAGGGGAGACGCAGCCTCCTCGTCGCAGCCGATATTTACCGCCCCGCCGCAATTGCACAGTTACAGCGGCTCGGGGAGCAGATCGATCTGCCGGTCTTCGAACGCGGCACCGCAGATCCCGTCGAGACCGCTCGGCTCGGCGTCGCCGAGGCGAAGCGCCTCGGCATTTCGACGGTCATCATCGATACCGCCGGGCGCCTGCAGATCGACGATGCGCTGATGACCGAGCTCGAACGCATCAAGGCGGCAACGAAGCCGCACGAAGTGCTGTTCGTCGCCGACGCCATGACGGGCCAGGAGGCCGCAAACGTTGCCGACGGCTTCCATCGCCGGCTCGGCATTACCGGCATCGTGCTCACGAAGATGGACGGCGACACGCGCGGCGGCGCGGCGCTCTCGATATTCGAGCGCACCGGTGCGCCGATAAAATTGATCGGTGTCGGGGAGAAACTCTCGGCGCTGGAAGCCTTCTATCCCGATCGCCTGGCCTCGCGCATTCTTGGAATGGGCGACGTTCTGACGCTGATCGAAAAAACGCGCGGCATCTATACCGAGGAACAGGCAAAATCGCTCGAACAGAAAATGCGCAACGCGCAATTTTCACTCGACGATTTCCTCGACCAGCTGCGACAGGTGCGCAAGATGGGATCGATGGGCGATCTGCTCAAAATGATTCCGGGAATGTCGCGCGCACTTCCGAAGAATTTTGAACTCCCCGAAACGGAGCTCAAAAAAACAGAGGCGATTATCTGCTCGATGACGCGGCAGGAGCGACGCAGCCCGCAGATCCTCAATGGATCTCGGCGCAAACGCATCGCTCTTGGCTCAGGCACGCAGGTCGCCGATGTGAACCGCTTGATCAAACAATTCGATCAAGCCAAATCGCTCATGAAGCAATTCGGGGGCAAACGCCGCCCGCAGATTGCTCGTGGCTCATTCCGATAGGAGAAGCATGGTTAAGATCAGGTTGCGTCGCATGGGCGCAAAGAAACAGCCCACGTACCGTTTTATCGTTGCCGATTCGCGCTCGCCGCGCGACGGAAAATTCATCGAGATTCTCGGGCATTACAACCCGCGCACCGAACCCAAAACCGTCGAGATCGACGAAGCGAAAGTCAAAGAGTGGATGGGCAAAGGGGCTCAACCCTCCGAAACCGTTCGGCGTTTGCTTTCGGCGCGCGGAATAATGGATGCCGGCCCGGCACCGACGTCGAAGCGCAAGCCGAAGAAGGCGGCGAGCGAGAGCTAAAGTGAGCGCTTTCGACGACGAGTTCGGTCTCTTCAGCGAAGAGACCGGAGAGGAAGAGCGCCGCGCAACCCTCAGTGGTCGGCGCGTCTCTGGGCAACGTCCGGTCGGCGATATCGACCGCGAAGAGCAACAGCCCGATCGTCCGGCTGCACCATCGACCCCGCGCGGCCGCACGCGTCGCGATGCACCGGCGCGCCCGTCGACACCGCGCGAGCGGACGCCGCGCACCGGCGATCCGTACGCGGGGCAGCGTCGGGCACAAGGGATTCTCGATTTTCTCGCGCGGAAGTTAGTCAGTAAACCCGACGCAGTCGAAGTCGATCTTTTTCTCGACGAGACCGGTCAACCAACGATCGAGGTCGTGGTCGATCGCGAAGACCTCGGCAAAGTCGTCGGCCGTAGCGGACGCGTCGCACATGCGTTGCGCACGATCGCTCGCGCTTCGGCGGAGGATCGCATCACCGTCGACATTCTCGACCGCGAAGAGGCCGAGGGTGAACCGGAAGCCTAACGACCGCATCCCCTTAGCAAGGCTCGCCGGAGCGTTCGGCGTGCACGGAGAGATCAAGTGCGACCCGTCTAATGCGGGTCGTACGCTCTTTATAGCGGGGGCGCATTTTCTTTTGACGCAAGGGAGCGAGACACGTGACGTCGTCGTCTCGGGCGTGCGCGAACATAAGGGGCGTTTGCTGCTGCGGATCGAGGGAATCGAAAGCATGGAGAGCGCGCAGGCGCTCAACGGCGCCGAGCTGACCGTGGAGCGCGAACGAATCGAACTCGCCCCCGATGAGTACCTCGATGAGGATCTCGTCGGCCTCGAACTTCGCGGCGTCGACGGGCGTCGCTATGGAAGCATCGAGCGCGTCGAGCATTGGCCGAGCAGCGATATGCTCGTCGTCGGCGGGCGTATGGTACCGATGGTGCGTGCGATCGTGCGCGAGATCGACCTGCGCGCCGGCACCGTCACCGTCGATCCACCGTTGGGGTTACTCGACGGCGAGGCTGCCGAATAAAAATTCGCTGCTCGCGACAATCAGCGATTGTCGGGGTGGAGCTCCACATAGTCATCGACCGCATTGCGAATCGCCGTCGGCGCATCGCCCCCGTTTGCGTGACGGTGATAGAGCAGCGCTCCGAAACAGGCATACGCCTTGAGCTCGAATCGGCTGCTTCCCTTATGCATGAAGTGCCCAGGAATCATCTCGAGCGTTCCGGTGAGAATCGTCGCATCGCGATCGGTCCCGCAGATTGCGTTGGCCTCCGCGGCGATCCGCCCCGCGGGTGCGCTGACGATCGAGGTGTGGAAGTGTTTGCGAAGATCCGCAGCGAGCAGATCGGTTGAGGTCGTGAGCATACCGCCGGGAACGTTGCCGGCGACGCGGACGACCAGCGCGCGCCGCGATGGCTTCGGTTCGGGCGTCGGCGAAGCGGCTGCGACCGTCGGATGCTTGCCGAAGAGATGCCCGAGAACGCCGGAGATGCCGGAGATTTTTATCGAAGCTGCCTGTCCGGCCGGTCCGGTCGCTGTCGGTGCGGGCGTTTCGGAGGACGAGCTCGGCTGATAATCGCGTCCGACGCCGGCATCGGCGAGGATCGCGCGGCGCGCGTCGAGCGCGAGAGCGCCCGCATCGCTCACCGAAAAAACCTGTGCGGTCTTCGAATAGATAATCACGCCGTTGGTGACGCTGACGACCTGTTCGAGAACCGAGACACCCTGCCCGATCGGGGTGAGGTAACCCGCGACATAATAACCGGCTCCGAGCCGAGCGGCCGTCGCCGGGTAGAGGTTGGGCGTGGTCGGCGGCGGGGTCGGCAGAACGTCGAGGCCACCGCTCGCCTCGAAGGCATGGGCGAAGATCGTCGCAACGGTCGCGCCGGCTTTTTTCGGCAACCCGTCGGAGGTTGCGGTGAACGGATAGACGATCACCTTCGGCCCGCTGGGGATCGGCGTTGCCTTTGGCGCCGGAGTACCCTTGGCAGGCGGTGTGCCCTTCGGGGTGAGCTTCGGTGCCGGGCTTGGGCTTGGGCTCGCTGCCGCGCTCGCGGCGACGGCATGGGGTGCGGCAAGCGCCGGGACTGCACAGAGGGCGAGCATCGCGAGGAAGAGTCGTCGCACGGACGGTCCTTTCGGGGATTTCGGAGACGTTCGGCAGTTAGCCGTTTAGGGAATCAACGAAGCC
>JBMFXH010000188.1:0-4320 GCA_049964475.1 Vulcanimicrobiaceae bacterium
CACGAGATTTGCCGCGCTTTTCTCCCCGAGTCGCTCGAGCGATGCGAAGCGTTGCGCGTCGAGCGCATAGAGATCGGCGAACGTTTTCACCAAACCGCCCGCGACGAGTTGCTCGGAGAGCACGTCGCCGAGCCCTTCGATATCCATCGCTGCCCGCGATGCGAAATGACGGAGACGTTCGACGAGTTGCGCCGGACAGGAAGCATTGGTGCAGCGCGCCATCGCCTCACCTTCGGGGCGGTCGACGTCGGCACCGCAGACGGGGCATTTCATCGGCATGTGAAAGATGCGTTCTTTCCCGGTGCGCAGTTCGCGAACCGGGCCGACGACCCGCGGAATAACGTCGCCGGCGCGGACGACGATCACCGTATCGCCGATGCGAATATCGTTACTTGCGATATAGGCTTCGTTGTGCAGCGTCGCATTGCGAATCGTGATCCCGCCGATCTCTACCGGCGCGAGCACCGCATTGGGGTTGAGCGTTCCGGTCCGGCCGACGCTCACCGTAATATCTTCGAGTTTCGTGGTTGCCTCGCGCGCCTTGAACTTAAATGCCACCGCCCAACGCGGATCGCGCGCGACCGTTCCGAGGCGCTCCTGATAATCGAAGCGGTCGACTTTGATCGCCACGCCATCGATCTCGTAATCGAGTTCGTCGCGGCGTCGCTCCCATTCTTGACAGAACGCGATCGCCTCGTCGATTGAGGCGGCCGGGCGCACGTTGGGGTTTACCGGAAAGCCGAGGGCGCGCAAGCGTTCGAGTGCGGCATGTTGCGTGGCGATCTCCGGCGGTGGTTCGACGAGCGTGTAGGCAAAGAACGAGAGGTGACGCTCGCGGGTCAACTCCGGGTCCAACTGTCGCAGTCCACCCGATGCAGCGTTACGCGGATTGGCAAAGCGCGGTACGCCCTCGCGTTCGCGCCGCAGATTTAACGCATCGAAATCGCTCTTGCGCAAATAGGCCTCACCACGCGCCTCGAACTCGCCGGGCACGCGCTCGCGGAGGCGTAGGGGAACGCCGGGAATGACGCGGAGATTCGCGGTCACCTCCTCGCCGACGCGCCCGTCTCCGCGGGTCGCACCTAGCACGAACGCACCGTCGCGATAGCGCAACGCGACGGCGAGGCCGTCGATCTTGAGCTCGCAGATATAGCCGACCCGCGGTTCGTCGAGCAACTTGCGCACGCGTTCGTCGAACGCACGGAGCTCGTCGATGGAAAAGGCGTTCGCGAGGCTGAGCATCGGCGTCGGGTGCTCGACCGGCGCGAAGCGCGCCGAGGGCGCCGCACCGACGCGACGCGTCGGAGAGAGATCGCTTTGCAACTCGGGGTGCGCCGCTTCGAGCTCCTGCAGCTCGCGCATCATCTCGTCGTATGCGGCGTCGGAGATCGTCGGCGCATCGAGGACGTAGTAGCGGTAATTTGCGTCGTCGAGCTGCGTGCGCAGCCGTTCGACGCGATCGCGGAGGTTCACGACCCGACGCGCGGGCTCGCTACCTGAATAGGGTAGCCGTCGGGGTCGCCGATGACCGCGACGCGTCCAAACGGTTCATCGTATGCATCCTGAAAGATCGGAACCTCGAGATGACGGCAGTCGGCGAGAAAGCCGTCGACGTTCTCTACACAAAATCCCAACTGCAGCGAACCGGGGCGCACCGCCAGAAGACCGCTGCGTGCGTGCAGGCTCAGCGCGACCCCCTCACGGAGTTCGAGATCGATGCGGGCCGGCGCGGCATCGGCAGTAACGCGGAAACCCAAAATGTCGCGATAGAAACGCAACGAGCGGGGCAGATCTCCGCAAACCAACATGACCGCCGAGAGGCTCGCTAATCCCATAGCGCTATGCTTCGACGACGGAACGCTCACCCTTCGCGAGATCGTCGAGCGCCGCAAGATTTTCCGATTCGATGCGCCGCAGCCTCGCCGAACTCGGTCGTTTCCTCGCGGTCGCGCGTTCGTCGGCGAGCACCGGCTTCAAATATGCGCCGGTGAAGGAGGCGGCATTTTGCGCCAGTTCCTCGGGGGTTCCGACCGCAACGACCGTGCCGCCCCGGTCGCCGCCTTCGGGCCCGAGATCGATTGCATAATCCGCCGTCTTAATAACGTCGAGATTGTGTTCGATGGTTAAGACGGTATTGCCGGTCGCGACGAGTCGCTGAAGCACCTCGAGTAACTTATGGATATCGGCGAAGTGCAGCCCGGTCGTCGGCTCGTCGAGCACGTAGAAGGTGCGTCCCGTCGAACGGCGCGCGAGTTCGGTGGCAAGTTTCACGCGCTGCGCCTCGCCGCCGGAGAGCGTCGTCGCCGGTTGCCCCATTTTAATGTACCCGAGTCCGACATCGCAGATGGTGCGCAAGCGATTATGGATCCGCGGAATCGTCGAGAAGAATTCATCCGCCTCGTCGACGCGCATATCGAGTACGTCCGCGATGCTCTTCCCTTTATACTTCACTTCGAGGGTCTGCGCGTTATAACGTTTCCCCTTGCAGACCTCGCATGGGACGTAAACGTCGGGAAGAAAGTGCATCTCTATTTTAATGATGCCGTCACCTTCGCATGCATCGCAACGGCCACCCTTGACGTTGAACGAAAAGCGTCCCGGCGAATAGCCTCGCATCTTCGCCTCGGGAACCATTGAAAAGAGCTCGCGTATCAGGTCGAACGCGCCGGTGTACGTCGCCGGGTTGCTACGCGGCGTTCGCCCTATCGGCGATTGGTCGATGACGACGAGTTTGTCGAGCGCATCGACGCCCTTGAGCGAGCCATAGGTTCCCGCCGGAGCACCACCGTGCAGGTGCTGATTGAGCGCTCGCACGATCACCTGATTGACGAGCGACGATTTTCCGCTGCCGCTGACCCCGGTGACCGCACAGAAAACACCGAGCGGTACGCGGAGATCGATATCGCGCAGATTGTTGGCGCGTGCTTTTCGCACCTCGAGCCACCCCTTCGGCACGCGCCGTTCCGTAGGGACCGGAATGAATTTCCGTCCGCTCAAATATGCACCGGTCTCCGAGCGCGGATTTGCCAGCACCTCGGCAAGCGTCCCGACGGTAAGAATCTCGCCGCCCTCCGCGCCGGCACCCGGCCCGATATCGACGATGACATCGGCGGAGCGCATGGTGTCCTCATCGTGTTCGATAACAACCAACGTGTTGCCGATATCGCGCAGCGTCCGTAGCGTCGCCAGCAATCGGTCGTTATCGCGTTGGTGCAAGCCGATCGACGGTTCGTCGAGGATATAGAGCACGCCGACCAGGGCGCTGCCGATTTGCGTCGCCAAGCGAATGCGCTGCGATTCCCCTCCCGAGAGCGTGGTCGCCGAGCGTGCGAGGGTAAGATAATCGAGCCCGACGTTGGAGAGAAAGCTCAGCCGTGCACGGATTTCTTTGACGATTTGGTGTGCGATCTGCAAATCGCGCTCCCGCAATTGTAAAGTTGCGAAAAAACTCTCCGCACGCTCAACCGAGAGCCGCGTTAATTCGTCGATATTGACGTCGGCGATTTTCACTGCGAGCGCCTCGGGTTTCAGGCGCGCCCCCCTGCAGGTGGGGCAGACCGAGGTCGCCATATATTTTTCGATATCTTCCTTGACGTACTCGCTCGACGTTTCGGAATAGCGGCGCTGTAAATTATTTACCACGCCTTCAAAGGTCGCCTTATATTCCCAGGTCTTGCCCGAACGTGTCTTATACGAGAAATCTTGTTCGCGCTCGGTGCCGTAGAGAACGACATCGAGGACTTCCTCGGAGAATCGTTCTACCGGCGTCGTCATGCGCACGTTGTAGCGACGCAGCACGCGCTCGAGTTGTTGCAGATAGTAGGCGTTCATCGAGGGGAAGCGCCCGGTGCCCAAGGTCTTACTCCAGGGGACGATCGCCCCGTCGGCGATCGATTTGCTGCGGTCGGGAATCACCTTCCACGGGTCGATCTCTACCTTCTCGCCGAGTCCACTGCAAGCAGGGCAGGCGCCGTAGGGGGAGTTAAACGAGAAGAGCCGCGGCGCCAGTTCTTCAAATGACAGGCCGCAGTCCACGCATGCAAACGCCTCGCTGAACGTCAGTTCGCGCGGTTTGCTCTTTGGCTCTTCCAACAAGGCGGTCACGATGCCGGTCGAAAGCCGCAAGGTCGTTTCCACCGAATCGGTAAGGCGCTTGCGAATATCGGGTTTATTGACCAGGCGATCGACCACGACTTCGATCGTGTGCTTGCGTTTTTTATCGATCGCGATTTTCTCGCGTAATTCGTGCATTTCGCCGTCCACCCGAACCCGCGCAAAGCCTTCTTTTGCGATCTCTTCGAAGAGCTTGGTATATTCGCC
>JBMFXH010000189.1:0-4314 GCA_049964475.1 Vulcanimicrobiaceae bacterium
GGGCTGCTTGCAGGGCGACCGAGCGGCGGGGCCGTGAGAACGACGCGATAGACCCGCCCCGGATCTTTCAACGTCACGCGCCCGACGGCAACTTTCGCACTTCCGGAATCGACGACCAGCCAATAGGTAAAGCCTGCGGGTGCACAGAGCACCGTATGAACCCTCCGCTCCGAGCCGGTGGCGGTGCGATAGAACGGCCCGCCACTGTGGCTCTTCAGGAAGCGCGCGAGATTTTCGCTGCTCGGCAACAGCTCGGCGATATTCACCCAGTCGCCGAAACCACCGTAAGAGACCGGCAATCGAACGGTCGCGTCGAGCATCGCCCATCCGTTAGGCAATGGGCTACAACCGCCGTGATTGCCACCATGCTGCAATGCGTCCATCATGACGCGCCGCGCCGCGGCTGCAGCGTCGGCATTGAGGCCCGCTGCAGTCGCTGGGCCGAGCTGCTGCGCGGTCGCAGGCTCGGCACCGAGCAAAAGAAGTAGCGCAATGAAGGCCGAGAATGCTCTCGAAATCATACGTGGGTCTCCCTCTCTCGCTATCGGCATATGGCAGATTCCCCAGCGTGGATGCGCGGCCGCAGCGCGGTCGCTTCGGCCGATCGCTCCTCGGTAGGTTATTGAACGATCGTCAAATGGAGCACCAATCCAGGCGCGCCGACGATGTGAAAGCGCCCTCTCTTGCTGTTGACGATTCTCCATGGTTCCATCGTGCGTTTCGCCGCTTGAACCGTCCCACCGGCCCCCCTGTCAAGGACGAGCCAGAAAGATGAGGCGACCGCATTACTGGAGCAAGATTGTCCGTCGGAATTCGTCCCCGACATTACGGTGACCATCGTGCCGTTCCAAACCTGGTGCGGCCCGATATCGTAGCCGCCGGAATGCGAAGCAATATGCATGCACTGCATCTCTTGAAAGGAAATACGCTGCGCGATATCCGTATCGTTCTTGATCGCGAGATGATAGACCATCGCAGATGCTCGCGCGCTCGCGGCGAGCCCCAAGAGCATGGCGAGCAGCAAAACTCCAACTCTCCGGTTCATTTTCAAAGATTCTCTCGTCTTCGTAACGATAATTCGCACCCTTCACTCGTGGAAGGGAAAGGGTGCACGCCGCTTCGAGCGACCGAGCTGTCGCTCCTTGCATTTGGCTTGTCGCGAACGCGAAGACGACGGGGCGAAAGCTCCCGTCGTCTGCTTTTCTATGGTCGGGCTGACTGGATTCGAACCAGCGACCTCTTGACCCCCAGTCAAGCGCGCTAACCAAGCTGCGCTACAGCCCGAGATCTACCTCCGGAGCGGGCGCTCCGGCTGGGGGCAATTAAGAACTCCGAAGGTTTTTTCCTCTCCACGACCGTCGGGACAAGAAAAAAGGGCCACCGAATGGCGGCCCTTTCCAACCCGAAGATTCCCTTTAGCGGCGGCCTTTTTTGGCTGCTTTCTTCTTTGCGGGAGCGGCCTTCTTCGCGGGAGCTTTCTTTGCGGCGGCTTTCTTTGCTCCGCCGGAACGTCCGCCCGAGACGGCATCTTTGAGCCCTTTACCGGCGACGAACGCCGGCACCTTACGCGCGGCGATTTTGATTTTCTCGCCGGTCTTGGGGTTGCGCCCTTCGCGTGCCTTCCGCGCGCGAACGACGAAGCTGCCGAACGGCGTCAGCGCAACGCGGTCGCCCTTCTGCAGCGCTTTTTCGATGTCGTCGAAAATCATGTTCACAATCTCGCCCGCCTGACGCTTCGAGAGCTCCGCGGATGAGGCGACATTTTCGATCAAATCGGCTTTGGTCAAACTCGTAATCTCCTATAAGCAACGGCGCGCCGGCAGCATCAAATGTGGGTTTCGAATGGCGCCGCTCGATGGCGTTCTATACGCACGATATCGCGCGCATCCTCTCGAAATTCCCTGGAAAAACCTCGATTTTTCAGGGTTTTTCCGCGAGCGCCAGCAACGCGAGGCGGTAGGAATCGGCACCGAATCCGGCGACGACACCCCGGCAAGCCGCCGCGGTGACGCTGCGACGCCGGAATTCCTCGCGCGCCGAGGTATTCGAGAGGTGAACCTCGACGACGGGAATGGCGATACTTGCGATGGCGTCGGCGATGGCATAGGAATAATGCGCGTAGGCTCCAGGGTTAAGAACGACCCCCTCGCACTCCAGACGCGCACGGTGTAAGGCCCGCACGATCTCGCCTTCGCCCTCGAATTGTTCGGTGGTTACCGAGAGGCCGAGATCCCGGGCCCACCGTTCGATCTCGGCGTCGAGCTGCGCGAGCGTCATCGTGCCGTAGGTCTCCGGCTCGCGCTCGCCGAGTAGGCTTAAATTGACGCCGTGAATCACCGCAATTCGCATGAGCGCGCGTTTCGGGCAGGAAGTCGGCGCACCCTGGACGAGACTCCGTTCGAGTATGAACGTCGATCGCGTCGTCTCCGCCGTCACCCCAGGCTCCGGGCTTGCCTTTGCCGCCGTCGTCGCGACGCGCTCGGTCGCCGAGATGCGCTGCCGCCACGATTCCAGCCCCACGGCGACTACGGCGATGGGGCGCCTTCTCGCAGCGAGCGCGCTCTTCGGTATCTCGCTCGCTCCGCACGAATGGGTGACGCTCCGTATCTCCGGCGATGGCCTGCTGGGAAGCGTCGGCGCCGATTGTCGATTGCTCGACGATGGGACGCTCGGCGCGCGCGCCTACGCCGCCAATCCGCTCGCCGAGCTCCCCCCGAATGCGCTGGGAAAGGCCGATGTCGCCGGCATCGTTGGAAACGGGACGCTGCACGTTACGAAATCGTATGCAATCGGTCAACCCTATAACGGCGTCGTGCCGTTGATGACCGGCGAGATCGCCGAAGACGTCGCGTTCTATCTTGCAAACTCGGAGCAAATTCCATCGGTCGTCGCGCTCGGCGTGCTCATGGGCCCCGAGGGCGTGCGCGCCGCGGGCGGCGTGATGGCCCAGGTGCTGCCGGGGGCCGATTCGGCAGCGGTCGATCGGCTCGAAGAACGCGCGCTTGCGCTTGCGGCTCCCGCACGAAGTATCGCCGACGGAGCGGATGCCTGGGCGTTGTTGGAGATGCTCGCCGGCGACGAGCCGTTGCGCTCGCGACACGAACTGGGGCTGCGCTTCGCGTGCCCCTGCACGCTCGAACGCGTCGAGCGCGCGCTGCTCGGGTTAGGCGAGGACGCGCTCGCGGAGATGGCTGCATCCGGCGAGAGCACGGAGGCGTTCTGCGATTTCTGCCGCGAGCGCTATCTCATCGAACCGAGCGCGATCGCGCGTTTGGTCGGCGAGCGCTAGTCCGTCGGGAAGAGGTGCGCGAGGGCGGGCGGCACGCGATAGGGTGCGATGCGCTGCCAATACGCCTCGCGAATAGCAACACCGTCGTTGTAGTACCACCAACCGCACTCGCAGCGAATCGGGCGCTCGCCGGGCTGCGGCGGATTGTATTCGCGCTTGCAGCGCTTGCAAACGAAACGCGAGGCTCCTAACGGTGCTTGCGAGGAAGTGTAGGTGACCGGCGTAGACGACATCGTTTCTCCCTTAATCATTGACCAAGCGCACGAATTTTCTCGACCCCACCGAGAGTACGGCGGGCTCGCCGTTCCATGCGGCGTGGGGCTCCGCGATGACGATACCATCGAGCTTCACCCCGCTCCCCGTTAAAAGTCGCTCGGCCTCCCGCTTGCTCGATGCGAATCCCGCCGCGACGATCAGCGCGCTCAACCGCGCCGGGGCATGACGTAGTTCGGGCATCTCGGCCGGAGCCTCGCGGCGCTGCACGGTTGCCTCGAAGTGCTCTCGTGCCCGTCGCGCCGCATCGTGGCCGTGGTACCGCGCGACGATATCGAGGGCGAGCTCTTTTTTGAGTTGCATCGGATTTGCCGCGCCCGATTGAATCGAGCCCGCAAGCGCGTCGGCCTCGCTCTGCGATCGGAACGCCGCCAAGCGCGCGTAGACCGGGATCAGTGCGTCGGAGATCGACATGAGCTTGCCGAATTGCGTCTCGGGGCTCTCGGCGATGCCGACGTAGTTGCCGATCGATTTGCTCATCTTTTTCACGCCGTCGAGCCCGACGAGCAATGGAACCGTCGCACATATCTGCGGGGTCTGCCCGAATTCACGTTGATAGTGCCGACCGAGCAGAAGATTGAAGAGCTGGTCGGTGCCGCCGAGCTCCATGTCGGCTTCCACCGCGATCGAATCGTATGCTTGCGCGACGGGATAGAGAAATTCATGCAGCGATATCGGCGTACCGGTGCTATAGCGTTGATCGAAGTCGTTGCGTTCGAGCATTTGCGCGACGGTGGTCTTCGAGAGAAGAC
>JBMFXH010000190.1:0-4290 GCA_049964475.1 Vulcanimicrobiaceae bacterium
GGGCGAACGCGAGCCGTTCGAGGCGCGCGCGCTCGGGCTTGAAACGGGCGGAGCGCTCCGTGTGGAGCGCTCCGATGGGTCGATCGTATCCGTGGGCCTCGGCGACGTGCGCGCGCTACGCTAGCGCCGTTACTTCGCCACCCCACCGAGATTGATTCCGGCGCCGGCAAGAGCGCTCTTCGCCGAGCTCTCCACCGACGCATCGATACTCAAGCAGAGGTTCGCCTCCGTAGCAACCCCCGCCGGGCGCGGGATCATCTTCGAAGTAACGCCCGCATCCTTGAGCGCTTTTGTCGCGATCATCGTGTCGGCGTTATTTGCAAAGAAGAGGACGATATCGGCCATAAAAATTCCGCCTAGCTCTCTAGCTCTGCTCACCCGTGACGAGTTCGTTCAGGCCGCCGGCAACCTCGTTCAGTTCCGAGACGCGGTCGACGGCTTGTTTCATGCGCGAACTCATCTCTTGCGAGAGCGTATCGATGACGATGACGTCGCCGAGCGCTTCGTCGTTGAGACTCTTCAGCTGCGCGAGCTTTCCGGTGGAGTCGCCGGACTTCGCCAGCTCGTCGATAATCGCACCGCTCTTTTCGATCGTGGTCTTGGTCTGCGCCACGTGATCGCCCGAAACTTCGCTGCCGACGATGACGACGCCGAGTTCCTTCGCTGCGGAGCGCACCTGTTTGCTGCGGGTTGCGAGATGCTTCGAGAGCCGATCGACGATCGGAATCGCCAGGAAGAGCGCGAGAATCATCGCGAGCAATCCCCAGAAGAGCAGCGTGTTGGTGGTGTGGGCGATAATGCCGGTGATCTGCGCGCGCGGAATACCATACCAGAGCGCTCCGACCACCTTACTCTGATCGTTCATGATCGGGTCGATATGCGCGATATAGGTAATCGGTCCGATCCGCTCGCTTCCGGTGAACGGCGTCCCGGTTGCGACGACATTTTTCGCGTCACGCACCCGACGGTCGACTTCGCGCAGCCCCTGCGTGGTCTTGATGTTGCTGGAGACGATGACGTCGCCTTGCAGAATCGCGGTCTTTCCGCCGAGTGCCTTCGTGCTCTGATCGACGATATCGTACGCGTGATTGAGCAGCACCCCGCCGTAGACCGCACCGATCGTACGATCGGCCGCATCGCTCATCGGTGCCGCCGCGACGAGCGCGAGCCCCGAGGTAGAGGTGCCGACGGTAGCGCCTTTCGAGTCGGTTATCGTCATCTGCGCCTGTAGCGCGAGACCTTCGGCAGCGAGCTCTTTGGCGGTGAGGATCGCCGCGGTGCTCACCGTCTCGCCGGTCAGCGCGCGTGCGACGATCGATTCATTTGCAAGCGAGCCCGGCTGCATCCCGTTTGCACGGGCGAGCACTTTTCCGTTTGCGTCGACGACGGTGAGGAACGAAAGATTCGAAGTGCGGGCGATATTCGCAAGCTGATCCTGCAGCTGCGCCGTATCGTGCGACTGGACGGCTTTCAGAAGAGCGCTCGATGCCGCATCCTGCGAGACCAAGAGCTTGATGAGATCGCGATGCGAGTTCCAGTACCCACCGAACGCCCCCGCGCCGTTGGTGACCTCGTTCTTGCCGAGATTGGAAAGATCGCGTTGCAACACGACCCGCGTCGCGATGACGCTTACCAGGAAAAATAGCACCACGGCACCGATGATCGTGCCGAGCAATCTGACGCGTAACGTCATTTTCATTCGCCGATTCCCTCCGTCGTTGAGTCGCTCACTTTGAAGTGGTTCAGTCGTTCGTCCATCTGTTTCATCCCGGCGGTCATCCCGTCGAGCGACGTCAGGATCCGTTGTGCGCTATCGGTAACCTCTTTATTCACGTAGGTCAAAACTTCAACCGACGACGCATTCTGCGCCGAGATCGAAGCGATATCGGAGAACGCTTTGTTGACGTCGTCGGACTGGCTCTGCATCGATCCGGTCGCCTGCATATTTAATGCAACCGACTTGGTGATCTCTTCGATCGATCGAATCACTTGGTAGGAGTTCGAACTCATCGCGCGCGCCACCGAACTGATCTCGCCGATCTGTTGGTTGGCGGCGAGAACCGCGTGGACGATTGCCTGCAGGGCTCCAGACGCCGAGTTCGTGCTGTTCACGTTCTCCTCGACGCGTTCGGTGAGGCGATCCATCGCATCGACGACTTCGGAGATCACGGCCTGCGTCGAACTGATATGGCCGGCGATCTCTTTCGTGGCCGATACGCTTCCGTCGGCGAGTTTGCGAATCTCGCTTGCAACGACGGCAAAACCACGGCCGTGCTCGCCGGCGCGCGCCGCCTCGATCGCGGCGTTGAGTGCGAGCAGGTTCGTCTGTTCGGCGATGCGATCGATCACTTTGACGATGTCGCCGATCTGTTCGGAGTTGCTCCCGAGTTGCCGAATATCGCCGGCGAGCTCGTTAATCGTCGAGCGAATCGACTGCATGCCCGCAACGATCGTCTCGATCGCGGTGCCGCCGCCCGCGGCGGTCTGCGACATCTCGGTGGAGATCGAGGAGAGCGAATCGACCTGCGCGGTCACCTGTTCGATCGAGCTGGCCATGTTCGAGACGGAGAGCGCGGTCTCGTCGAGGCTGCGCGTCTGTTCTTCGGCGGCCGCGGCGATAGATGCAATGGCATCGGTGAGCGCGCGCACCTTCACCGTCGCTTGATCGACGATGCGCGACTGTTCGTTGATGCCTTCATCGAGCTGTCCTTGCGCGACCGACGCTCCTTCGATCACCGCGAGAGCCGTCGAAGCGGTCGAACGCAACTCGGCGCCGGAAGCGCCAAGATTCGCCGAATTCTGATGGAGTTCGCGGAAAAACTCCCGCAACCCGAAGATGAGTTTATTGAGCGCGACCGCGAGCTCGCCGAGCGCGGCATCGGGGGAGGCGATATTTTTCGTAAAGTCGCCGCCGGAGACTTCGCGGATACTCGCAGCGAGGGTCGCTACCCCCGAGCGTACCTCGGCGGCGTCGCCGCGCGGCAGTGCCGGGCGCGAAACGGTGGCGCTGCGGAACGCATATTGCCCGGGTTCGAAATCCTCGGCGCTATCGACGCGCGAGATCTCCCCGGCGAAAAGGAAACTCACTGCAACGCCGACGACGCCGAGCAGCACGCTGCCGGAGATCGCCTGATGGCTGTGATGGGCGTGACGGGCCCAATAGTCGATGAGCGCGACCGCAACGGCGAGCAGTGACCCGATCGGCACGCCGACGAAGGCCGCTCCGATCGCCACGATCCCCAGCAGAAGCACTTCGATAGCAACGGCGTTTCCGTACCACGCCGCAAGCCCGGCGACGAGCGCCGCAATTGCAGCGATCCCAATCCGCGCCGGCAGCCCGAAGCGCGAACGCATTGCCGCAATTTTCGCATAGAGCACGACGACCTAGGAACCTCCTCTGGCGCTGGCGCTGGCCTACTTTCCGGCTTCTTTAGCCTTGCGAAGCGACTTTTACTGCCGCGCCCGACTTATTCTGCCGAGACAGGCCTCGCAGAGGTTCGGCGACTTCGAGTCGGTTTCAAAGACCGAGCTGGTCGCGTGCATGGCGCATCGCGGCGAATGGCAGCTCCGCAGGCCCATCGCGCGGCCGAGCGCATAGACCGCTTCCTTGAGTACGCGCTGAAAGAGGAGATTCGTATCGGGCTCCTCCCCGTAGAACTCCGGGCGGAGCCGATGGAGCGCGACGACGGCGATTCCGGCATTGGCGTCGGCATCGGCGAAGAGGTAACGCTGCGAGGTCTTGTAGCAGTCGTACTCGGTAACCGCAAGCGCAAGGCCCTCCTGCCCGGGAAAGCCTTTGGCAATGCGCGCGTAGAGCGTCGGAGCGAAGAGCTGATTGCGCGTCGCGTTGAGCGCGGTCCGCGGAAGCGCCAACGAGCGTTCGATACGGACGCCGGTGAGAAAGCGTTCCTCGATGCAGACCGCGAGCCGGTCGGCGAGGCGCGCGTCGACGGTGTTCACCGGAATCAATCGAATGATGTTTGCCATGCTCCTTCGTCGCCCGCTATTCGGCATCGCTTACCGGAAAACTTGTCGGCAGCGGGGAAGGCTGCACGATGATCGTTGGTTTGGGGATCGACCTCGCCGAGGTCGAACGCTATCGTTTCGACGAACGAACGCGCGCCGCATTCGCGCGCAAGGTCTATACCGAAGCCGAGATGAGCTACGCGATGCGCAAACGTAATTGGCCCGAACGGCTCGCGGGATTCTTCGCTGCGAAAGAAGCCGCGCGCAAAGCCTTCGGCCGCGCCGTGCCGTGGCGCGACGTTGAAGTGGGGCACGAACCGAGCG
>JBMFXH010000191.1:0-4249 GCA_049964475.1 Vulcanimicrobiaceae bacterium
AATCGCGAATCCATCGCCACGAACTTCGACTCGAATTTTGCGTCGAGCGCCGAAATTTTTTCGTCGAGTGCGTGGTAATTTCCGTCGGTCTTCATCTCGAGCGTCTCGAGACGCGCGTTCATATCGCCGAGCCGCTCGACGACTTGTTCGAATGCGCCCTCTAAACGCGACATGCGTGGCTCCCACGGGTATGCAGTCATAATGTTACCTCCACTACCCTATCACGGAAAAGGGTGCCCGCGTCTAGGGGGCGGGGTAAAAATGATGGCGACAAAGGCTCCATCGGGGCGCACGGCGCTTGCGGTGTGCAGGGTGCGTGGCACCCTGTCCGGGTGCGCTACCTCGGGGCCGGCGCGCAGACGATTCGCCGCGCGCATGCGGTGCATCCGATTGCGGTGTTACAGAGCGAATATTCGCTCTGGGAGCGCAACCTCGAAGCGGAGATTATCCCGCTGCTGCGAGAGCTCGGCATCGGCTTGGTGCCGTTCTCGCCGTTAGGGCGCGGTTTTGTCACCGGCACGGCGAAGCGCGCCGAAGAGTATCCGGAGGGCGATTTCCGGCGCAACGATCCGCGCTACCAAGGCGCGAATTTCGATGCGAACATGCGCGCGGCGAGTGCGGTGCGCGATCTTGCAACGAAGAAGGGCGCGACGCCGGGGCAGATCGCGCTTGCGTGGTTGCTGCACAAGGGCCCCGATATCGTCCCGATTCCGGGGACGAAGCGACGCCGCTATCTCGAGGAGAACGTCGCTGCTGCGGCGATCGCGCTCGACGCCGCCGAGATGGCGGCACTCGATGCAGCGCTTGCGCCGGAGAAGATCGCCGGGCCGCGCTATAGCGCCCCGCAGATGGCGATGATCGACCGGTAGGGGCGCGGAGGGTGCGTGCGGCGCCAGTGGCACCGCGCCCGCTGGGTGCTGCGGTATTCGTTGGGGCGATTGTTCGCTTGACATAGAACGGTTTCCGTTCTATGATTATCAGATGATACGGACCTTCCGTGACGGCGCCACCGAGAAGGTCTTCAACGGGGTGAGCGTCCCGAAGTTCGCGGCCTTCGAAAAAGTTGCGATTCGAAGATTATTCCAGCTCGAAGCTGCAACGGCGCTCGTTGACTTGAAAGGGCCTGGCCTTCAGCTTGAAAAGCTCAAGGGCAATCGGGAGGGCCAGCACAGCATACATATCAACGACCGCTACCGGGTGTGCTTCGTATGGAAAAACGGTCATGCGTTCGAAGTGGAAATCGCCGATCCTCATTAGTTCAAACGGAGGTCTCATGAAAATTGTTGCACCGCCCCATCCTGGAAAAACGCTTCTCGAAGATTTTATGATTCCACTCGGCCTTTCTGCTCATCGCTTAGCGACGGAACTACGAATTCCCGCGACACGCATCGGCGACATCATTCACGGGCGCCGCGGTGTCACCGCGGATACCGCGCTGCGCCTTGCCCGCTACTTCGGCACCTCGGCTGCATTTTGGATGAACCTTCAGATGCTTTACGACCTGCGCACGACCGCGAACGAACGAGCGCCTGAGATCGAGCGCGACATACGGCCGCGAGCGATGATGCACGCGTAAACCCGCGCTCCTACGGGTGCCGGCGAGTACCGGATTGATTGGAACTCTGTTTATCGCCTTATCCAGCAAAGGATAATAATATGGCTTTGGCTCGAAATTCTAACCGAACAGTTGTAGACCGGGTGAAGCGTGACGCTATATTTGCTAAAGCACTCTTCGACGAAGCGCTGACGCTTTTCCTCAACGGCGAGCCGGAGACCGCTCGGCTCGTCCTCCGTTACCTTGTACGCGCAACCGTCGGATTTGAACGGGTAGCGGTTGCAACCGGGAACCCGGCGAAAAGCTTGCATCGGATGCTCTCGACGAGCGGCAATCCGAGCGTGGGTAATCTCGCGGCGATCATCGGTGCATTGCGTAAGCGCCTTAGCGTGAAAGTTGCTGCGCGCATGGCGAAAGAGGCGTAAGCGCGTGGCGACCAAGAAACGACGCACGGCACAGAAGCCGGCCCGGCGAAAAGCGAGCGGTACACCGGTAAAGCGCTGCGGCCTATGTGGAAAATCCGGCCGTCTCACCAAGACCGCTTGTTGCGGAAAACGTATTTGCGACGACGCGGACAAGTACGTCCTGTTTTCGTACGCACGCAACAGTTGCGACCGGAACCATCGGCAGTTCACGCTCTGCGGGTACCACCACAGCGAAGAACACGACGGCGATTGGAAGCACTGCAGCGACTGCCGCATAGCTTTCGATACAGAGATGTATGTCTGGTACGGAACGAACGAATATAATTTCGAAAAGCTGGAGAGCCCTCCATCGTTCGAGCTGACCCTATGTAGCTCGTGCCGATTGCGAATCGATCTCGCAAACGACAGCTACACACTCATGCCCAATGGTGACCAGGTTTGCGAATCGTGCCACGCGCTGCCGATGCTAGGAGAGCGCGGAGATTAGGAGGTGACGTTTTTTTACCGGCACGGCGAAGCGCGCCGAAGAGCACCCCGAGGGAGAATTCCGGCGCAGCGCCCCGCAGATGGCGACGACCGGCCGGTAGCAGCGGCGGAACGGCGTTAGCGATGCATCGCGAACGCGACGCCGATGACTGCGCCAATGATGAGCGCGGTCTGGCCGGTCATTGCAACGATCAGAGAACGGTAGCTGGCGCTCATCTCGGAGCGGAGCGCGGTGAGACCCTCGCCCGCCGAACCGAAGCCGACGCTCATCTCGGAGCGGAGCGCGGTTAGACCCTCGCCCGCCGCAGCGAGGCCGTCGCGGAGTTCGCGACGGAGTTCCGCCATATTTGCGTCGAGCGAGTTCAGCCGGTCCGCAACCTGTTCGTAGGCGCCTTCCAGGCGTGAAGTGCGTTCCTCGTGGGGGCGAGCCATCATAGATTTCTCCTTTGCCTATCCTATCACTCGGCATGGGGCCTGTGACAAGAGCAGGCCGAAAAGCGTGCGCGACCCCTCTCCGGGCGCACGTGGGTTCACCATGAGCCAATCCTACGGTACACCGAGCGAGCGCGACGAAGCCGAATCGATCGCGCTTGCGTGGTTGCTGCGCAAGGGCCTGATATCGTCCCGATTTCAGGGACGAAGCGGCGCCGCTATCTCGAGGAGAACGTCGCTGCTGCGCCGATCGTGCTCGACGCCGCCGAGATGGCGGCGCGCGATGTGGCGCTTGCGCCCGCGAAGATCTCCGGGCCGCGCTACAGCGCCCCGCAGATGGCGATGATCGACCGATAAGGGTGCGGAAGCTCTTCTGGCGCAGATCCTCGAACAACACCGCCGTCAGAAAAGGAGCGCACCATGCAGAAGAAGATTCGTCACGATGCGTACGGGAAGGCGGTGCTCAAACGTGCTGCGGGCGCGCATTTCGATGGATCGAAGGAGGCCCGCCGTGTCAATTACGGTGGAGCGCAAAACACCGGCGGCTTCATCGATGGCACGGCAATGGGCGTCGTCGCGATCGAGGTGGAATCCCGCACCTCCAAGCAGGTACGAGGCGCAGTGCTCGATCTCATCTGTCATCGGTTTGAGAAAAAGCTCCTCGTTCTTTTAGACGTGCACGCGCACAATACAAAAATCCTAGCAGATCAGTGCGCGAACGCTTTCAAGCGTTTTGTTTCCGCCGAAGACTTTCGTGTTGTAATCCTCAGCGGGAATGGGCAAACCCCGAGCGAGGACCACGACGCCGCGATCGTGCGCACGGCTATCGAAGAACTTGTGAAAGGGATGGCTGATCGGGACTGATTTGTACGATGTCGCGAACGCGACGCAAACCGGAGCCGCACAGGCATCTTTAGGCACTTATTTCTTCGTTCGAGTCGCATAAAGGCGTTCTTGGCTCTGAATGCTCCCGTATCCGAGCGAGCAACGCAAGCGCGCAGAGTTTGGGTCGACGGTGGTCTTGTTCGCCTTAGGCAGACAATCGGCCGCCTCAATGTCGGTGGTTCGCACTACTAACACTCCGGCGTCCAAAAACCGGGCCATTCGAGGGAGATCGCCGCGTTAAAGAAGCGGTCGATATCGGGTTCCGTGACGAGCGGGCTTGCGTCCCCGGGCGCGAGCGTGACGGCACGGTTTCGACGTTTGAGTTTTTCGATGTACTCATAGTTGGGGAGCCAATCGGATTTCTGGGCATTACACGTGCGACACGCCAGGACGAGATCCCAGGCCGGGTCTTCAAGGAGAAAGCTCCAAGGAATCACGTGGTCTACCTGCATACCGTGCTCACTGC
>JBMFXH010000192.1:0-4204 GCA_049964475.1 Vulcanimicrobiaceae bacterium
GATGCCGGTGCGCATGCCTCGTTTACGCGACTGCTCGACGCGCCCATGCATCTGCCGGGAATTCATGCGCTCGCCTATCGTAGCCCGTCGCTGCCGACTCAAGCCCTCGCGCTCGCCGACAACCTCGCCGAGGTCGTCGAGCGATTCGACATGCAACGCGATCTGCTCGTCGACATCATGAACGGCGACGTTACGATCCGCGCCGTCGGCGACGCAGCGAGTTTTCGGCAGATGGCCGGCATGCTCGATGATGCGCTCCACGATCGCGCACCGCGCGCGCGAATTCTCGCCGGCGGCGGAGAAGCGCACGACCGTCTGGACTGCTTCGGTCTACTTCCGAATGCACTTGCGCGAATGCGTGCGCTTAAAGAGCGTTTCGATCCGCACGGCATTCTCAACCCGGGAATTGCTTTTTTCGACGGTCGGCGCGCGTGAGGGTCAACGCCGAGATATTCGCAGCGACGCGCATCGTTCTCCAAAGCCCTGTTCGCCGTCGATTGCTTCTTCAACGCCCGTTCATCGTCGGCGATCTCGCACGTTTCTTGGTGCAGGTCGTTCCGGTGGCGAAACGTTCGCTGCGACGCATTCGCGAACGCGCCCGAGCGATTCCCGACCCGCTTCTGCGCAGAGAAGCGCTCGCGAGCATCGAGATGAAATCCTACCACGTTGCCGGCGCCGCAGTGCTGGCAACATTTTTGCCCCGGCCGTCGATGCATACCTATATCGAGATCGTGGCACCGCTGGAGAGCATCTACGACTACCTCGATAATCTCTGCGACCGCCATCCGTCGATTGCACCCGAAGCGTTCCCAACGCTCCATCAGGCGATCGCCGATGCCTGCGACCCGCAATCAGCGCTCCGCGATTACTACGCCTGCGGACCTCGCGGCGAAGATGGCGGCTACCTGCGCGATCTCGTCCGCGACGTCCAGAACCGCCTGCGCCGGATCGACGGAATCGACGCGCTGGTTCCCTTTGCCCGGGAAGCCGCAGCGCTCTATGCGCGCATGCAGAGCACGGTTCACGGCGAAGGCGAGCGGCGCATCGAGGCATGCCGACGCTGGTTTGACGAACGGCGCGTTGCGTATCCGCATCTACGTTGGAATGAATTCATCGCTGCGACCGGCTCGCAATTTCAGGTCTACGCACCGCTCTTCGCTCTCCTCGCCGGGGGACCCGAACGCGTTGCTCCCGCCTACCATGCATATTTTCCCAATATCGCCGCGGTTCACGTTTTGCTCGACTCATTTATCGACCGCGCGGAAGATCGGGAGCATGGCGATCTCAATCTCGTCGATGCCTCCGATGCACCCGAAGAGATCGTGGAGCGTCTCGCCGGGCTTGCCGCCGATGCCGACGCCGCGCTGCGTCGAATCGCCGATCCACGCGCGCATCGCTTTGCGTTGCGCATTATGACGCTCTTCTATCTTTCGCACCCGAAGATCGAACGCGAGGGCTATACCGTCGAAGCCGATGCCGTGCTCGAACGACTCAAGCGCTCGTTCGTGGTGAGTTAGCCTGCAACTCACCGCTCGCTCGTGGCGTTCCACGAGTGAACGGAGGAATAAATGCGCGTACTCCTGCTCGGTGGAACCGGATTCATCGGAAAGCATCTGCATGCGGCCCTCCTCGCACGCGGGGATGACGTGCTGCTCGCGAGCATGCGCGACCCGGCTGCTGCGGCGGAGCGGGCTGCGGGCTGCGACGTGGTCGTCAATCTCGCCGGCGAGCCGATCGCCCAGCGCTGGAACCCGGCGGTAAAAGCGCGGCTTGCCGAGAGCCGTATCGCGGCGACGAGCGCCTTTCTCTCCGCACTCGAGGGGCGGCAGCCTCGTCCACGCGCCTTCGTCGCAGCCTCGGCGATCGGTTTCTACGGGAGCAGCGAAACGGCAACGTTCGATGAGGGTAGCCCCGCCGGAACCGACTTTCTCGGCACACTCTGCGCCGAGTGGGAGCGCAGGTCGCTCCATGCGCAGAGTCTCGGCATGCGCGTGAGCCTCGTGCGAACCGGTATCGTGCTCGGCCTCGACGGGGGAGCGCTGGCCAAACTCTTGCCGATCTTCAAACTCGGACTCGGCGGGGCTGTCGGAAGCGGCAAGCAGTGGTTTTCGTGGATTCACATCGAGGATCAAGTTGCGATCTACCTCGCGGCGATCGACGGTGCCGAGGGAATCCTCAACGCCACGGCACCCGAGCCGGTCACCAACGCCGCATTCAGCGCCGCGCTTGGCGCTGCACTCCACCGCCCGGCGCTCCTTCCGGTACCCTCCTTCGCGCTGCATGCGCTGTTGGGCGAGGGAGCGACCGTCGTACTCGACGGACAACGCGTCCTGCCGACGCGGACCCTCGCGCTTGGATATCGCTTCCGGCATCCGCATCTCGGCGAGGCGTTGCAAAACCTGCTCGAACGCTAGCGGATCCCCCATCCCCCGCAGGAATCCGATGCTTGACATGGCTGGGTACGATAAGAACGGATTCCTCGTTAGGTGAGGCGTCTGCACGTTGGAGAGGCCGCTACCCGGAAAGGTCGAGAGACCCCAATGGGTGACCAGGCACCGTCGAGTCAAGGCGGAGCTTAATGCGGAAGGGGCAAGACCCCACGGCATGCAGTGCTAAAGCTCAACGTCGGGGCTGCGAGGCGCGCGAGCGTCGGTTTGCGTCGGTCGTTGTGCGGGGAACGTACGATCTCCGATTTTTTTACCGTCCGCCGAATGGAGCCTCCGACGCATGAACTCCAGCACGATCAAGCAACTCGTGCCGCGACGCACCACGTGGCGTTCGGTGTTGATGTTTCTCTCCGTCGTCGGCCCGGGCATTATCACGGCGAATGCCGACAACGATGTCGGCGGCATCCTTACCTATTCGCAAGCAGGGGCGCAGTTCGGGTACTCCTTACTCTGGATACTCATCCCGATTACGCTCGCCCTCGTCGTCACCCAAGAGATGTGCGCCCGCATGGGCGCGGTTACCGGGAAAGGGCTCGCCGATCTGATCCGCGAGAACTTCGGTGTCCGCGTCACCTTTTACGTATTGCTGCTCTTCGTCATCTGCGACCTCGGCAATACCGCGACCGAGTTCGCCGGCATCGCGTCGGTCGCTCCGATCTTCGCAACCTGGCTGCCGGGGATCAACGTCGAGGCCCTCACCGTCGCGATGGTTCTAGGCGCGGCAGCGCTCGTCTTTATCACGGTCACGCGCGGCACCTATAAAATCGTCGAGCGCATTTTCTTAGTTTTTTGTACCGTTTACATATCGTACGTCATCAGCGCCATCATCGTTCACCCGCAGTGGAAAGATGTCATCCATCAAACATTCTTTCCGCACTTTTCGCACACGACCGCGTATTTCGTGATGGTGGTCGCAATTATCGGCACTACCATCTCCCCCTGGATGCAGTTCTACATACAGTCGGCGATCGTCGATAAGGGCGTACGGAAAGAGCAATATGCCGCCTCGCGCATCGACGTCGTCTCCGGCGCACTCTTTACCGACATCATCGCCTTTTTTATCGTCGTCGCTTGCGCGGCAACGATTTACGTCCACAATATCGGGAACGCCCATCCGATCGTCGTCAATGCAGTCGGCGACGTCGCTATCGCGCTTCAGCCGCTCGCCGGCCGCTTTGCATCGCTACTCTTTGCAATCGGCCTCTTGAACGCCGCCATCTTCACGGCCTCGATCCTTCCGCTCTCGACGGCCTATTATGTGTGCGAAGCCTTCGGCTTCGAACGAGGCATCGATCGCAGCTTCAGTGAGGCAAAAATTTTCTACAGCCTCTACCTCGGCCTACTGCTGATCGGGGCCTTCACCGTCATCATCCCCGGTGCACCGCTGCTGGCGATTATTTTCTACTCGCAGGTCTTTAACGGCGCGTTACTGCCCGTCGTCCTCGTGCTCATGCTTTTGTTGGTAAATAACAAGCGCTTGATGGGCACGTGGACAAACTCGCTCTTCTTTAATATCGTCGCGTGGATTACGGTAATTATCGTCGGCGCCCTCACCGTCGCATCGGTCGTCTAACCGAAGCAGAGCCCTGTCACCCCGAGTAGGTTGCGAAGCAACCGTATCGAGGGGCCGTGATGAGCGTCAAGCCATGTTGGGGTCAAAGGGGCGTTGGGACTTAAGAACTCCATAGGCGATAACCAGGAGCTTATGCATGACCGCGACGACGATTTGTATCAGACGCTTCCCACGTTCCCGAAGC
>JBMFXH010000193.1:0-4137 GCA_049964475.1 Vulcanimicrobiaceae bacterium
AGCTGAAACGTCGAGGTTCGAAGCGAGTTTGTTTGCGGCGGTTCGGCCGGAAGCGAACGCGTTCGAAGCAGCGCCGTTCGGTAGCAACGTGAGCAACGACGAAATAGCCGCCTCGATCGCGGGCGTACTCGCGGTCGGCGGGGTGGTCGTCGCTGGGGCCGGGGGTTCTTTCGCCGTTATAGCGTCCAAGAGCGTACCCGAGATCTCGTTCTTCTGCCCCTTGTTTGTCGTCTGCCCTCGCGCTAGTCCGTTAACGATTCCGGTGAAGCGTTGCACGAGGGTCGCAGCTTCTTGCTGCGCCGACATTGGCGGTGCCGTACCGGGTGGAGAGAGCGCGCTGGCAAAGGCAGTCGCGAATTGCTTCGCTACTGCATCTCTCGCGGCAGGTGAAGCTTTGGCGGCCATAGCCGCCGCTTGCCCGATCTGCATCGAGAGCGTGTTGGTGAATTCGGCAGGGGTGATACCGCTTGCAAAAAGCTGTGTTAGTACAGTCGTCGGATCCTGAGGCGCCGACGCCTTCGCTGCTTTCAAACGAGCTTCCAATGCCGCCGCGAAGGAACCACCGAAGATATCGGTGCCGCCGCGAAGCGAGGGAAGGCCGAGCGATTTGAGCAGCGCTTGCAGGCTAATTGCGCCCGTGGATGCGGCCATTCCGCTGCCGAGAAGTGGAGTTGTTATTTTCCGTCACCTCCTTCCGAGTAGACTCCAGTTCGGGTTATCGGCCGGCAAGCAGCGGCTCCTTAACCGCCTCGCGCAGAGGGGCGAGGCGCCGCGTGAAGGCGGCGAACTCCTCCGGCGCAAGGGCTTGCTCTGCATCGGAGAGCGCTTGCTCGGGTTGTGGGTGGACCTCGAGGATCGCCCCATCGAGCCCCGCGGCGGCGGCGGCGAGCGCCATCGGCACGACCAGCGAGCGGCGACCGGTTGCGTGGCTCGGATCGACGATGACCGGCAGATGGGTCAGCTCGCGCAGCCGGAGCGCGCCGGCGAGATCGAAGAGATTGCGCGTATGCCGATCGAAGCCGCGCAGCCCTCGTTCGCAAAGGACGACCTGGGCGTTGCCTTCCATCAAGATGTACTCCGCGGCGGCGAGCAGCTCGTCGAGCGTCGCGGCGGGGCCCCGTTTGAGGAGGATCGGCTTCCCGGTGCGCGCCGCCGCCCGCAGCAAGGCAACGTTCTGCATGTTGCGCGCACCGATCTGCAGCATCGAAACGCGCGCCGCGGTGAAGGGAACGTCCTCGACCGCGAGCACCTCGACGACCGTCGGCAAGGCATGCCGCGCGGCCGCACGCTCGATCAGCAGCAGGCCCGGCTCGCCGAGCCCCTGGAATGAGTACGGCGAGGTGCGCGGCTTATAGGCCCCGCCGCGGAGCATCGCCGCTCCACCCGCTGCAAGCAGCTGCGCCGCCAGCTCGATCTGCTGCTCGCTTTCGACTGCACAAGGGCCGCCGATCGCGACGAACCCACCGTCGCCGAAGCGCACGCCGCCGACCTCGACGACGCTTCGTTGCCCGTTGGATGCTGTAAGTGGATACACTGCTTCTTCTCCATGGCGCGCTCGGCGCCGGCTCGATCTGCAACAAAAAAACCGTCCGGTGCTACGGACGGCCTCTACGAACGATCCCTATCGGGAGCGACGACGACCTACCTCACCGGCGAATGCGCTCCGGAGAGTTGCCACCACCACGCGAACGTGCGATGCGTCATCATGTTGGGCGTATGGTACAGGGGGAAGCGACGGATGTCAACGGCAGAGCGAGCGTGCGGCGCGTTGATAGCCCTCGCGAAGGCGCCGATCGCCCTTGCTATTGCTTGAAGAAGCCCGCAAGCGCTCCGTTCCGATCGAGCACGAAACGCAGCCGCAGATACCCGTTGACGAACGATGCGAGATACTCGTCGTTGTGATAGCCGTCACCGATGAAGCGCGCGCGAAACGTGAGTCGCCGTAAGGGGCCGAGCCCCGCGAAAAGCTGCTTGTCGATCGACGCGATCGCATTGGGGGTAAGCGCGGCGGCCATCTGCGGCGTCAAGTTCGCGTCGACTTGCTTTCCCGCAATGAGGCCGCGCACGAATGCAGCGAAGCGGCGCGTGAGCGCCGGGTCGGGATCGGGAAGCGGCTTTGCCGATGCAGCATGCGCAGCGACGACGCTTTGCGCAAATTGCTTGGGATAGTAGCGCTCGAATGCGAGATTATCGGGGCCCGAGGTCGCGAAATCGAAGGCGTTGCCGAGCGCGATCACCGCGAAACGGTCGTGCGGGATCATCTCGTCGTCGGCCTCAAAGCCCGGAAGCCCGCCGTGATGACCGACGATCGTGCGATCTCCAAAGCGCAACGTCATGACGCCGTATCCGTATCGCGCGTCGCCGAATCCGGGCGCGGGTCGCGCGACCTTCACCATTTCGGCAAAGGTGGCTGGAGCGAGCAGCGTACCGTCCATCAGCGCGCGGTCGAAACGCGCGAGATCGCCGACCGTCGAGAGGATATCGCCGCACGCAAAATACCAACTCGGATCTCCCGGGTTGGCGATCGCCGCCTTGCCGCGTGCCGCATAACCGACCGCGACGCGCCGACCGGCCGGTGCATTTCCGATGAAGGTGGTGTGCATCTTCGCCGGACCGAATATCGCGTGCCGTTCGTAGGCCGCCAGCGATTCGCCGGTGACGCGCTCGACGACGAGTCCGAGCGCGACGTAGTTGGTATTGCTATATTCGAAATGCGCTCCCGGCGAGAAATCGAGCGGTCGTACAGCCATCGCCTTCAAGATCGCCTGCGGCGTGGTCGGCGATGCCGCGCGACCGGTCGCGAGAGCCGCGTCGAGATAATTGGGGATCCCGCTTCGATGCATCAGCAACTCCGCAATGCTCACACCGCGCCACGCCACGTATTGCGGCAGATAGCGCGTCACCGGCGCGTGGAGATCGATCTTCCCGGCCTGCACGAGTTGCATCACCGAAGTTGCCGTAAACATCTTGGTGACCGAACCGATGTGAAAGATCGTCTGCGGCGTGACCGGGAGCGATGCGGCCACATCGGCATCACCGGCGGCGAAGCGTTCGACGATCCGCCCACCGCGCACGATTGCAACGGCGAAACCCGGGGCGTGCGCTTGCGGCTGCAACGCTTGCAACGAACTCGCCAGCGGCAGCAATGCCGCCGCGAGCAGTGCGTGCAGCGTGCGTTCCACGCTAGAAACCGTTCGGGAAGAAGAGCCCGGCGATCTTGCCCTTCGTGTCGATCGCGATCCGCATGACCAGCGATTTCCCGCCGGCGAAGCGGACGAGATAATCGGTCACCCGATAGCTCGGCGTCGTCTGGTCTCCGGCATCGAGAATCGTTACCGGCGGACCGAACGGTTGAAGTTTCTTCGCAACACCGGAAACGACCACGGGTTTGAGGAGCTCGTTCATGCGCGCGTCGAAGAGCGCGCTATCGAGCTTGCCGGCCTGCACGCTCGTAAAGACCTTACGCGCGAAAGCGAGCCGCTTCGGTGAGAGAGCGGTCGGGGCGGGCGTCGCCGGTGCCGTCGCGGTTGGAGCCGGCGTCGCCGCCGACGCTCCAAGCGGAAAGGATGCGAGCGCAACAACGACTGCGCATAGAACACTGCGTAACGTCATGTCTCTATCCTACCACAATCGCCGCCCGATGTTTCAAGCGAACTTCGATGCGGGCGAATGCCGACGCCCTCCCGAAGCACGCACGGTGGATTCGGCATTCCGGGAAGCGCAAGCGCTCGAGGCAACGGGGGAGCGAGCATCGGCACGCGATGCGTACCTGGCGATCCTCGCCGCCGATCCGACGCATCTCGGCGCGTTGACGAATCTCGGCACGCTCCTCACCTACTCCGGTTTCAAACGCGCGGGGCGACTCGCGTACGCGCAGGCCGTCGCCGCGCACCCCAACGACCTACGCGCGCGGACGAATTTTGCGGCGGCGCTCCTGGATGCGGGCGAATCCGCCGAGGCGCTCGCGCAGTACGAAGCCGCGCTTGGAATCGATCCACTTTCGCTCGACGCACATCAGGGGCTCGCACTGCTTCACGCGCGCAACAATGCGTGGGAGCAGGCTCGTACGCACGCTCGCATCGGTTTCGCCCCACGCCCCGTTCGGCGTGCTCCGCCGAGGGGCGAAACGGAGCGAAC
>JBMFXH010000194.1:0-4119 GCA_049964475.1 Vulcanimicrobiaceae bacterium
GTACAGTACGGTCGGCGCTTCGATCGAACATCTCGGCATGGACCGCTATTTTCGCGATCTCCGTGTTGCCGGCACGGTGACTTTTGCACGGCTGACGAACGTTCCCGGCATCGCGCTCTCCGAGGGAATCTCGATGGCGCGCTACCTTCCTTGCGACACGGAGAACGTCGCGCTCTCGACCGGACGCGACGTCGAAAACGTCGGCGTCGGGACGCCGCCTGCGGTCTATCGCAGCTTCACGATCTTTCTCGGCGATACGCACCGGCTATCGTCGCGCGTGGGACTCGATCTCGGCCTTAGGTGGTACGGACTGACCGGTGCATACGATCGCTTCGAGGTACGTGTTGCGCTTCGCGAGCGCCTCTGAACCACTGCTGTGGCTCATAGAACTCAGCGTTCTGTTCTCGTCGATCATGACCGCCGCGCTGATCGTCGCCTTTGTGATCGTGCGCACACGCAACTCAATCGTGCGGCGCAGGCAGGAGCGGCTCACGCAGCGCTGGCGCTCCATCTTTAAAACGGCTTATACGGGCGAGGCGCTCCCCGAAGTGCTGCCGCGCGTGGGGCGTCGCGACTGGTTTACGGTGATCGCCTTATTTTCGCAATTTCACCAACTTCGCGATAAGGATCGCGACCGCGCGCGCGAGGTGCTTCCAAAGCTCGACGAACTCGCGTACGATATCGGCCTCGACCGGCACGCACTCTACTGGCTCGGTCGCGGTGACGATGCCGAGAAAATTCTCGCCTTGACCGCACTTGGGCAGCTTCGCGAACGCGCGGCTCTCGACGATGCGATTCGGCTATCGGCCGACGAGGGGGCGGAGCTCTCACGAGCTGCGGCCCAGTGCGCCTTGCGCATAGATGTGCGCTTTACGGACGGAGTATTAGAACTCGTCCGCGATCGCGACGATTGGGTCCGTTCGCGCGTCGAAACGATGCTTAAAGAGATCGACCGGATCGACCTCGACGAAGCACTGCGCGCCGCAATCGCGAACGCCGATGAGGCGGGAAGACGGCGGCTCCTCGATTTCGTGCGCTTCTGCTCGCCGTCCCCCGCGCGAGCGGTCTGTAAACGCGTACTTGAAGAGTCCGAAGAAGCGGAGACGATCGCCTCGGCGCTTCGCTCGCTCGCGCCGCTCGCTTCGGAAGAGGATCGCGCGCTCGCGCTGCGTTATTGCGCCCATACATCGCCGATCGTCTTGCTCTCGGCATTGCGGGTATTGCGAAAGTGCGTTCGGTACGACGATCGTGAGGCGCTCTTACGGCTCGCTTCGCACCGGGATTACTGGGTCCGTCTGCGTGCCGCAGAGGCAATCGTGGAACTCTACGGCGATAGCGGATTACTCGAGGATTTCCTCCTCGAAGTCGAGGACCGATACGCTCGCGATGCAATCGCGCAGGCGCTCGCAGAACGAAAGATGATGGCGCAGCGCTCGCCGGTGCGCGATCGGCGCACGGCGTCGCAGGGAGTCCCGGAGGCCCGACTATGAGCATTAACGGGCACGCGACGATGGAAGCGATCGTCGTCTTTATCGAGACCGGGCTATTTCTCTATTTTTTGGTTATCAACGGCTATTATGCGTTTACCGGCGGTGTAGCGCTCTTTCGGCTGCCCGGATTTGTGAAGATGCATCTTGCCGATCCGGTTCGTCGTTCGAACTCTACGCTCGACCGTCCGGTCACGATGCTCGTGCCGGCCTTCAACGAGCGGGAGATCATCGTCACTTCGGTCCGCTCGATGCTGGCGTTGGAATACGTGAACTTCGAGATCGTCGTTATTAACGACGGCTCGACCGACGACACCCTCGAACGACTGCACGAGGCATTCGATCTCGAACCATACGAAGGAATCTATCGCGTCGAATTGCCGACGGAGGAGGTCCGCGAGGTCTATCAATCGCGGTTGCACCCGGAACTGCGCGTGATCGATAAAGCGAACGGCGGGAAAGGCGACGCGCTAAACGCCGGTATCAATCTCTCGCGATACCCGCTGCTTTTCACCGCCGATGCCGATTCATATTATCATCGCCAAACCTTGCAGTGGATGGTCGAGCCGTTCCAGCGCGATCGCCGAACGGTCGTGGTCGGCGGAGCGGTTGCCGTGGGAAACGCCTCGACCCCCGTCGACGATAAACCCTTCGAACCGTCGTTGCCGAAGAATATGATGCAACTATTCCAGGTGCTGGAGTATCTGCGTGCGTTTTTAGCGACGCGCATGGGTTTTGCTCCGTTCAACGCACTCGGAATCGTTTCAGGCGCGTGTGGGCTTTGGCGTCGCGACATCATCATCGCCTGCGAGGGTTTCCGAACCGATACCATCTGGGAAGACATGGAGATGACGCTGCGCGTCCACAACTACTGCATTACTACCGGGCAGCCGTATCGGATCGCCTTTTCACCGTTTCCCGTCTGCTGGACCGACGTCCCCGCGTCCCCGAAGGTCTTGTACAATCAGCGCAAGGGCTGGCACCGTCACCTGTCGGAGTGCGTGATGATTCATCGGAAATTGCTTTTCGGCAACGGCGGCGTTTTTAGTTGGGTAACGATGCCGTATCTCGTTTTTTTCGAATGGCTCGCCCCGGTCGTCGTCATCGGGGGCGTTCTCTTCTCGCTGCTCATGGCTGCGCTTGGATACCTCGATTGGAGCACGCAGTGGTGGCTGCTGAGCCTCGTGTTCGTGCTCGCGATGTTCGGTTCGATCATTAGCATTCTGCTTGACGAGATCTCGTTTACCGCCTATCGACTGAGCCAGGTCTGGGTGCTGTTTGTCGCGGCCTTACTGGAGAATTTCGGCTATCGCCAATTCGTGATGGTTGCGAACCTCTCGGGGTTGCTTGCCTGGGCCTTCCGCCGGCCGGTTCGCGGGAACACCAAGTATCCGGGGATCTTCGTCGCACCCTGGGTTCCCAAGCGTCGCGACTAAGAGGATATGAGGCAGGAACGCCGCGGCATGTAGGAGGACTTTCCAGGTTAGACTTTTGCGAATTGGAGGATAGCGTATGTCTTTCACCCCCCGTGGGATACTCCTAGCACTCATCGCCGTGCTTCGATTTGCGTTGGGGCTTGCCGTGTGGGTCGCCTCCGTCGTATTGCTGGGGCTCTTCGCCCTGGAATTCGTGCACGCGCCTCGCCTCGAAGCGACCGCGTTGGTGAAGCTCGCGCATCGTCTCGCCGACGGCGACATACGCATCGTTTCGCGCTGGTTTGGGCTGAGCTGGCCAAGCCCCACGCGTATCAATTATGCGCCCCTCGGGATCGCGATTGCGATCTGGATCGCCAAAGGGATTCTCGACTCGATCTTGCAGCGGCTCGATTATATCGTCCGTCGAACCTTCAAGGCCTCAACGCGTAGCGGTCTGGGCGTGCCGCGCGGCGAGGGTGCCGACGGTGCCCTTTCGTTGCGCAGACTCGATGCCGAATCCGAGCATCATCGCAGTATCCTACTCAAGCGCTACCGCGAGATCGAGGGAGCGCTGAAGTCTTCCTCGCGCAAGCCCTGTACGTTTCTTTCGATCGATATCGTCGGCTCGACGAAGATGAAGGTCGGCGAGCGGGCGACTGCCGTCGCAGCGACTTTCCAAGCCTACGAGGAGATGGTTCGCAATACATTCGATTCCTATAGCGTGTGGAAACAGACGTGGACTCCCGACGGTGTGATGGCCTGTTTTCTCGACCGAGATCTCGGCGTCGCCGCCGGGCAGCGCGTGCTTGCCGCACTCGCACCGTTCAATCGGGACGAAAATCAACTGCGCACGCCGATCGAAGTTCGTTGCGGGCTCAACGACGGTGAGGTGGTCATCTTCGAGGATAGCCAACTCGAGAAGGTCGCCGACCATGCAATCGATGTCGCGGGGCACATGCAAAAGCACGCCGATATCAACGCGCTTTGGCTGAGCACCGAGGTGTTCGAGCGGTTGGAAAACAAGAGCGGGTTTAACCCGGTCGAGGCCGAGGTGGACGGTTTTGCGGTGATGGAATGGAAGCCGACGGCCGAAGAGGCGGCGGCGCCAGGGGAGAGCGACCGGGCGGGCTAATCCGTCAGGTATGAGATCGCCCCGTATCGCCGCGCTAGCGGCCCTTCTTTTGCTCGCCGCGCCGCTCGCAGCCTGTTCGAGCGGC
>JBMFXH010000195.1:0-4112 GCA_049964475.1 Vulcanimicrobiaceae bacterium
CGCGGAGACGCCCCTCGATACGCCGCTGCGCGGCTACTCGGGGTGACAAAACTCCCTACTCGGGGTGACAAAACTCCCTACTCGGGGTGACAACGCTTCGCGGGGCAACGCTTCGCGGAGACGCCCCTCGATACGCCGCTGCGCGGCTACTCGGGGTGACAACCCTTACTAGGGGTGAGAAAACTCCCTACTCGGGGTAACAAAACTCCCTACTCGGGGTGACAACGCTTCTCGGGGTGACAACCCTTACTCGGGGTGACAAACATGCTGCGCGTTAGAGCGCTTCGAGGATGCCGCGCAACAGCGGCATCCAGCGGCGTTCGCTCGGGCCTTCTTGCGCGGGCGGCAGATCGACGAGAATCTTCCCCTCCGCGAAGCGGAAGCGATTGCGCGTGAGCGATTGCAGCTTCGGAATACCCGCCGGAGCGAGCGCGAAGCCGGTCCCGACGCCGAGCGTCAGCCGTCGGTCGTCGACGACGACGCGAGAAACATGTTTCGCGAGCGCAATCGATCGCAGTTTCGTAATCTCGACGAGCGTTTCGAGCGGGCGCGGCAGCGGCCCGAATCGATCGCGCACACCGGCGGCGATCTCTTCGACATCGCTCTCGCTGCGCGCGCGCGCGAGTTGTTGGTAGATCGCGATCTTCTGTGAGACCTGCGGAACGTAATCATCAGGAACGAACGCGCTCACCTTGACGTCGATCACCGCCTCCTGCCGCTCCTCCATCGTCGCACTCGCGCCGCGGCGCGCGGCGATTGCGTCGGCGAGCAGCTGGCAATAGGTGTCGAAGCCGACCGATGCGATAAAGCCCGATTGCGCCGCCCCGACGAGATTTCCCGCGCCGCGAATCTCGAGATCGCGCATCGCGATCTGCAACCCCGAACCTAAGTGCGTGAATTCCCGAATCGCCTCGAGGCGCGCCTTCGCATCCTCGGTGAGCACTTTGTGCCCCTGGTAGAGCAAGTAACAATACGCCTGATGGTTCGAACGCCCGACGCGGCCGCGCAACTGATAGAGCTGCGCGAGCCCGAAACGGTCGGCGTCGGCGACGATCATCGTGTTCACGTTGGGGATATCGATGCCGTTTTCAATGATCGTCGTCGCGACGAGCACGTCGGTCTCGCCGTCGATGAATTTCTGCATGATCGGCTCGAGCTCGCCCTCGGTCATCTGGCCGTGACCGATCGCGATGCGCGCGCGCGGCACCAGCTGTTGCAACGCGTTGGCGACGGCGTGAATCGATTCGACCCGATTGTGCAGGTAATAGACCTGGCCGCCGCGGTCGAGTTCAGCCGCAATTGCACGCGTCACCACGGCATCGCTCCCCGGCAGCACGACGGTCTTAA
Source organism: Vulcanimicrobiaceae bacterium (assembly GCA_049964475.1). GTDB lineage: Bacteria > Vulcanimicrobiota > Vulcanimicrobiia > Vulcanimicrobiales > Vulcanimicrobiaceae > JABEUX01. The sequence goes on from JBMFXH010000195.1 coordinate 1,348, forward strand.
TCGACATCCGATTTTTCGGTGCAGTTTGGATGAGCGAGAGGTCGCGCACGCCCATCAACGACATATGCAATGTGCGCGGGATGGGAGTCGCCGAAAGCGTCAGTACATCGACGCTGGTTTTGAGTTCCTTTAGTCGCTCTTTGTGCATGACGCCGAAGCGCTGCTCTTCGTCGACGACGATCAAACCGAGGTCGGCGAACACCACATCTTTTTGCAACAATCGGTGCGTGCCGATGATGATATCGATTTTGCCTTCGGCGAGCGCTTCGAGAATAGCGCGTTGCTCCGCTTTGGTTTTAAAACGCGAGAGCTCTTCGACGCGCAGGGGAAACGCCGCGAACCGTGCGCTAAAGGTGCGATAATGTTGCGCTGCAAGCAACGTCGTCGGCACGAGAATTGCGACCTGCTTCTTATCCGAAACAGCCTTGAACGCCGCGCGCAGCGCGACCTCTGTTTTACCGTAGCCGACATCACCACACACCACGCGGTCCATCGGACGCTCGCGCTCCATGTCGCCCTTCACCGCACTCACCGCAGCCGCTTGATCGGGCGTCAAATCGTAGGGGAAGGCCTCTTCGAGTTCGCCCTGCCATGCGCTATCGGGCGCAAAGGCGAAGCCGCGGCTCATCTCGCGTTCGGCGTAGAGTTCGACGAGCCCATCGGCGATCGCGGCAAGTTGCGAGCCGACACGCGCTTTCGTGCGGGCCCACTCGACGCCGCCCATCTTCGAAAGCCGCGGCGTCGCGCCATCGCCGGCGGCGTACTTCGTCACCTGGTGCATCTGCGTCACCGGCACCATCATGCGGTCGCTTCCGGCGTAATGCAGATCGAGAAAATCTTGCGTGACGCCGAAGAGCGTCTCGGTGCGCAGCCCGACGTATTGACCGATTCCGTGTACCGCATGCACGACGAAATCGCCGACTTTGAGATCGGCGAGCGTCACCGGAACGCCCTCCTTCACCGCACGAAGCTTGACGCGTTTGGGGGGCGCACCGAATATCTCGCGGTCGCCGAGAATACGCAGGCGCGCGTGGGGAAGCGTGAAGCCTCCGTCGATCGATCCGTGCTCGATGCAGATGCCGCCCTCGGCAAGTGCGCGCGGCATCGGCAGTAGGTCGATTCCGGCAGAGCTAAAAATCTCGCCGACGCGCGCGACACCGGAGGTGAGAATGACGATGCTCTCGCGGCGCGCGAGCGCTTCGCGAACGGCTTCGAGGAAGAGCGTCATCTGGCGATTGTAGTGATCGCTCGGGCGCGTCTCCACCACGATCGATGCGTCGATTTTCGGCAACCAGGCCGGCGCCGAACCTTCGATCGCTCCCGGTAGCACCAGGCTTTGCAAGCGTTCGCAAGCGGCATGCAACGCATCGAGGCGCGGGTGCGGCGCTTCGATCTCGGCGAGCAGCGCGTCGTCGACGAATTCATCGCGCACGTCGAGCTCTTCGGCGGCGGCATCGGCGAGCAACGTACTGCGCGCACGCACGCGCTCTTCGTCGAGCGCGCTCTCGATCGCGGCGAGCGTCGCGGGCTCGACGAGCGCAAGCAGCGCATCGGCGGGAAGATAATCGAAGAGCGTCTCGGGGCGGTCGTAGGCGAATGCGATCCACGCATCGGGCAGATCCTCGCCGCGGTCGAGAAATGCGCGCACCGCGCGTTCGCGCGGGCCGTCGCCGCCGATCCGTTCGGCAACGTTACTACGGTAGATCTCGTCACGCGGAATCTCGCCCCACGGCAATATCTCGAGCGCGTCGAGCGGCGCGACGCTGCGCTGGCTCTCGATCTCGAAACTGCGGATGCTCTCGATCGTATCGCCGAAAAATTCGATGCGCGTCGGGCTCTCCGCAGTCGCCGCATAGAGATCGAGGATGCCGCCGCGCACGGCGTACTGCCCGACCGCACCGACAATATCGGTGCGTTCGTACCCGAGGCGATGCAAGCGCCGAATCGTCGCTTCCCAACCCAGTTCTTCCCCGACGCGCAGCTCGCTGCGCAAATCGCGGAGGAGGGCTCGCGGCATAACGTACGAGCGCATTCCCGCGACCGAGGTGAGGACGAGCAAGGGCGTACCGGCATCGAGCGCGGCGAGCAAGGTGATGCGCGCGCTGCGCTCCGCGGGCGATTCGATGCTGCCGAACGCCGCTTCGCGGCCGCGATGCAAGAAGAGATCGGCTGCGCGCGCTTCGCCGAGGTAACAGAGCAGATCGGCGTAGGCGCGCTCGGCGGCATCGGGGGTCGGCAGCAGCACGAGCGTCGGCCGTCGGCGCGCACGAAAGAGCGCCGCGAGCAGCGCCGGGCGCGCGGCGGGGATCGTTTCGTGCAGAGCAACCGCGCCGATTCCACGCTCGAACGCGGCGAGGGCGGGCGCAAGGGGGCCCTGCTCGCCCGCGAGGCGGTCGAGCAGGGCGTCGAGCACCGGGCGGGAGGGCCGAGCGAGCGTAACGGTCATCAGCGCGCTCGATTATAGCAGAGCCTGGAAGCCTGCGGGGTGGCAGCGCGCTCGGCTGTCACGCCGAGTAGGCGCTGCATAGGTTTTTGTCACGCCGAGTAGGCGCTGCATAGGTTTTTGTCACGCCGAGTAGGCGCTGCAAGCGCCGTATCGAGGCGGGGGAAACGCTCCCTCGATTCGCCCCCTTCGGGGGCTACTCGGGATGACAGAGTCTCGCTTCGCGCAACTCGGGATGACACAGCGGCGCTGCATAGGTTTTTGTCACGCCGAGTAGGCGCTGCATAGGTTTTTGTCACGCCGAGTAGGCGCTGCAAGCGCC
>JBMFXH010000196.1:0-4107 GCA_049964475.1 Vulcanimicrobiaceae bacterium
TCTCGCTCGCGATGGCGCGCCGATCGCGGCGTTCGTATCAATTCCGTCTGGTCGCGAAATGCGTGTCGCACTTCGCCGATAATGCTGGCCCACGCATAGGCGGCGAACGGAACGCCTCGATATCGATTATACCGGTCGATGGCCTTGATCAAACCCACGCGCCCGATCTGCAGAAGGTCGTCGTAGGAGATCGGTTCGCCGCGATAGCGGCGCGCTGCATTCACGCAAAGATAATCGTAGGTCTGAAAAAGTTCGTCGCGGTTATTTTCGCGAACGTCTTGGACAGCGGGGGCGATCATCGTATTCCTCCTATAGCATTGTAGATGGGAATGAGGACTCCGCTGACAAAAAGCGCGACCATGCCACCGATCGCGATCATCGCCAACGGTTCGAGAAAGGACGTGACGAAACGAAGGCGAGTTTCAGCTTCCGAAAGGCGATGCGCTCCGATCGCACCGAGAAGCGTTGGAAGCGAACCGGTCTCTTCGCCGAGTTCGATCATGGTTTTTGTCATCGCATCGATGAGTGGACTATCCTCCATGCAAGAGGACCAGGTTTCGCCGGACTCGATTTTCGCGATCCAGAGCTTGGCGCTACGTTTCAGCACCTGATTATCGGCGGCATTCGCCGCTAGCGCAATCGACTCGACGATTCCGACTCCGGCGGAGAGTAGCTCTGAGACGACGGAAAAAAAATCGCCGGCACATCGGTCGGCGATGATTTTGCCCAGGAGCGGCACCCGAAGAAATGCCCGCTCCCGTGCGGCCCGAAGTGCGGGCCACGCGTGTAGCATCGAGCCGGCTGTTGCCAGAGCAAGAATCCCGCCTACGAGCGCAAGCCGACCGCCTGGTTGAGACAACGCGCCGGCCATAGCAATGGAAAGAGCGAGTAAGCCGCTCGGCTTTGCTCCCAGTTCATTCAGAAGCGAGACAATCGAGGGCAGCGTCGTCACCGCGAGGCCTGCCATGATGGCGATCGACGCGATAAAGACCCAAGCAGGATAGGCGATTGCACCGGAGATTCGCCCACGCAGTTCGCTCGTTTTCTCCATTCTGTTCGCAAGCCGTACCAGCGCACCGTCGAGGCTTCCCATCTGCTCGCCCGCACGTATGAGCGCGACGTCATTCGGTGGAAATTCGCGCGGCATTCCGGCGAGCGCTTCGCTCAACGATCTCCCGGATTCCACCCTGGCGAGCGTCCCCATTAAGGCGTCGCGAAGCGCGGGTGAATCGGACCTAGCGATACAAAGATGCAGCGATCGCGAAAAGGAACAACCCGCCGTTAAGAGCGTACCGAGTGCGCGATAAAAAGAACGACGGGCCTTCTCGGGCGTCGACCTGAAGCGATCGCTCGGCCGAAAGAGTGCATGCACGCTTTGTTGCCGATCGAGGAAGACAACGGTCAAACCGCGCTCGACGAGCTCCGTCGCGGCCGTATGCCAAGAGTCAGCACTGAGCACTCCGCTCGAACGCGATCCGTCCGAACGACGCGCGAGATAAAGAAACGCATCACTCATAGTGCTGCGTTCCGGTGAACCGCTTCATACCGGACGATCCACCGAGCGTCATAGCATTTCGCAACTGATAGCATTTGCCGTCGCGAACGATCGCGCGCACGGCATCGGTGGCGAGGAGCAACTCGCTTTCCAGCGCTCTTCCGCCCGCCGCCTGAGGGACCAATCGCTGCGCGCTCACGCCGATAAGCACATCTGCCAGAACCGTGCGTGCGATTCCGGCCTCATCGCCGGGAAACGAGCGCAACATTCGATCGATCGACGAGGCTGCGTCGGCTGCATGCATCGTTGCAAGCACTAAATGGCCCGTCTCGGCAGCTCGTAGGAGCGCGTTACAATCGTCTGCGCTGCGAACCTCGCCGATAGCGATGACATCGGGGTCACTCCGGAGCGCCGAGAAGACACCATCGTGCAATGTCGGAACGTCCGTGCCGAGCGCCCGCTGTTCGATGTTCCCAGGCAAAGAGGAGAGATCGAACTCAATCGGCTGCTCCAAGGTCACGATCTTGCGATAGCGGGCGGCCGCAGCGAGGGCCAAGAGCGCCGCCAGCGTGGTCGATTTACCGCTTCCGGTCGAACCGACGATCAGCAGCAGACCGTGCGACGATTGGACGAGATCGCAGAGCCGTTGCGATATCCCCAGCGTCTTTGCAGTGGGACACTCGATGGGAAGAAGCCGCGCCGCACAGGTAATTCCGGCGCGCGATTGTGTCCAATGGAGGCGCGTGCGGCCCCACAGCGGCTCGGAAAGCACGAAAGTACAATCGGTATGCATCGGAGGTGTCGGTGCGTTGCAGCTCGCCGATTCCTCGAAGAGTTCGGCGAGTGCGCGTTCGGAGATGGCCGGCGATGCCGTCGTGCGCAGCGAACCGTCCACGCGTATCGCGGGAGAACGATCCGGCGATAGATGCACGTCCGACGCACCGAGCCGACGCGCTTCGTAGAAAAGATCGTCGAACAGGCAGCGGGTGACGGCCTGCATTAATAGCTCGCTCCAAGCACGCGCTCCACTTCCTCTTTCGTCGTTCGCCCTTCTCGTATGTGGCGCTCGGCATCGACGCGGAGAGGATGGAATGGGTCGGAGAGGCTTCTTCCGACGAGCGCAGTCGGCGCTGCCAACTCGAAGATCCCTACACGCCCCGAATACCCACCATCGCATTGCACGCGACGCAGCAACCGCTGCGAGAGGTACGCCGTTACTGCGCCGTCGATGAGTCGCTCGGCGAGACCAAGGTCGAGCATGCGCATTCTTGCCGTCCAGGCGTCGGCTGCATGCAAGGTACTTACCACGAGTCTCCCACAGAGCGCCGCACTCGCGGCGAGTTCTGCCGTTTCGCTGTCTCGAATCTCCCCGACGAAAACGATGTCGGGATCGTGACGCAAGAGGCCGCGCATTGCGCTCTCAAACGTGAGGCCGGCTTTTTCGTGAACCTGCACCTGGTTGATTCCGGGCGTGCGAATTTCGACCGGATCTTCGATGCTGCAGAGGCTCTCCGTCGCTCCGATCCGTTCGGCGAGAGCGGAGTAGATCGTCGTGGTCTTTCCGCTCCCCGTCGGTCCGCACGCAATCAGCAGCCCTTGCGGTGAGCGCACCAATGCTCGAAAGCGGGCGAGCATCGCGGGATCGAAACCAAGTGCCTCGATGGAGGGCAACCGCGCGTCGTTCGCTTGCAGTCGCGCGGTCACACGCTCGCCCTCTAACAGCGGCATCGTCGCTACGCGAACGTCGAATGCACCGGCGCTGAAACGCCCGTCCTGCGGCCTCCTCCGCTCGGCGATATCGATCCCGCCGAGCAATTTTATTCTCGTCACGATGCGGTCGAAGAGGATCGGCTCGAACTCCGTGCCGTCGTGCAGCAGGCCGTCAATCCTCAGCCGAGCGAGGCCGCCGCGGTACCGCGGTTCGAGGTGGATATCGGAGGCCCCGCGCTCGATCGCGTCGGCGATCAGCGCCTCACAGGCGCGAATGGCCGGCGGATCTTCAGTCCCGAGCATCCCTGCACTCACGGTCGCCCTCCCGGATCGAAATGTGGTGGAACCCCCTATGACGCGGCCTGGGGGTCGGGCGAGCGTATCCTAGCAAGCGAGCGCTGTCTAGTATGATTAAGAAAGTTGTCGCAAGCGAGCTCCCCCGGGGAACAGCCTGGCGGAGGTTTCGCCCAAGCGGGCAGCCAAGGCTCGCCGTCGCCCTGGAGAGGTGGCAGAGTGGTCGAATGCACTCGCTTGGAAAGCGAGCAGACCTTTACCGGTCTCGGGAGTTCGAATCTCCCCCTCTCCGAAGTCTCTCTCGAAGGAAGCCGTGCTGAACTACTTCCCCAAAAGCAATCAGAACCTCATTCTTCTGATTGCGGCGCTCGCATTATTCGGCCCGTACGGCGCGCTGGCAATCGTCGCCTTTCTGAGTATTCCGCTCGCGCTGCTCGTTCACGGAAGCTCGCTCGTCGTCGTCGTTCTTGCCAATCTTGCGATTGCGGGCGTCACGTGTGCGGCGCTTGTCGCGCTTGCACGGCGACAGCAAGGATACATGGCGCGAATTGCCGCCTACGGTGCCAGCGTCGTTCGGTTGATTGCGTTGGTCTTTCAAATCGCGATAC
>JBMFXH010000197.1:0-4107 GCA_049964475.1 Vulcanimicrobiaceae bacterium
TACTCGGGGTGACAGAGTCCTTACTCGGGGTGACAGAGTCCTTACTCGGGGTGACAGAGTCCTTACTCGGGGTGACAAATGGCGGTTACTCGACGAGCGCCGGAACCGAATCCCCGTCGAGAAAGACCCCAAGTTGCGCCGGCGAGAACTGCACCCCGCTCCAGAACGACCCGAACTCGCCATACTTCGCACTCGCTTCATCGAAGCGCATTTCGTATACGATTTTTTTGAAGACGAGCGGGTCGTCGGCATAGAGATCGACCCCCCACTCGAAATCATCGTACCCGATCGACCCGGAGATGACTTGCGTGAGTTTTCCGGCATAGGTGCGCCCGATGAGCCCGTGTTCGTGCATCATCGTGCGACGCTCGTCGAACGGCGTCATATACCAGTTGACGTGCTCCCCGCGTCGCTTATCCATCGGGTAGAAACAGGTATAGCGGCGCTGCGGGATCTTCGCCCACAGGCGCGGCGCGATATACGGGCTCACCGCTTGGCTCGCGAGCGCCTCATCGAAGGCGCGAACCCATTCTTCCCCGCCTTGCTCGAGGCCGCGCGCGGCGAGATCGGCGTGGATTTTTCCGGTGGCATCGTACATGCCGATTTCGAGAACCGATACGTAGGAATCCATCGGCTCAAGAAAGAGGCGCAGGTCGATTTTATCGACGAGCATTTGCGCGTAGGCAAGGCCGTCGTAACTACGAGCGTAATGCGTGAGCATGAGGTCGCCCTTATGCCCGACGAGCTGCGTGAGGCCGATATCGCCGTCTTCGCCCGCGTGCATGTGTTCGAAAAGATCGCGCGCGCGGCCGGCGATCTTTGCGCGCCGTTTCTCACCGACGCTCTCCCAAAGCAGGCGGTCGAAGCGGAACATCCGGTGGAGAATCCACCAGCCCTCCAACGATTCGGGGACCCGTGGGTCACGCATGCTTTCCTCTCCCTCGCGCTTTCGCGCGTTTCATCTCGGCGTACACTTCATCGAGCAATGCTTCGGGGCGTTCGCGATACTTCGCCCAGAGCTGCGGCATCTGCGCGATATCGGCGAGCACCCGCGCATAGACGGCGTTGACCGGAGTCGGCACGCCCACGGCGCGCCCGGCGACCGCAACGGCGCCGCAGAGCGATTCGACTTCGGTCCGCTCGCGCCCCGAGCGGAGATCGAGCAGCAGCGATGGCGGCTTCGTCCCGCGCGCGGAGGCGACGCGCCCGGCGAGCACGCGGCGCGCGATCGGGCTGGGCAACGAAGCGATGGCGAAGAGCGCGCGCACGGGATAGCGCGGGAGATCGACCGGCGTGAGCCCGAGCGCCTTGAGGACGTCGCGCACTTCGCGAATCGCGCGGATCTCCAGCGTAAAAATCTTTTCGAACTGTACTAAGCGATTCGGCAACACGTTGAGAATCGCGCACGATGCATTTGCAACGATGTTGAGCGCGAGCTTGCTCCATTTGAGCGCGCGCCAATCTTCGCAGACCTTTACCGAAATACCGGCGCTCTGGAACGTCGCGCTCAGCCAGTTATACGCCGCGCCACCGAGCGGAGCGAGCGCGAGGCCGCCCTCTTTTGCGGCGGCAACGCGCCCATCACGGTCGCGGTCGACCGGCACCGTCAGCGCCGCCGCCACGACGTTGCGTTCGCCGAACGCCGCCGCGAGCAATTCCTCGTTGCCGACACCGTTCTGCGGTGAAACGAAGACGCAGTTCCCGGGAACGGCGATCGCGCGCTTGAGGCTCTCGATCGCCGCGGGCGTATCGTAACTTTTGACTGCGACGATCGCCACATCGGCCTCGACCGGCGTCACCTCTTCGAGTGCGCGCGGTGCATAGGTGACGTTGACGCCGACCGAGCTCAAGCGCTCGCCGAGAAACGAGCCGACGGCGCCGCGGCCGACGATATACACGTTCACGAACGGACCGACGCGCTTCGCCCGGTGCTGCCGAATCCGCTCTCTCCGCGTGCGGTCGCACCGAGTTCGTCGACGAGTTCGAAGTTTGCGCGAGCGACCGGCGCTACGACTAACTGCGCGATGCGCTCGCCGCGCGCGATAGCGACGTTCTCGCTGCCGTGATTGATCAACAGCACGCAGATCTCACCGCGATAATCCGCATCGATGGTCCCCGGGGCATTCAGGCACGTGATTCCGCTGCGCAAGGCGAGGCCGCTGCGCGGACGTATCTGTGCTTCGAAGCCGAGCGGGAGTTCGATCGCAAAACCGGTCGGCACGAGCGAGCGCTCGCCGGGCGCGAGCTGTAATGCCTGTGCGGCGCAGAGATCGGCGCCGGCCGCCGCATCGCTCATGTAGGTCGGCGGTGGAAGTTCGGCAGCGTGCGCGAGACGTCGCACGGCCACGCGCGGCATCGGGTGAGATTCGACGGTCATGCTCCCTTACTTAGGAAGAAGGGTCTTGAGTTCTTCTCGGAAGCTTTCAATATCTCGGAACGAGCGATAGACCGAGGCGAAGCGAATGTAGGCGACGGGGTCGAGCCCGCGCAGCGCCTCCATCACCTTTTCACCGACGAGCGTCGAGGGCACTTCGTTCTCACCGCGCGCGAAGAGCTCGCGCTCTAATTCCGTGGCGATGCTCTCCATCTGGTTCTCCGAGATCGGGCGCTTCTCGCAGGCTTTATGGAGCCCCGAGAGCAGTTTCTCCCGCGAGTACTGTTCGCGCCGCCCATCTTTCTTCACGACGTAGAGACGCGATTGCTCCATACGCTCGTAGGTGGTGAAGCGATGCTTACAGCGTGGGTCAAGGCACTCGCGACGACGGCGCACGACGTTATCGTCGTCGCGTGAATCGACGACGCGTGTCTCGCTCTTACGGCAGGTCGGACAGATCAGCGGCGAGCCCTCACGACGATGTAACGCACATATTGTGCTTCGCCTTAGTATAACCCACTACCCGTAGGGAACGCAAAAGGACCACCAAACGGTGGCCCTTTTGCGTATGCTCCCAAGCGGTGCGGTTTACTTGGCCGCCCCGATCTTGAACATCTTCGTGCCGCATTTCGAGCACTTCCCTTCGGTCGCCGGGCGACCGTTTTTCATCGTGATTTGCTTGGCGTCAGCCATCGGCTGCTTCGCTTTGCACTTAACGCAATAGGCTTCAACTGCCACAGTTACTCCTTCCGTATCGGCGACCCGCCGTTTCTCTGGTCCGGCCGGGATTCCCCCCGCTTGACGACGAGGGATCCTTCGTGAATGAGGGGCGTGGAGCCCCGTTTCGAACCTCGCGAGCGTTTCCTTGCTCTCCGGCCCGGCCGGGCGGAGCCTCGCTTTGCGGGGCTCTGGGCGACCGGCAGCCTCGAACCGCTCGCCCGTCCCAGCATCGCCATCGTCGGCACCCGAGCCGCGAGCGCGTACGGGCGCAGCCAGGCCCGCTCCCTCGCCGCCGAACTCGCCGGCCTCGGGCTCTGCGTGCTCTCGGGGCTCGCGCTCGGGATCGACGCAGCGGCCCACGAAGGCGCGCTCGATGCCGGCGCCCCGACGATCGGCGTGCTCGGCTCCGGGCACCGCTGCTTCTACCCCCCACGCAACGCCGCTCTCGCCGCGCGTATGCTCGCAGCGGGCGGCGCCGTGCTCTCCCCCTTCCCACCCGACGAACCCGCGCGCCGGGGGCAGTTTCTCGCCCGCAACGGGGTCGTCGTCGCGCTGGCCGACGCTCTGCTCGTCGTCGAGGCGCCGCTACGCTCCGGGGCGCTCAATACCGCGAGTTGGGCGGCCGGCGAGATTCCGGTCCTCGCGCTTCCGAGCGACGTCGACCGGCGCAGCGGTGCGGGGAGCCTCGCGCTCCTGCGCGACGGCGCGACCCTGGTTCGCGGCGCCGCCGATATCGTCGAAGCGATGGGCCTGCTGCGCTCCGCCGAGGCGCCGCCGACCGGGCCCGCCTCCGACGAGCCGGCAGCCCCGGCCGACGCCCTCATCGCCCTCCTGCGCGACGGAGCCGCGACGATCGAGGATCTCGTTGCGGCGAGCGGGTTGCCGACGGCGGAGGTGCTCGGGCGGCTCAACCTGCTCGAGCTCTGCGGTGCGATCGAATGCCGGGCTGCGGGCTATGCGCTTGCGCATCGCCCACGCAAGGCGCGATGATGGCGGCCATGCGGCTACGTCTC
>JBMFXH010000198.1:0-4071 GCA_049964475.1 Vulcanimicrobiaceae bacterium
GACATGCCGACTACATCAAGAACATGATCACCGGTGCGGCGCAGATGGACGGCGCGATCCTCGTGGTCTCGGCGACCGACGGCCCGATGCCGCAGACCCGTGAGCACATTCTGCTCATGCGTCAGGTCGGCGTGCCGCGCATCGTCGTCTTCCTCAATAAGTGCGACATGGTCGACGACGAGGAATTGCTCGAACTCGTCGAGATGGAAGTCCGCGAGTTGCTCAGCAAGTACGAGTTCCCCGGCGACGACACGCCGATCATCCGCGGTTCGGCGCTCAAGGCGCTCAACTCCAGCGGCAAGCGTGGCGACCCGGATGCCGATCCGATCTTCAAGCTCATGGATACGATCGACGAGTATATTCCTCAGCCCGTGCGTGAGACCGATAAGCCGTTCCTCATGCCGGTTGAAGACGTCTTCACGATCACCGGCCGTGGTACGGTCGGCACCGGGCGCGTCGAACGCGGCCAGGTGAAGGTCGGCGAAGAAGTCGAGATCGTCGGTCTTCAAGAAGAGACCCGTAAGACCACGGTGACGGGCATCGAAATGTTCCGCAAGCTGCTCGATATGGGCATCGCCGGCGACAACATCGGCGTGCTGCTCCGCGGTATCGATCGCAACGACATCGAGCGCGGCCAGGTGCTTGCCAAACCGGGTTCGATCAAACCGCATAAGAAGTTCAAAGCCGAAGTCTACGTCCTCTCCAAGGACGAAGGCGGCCGGCACACGCCGTTCTTCGGAAACTATCGTCCGCAGTTCTACTTCCGCACCACCGACGTCACCGGAACCATCAAGCTGCCCGAGGGCGTCGAGATGGTGATGCCCGGCGACAACGTGCAGATGGAAGTCGAGCTCATCACGCCGATCGCTTGCGAAGAGGGTCTTCGCTTCGCGATCCGCGAAGGTGGTCGTACCGTCGGCGCAGGCGTCGTCACCTCCGTCTCGGCGTAGGTTCGCCTCCGCCATTCCCTCGCGCGGTCTTCGCGCAACCGTTCTTTGTCAACTGAAGGATTCGAAGAGAGATGTCTAAGCAGAAGATTCGTATTCGCCTCAAGGCCTACGACCACCAAGTCCTCGACCAGAGCGCGGAGCGGATCGTCGAGACTGCCAAACGTACCGGTGCGTTTGTGCGCGGCCCCGTGCCGTTGCCGACCGAGATCAACCGCTACTGCGTGCAGCGTTCGACGAACAACGATAAGAAGTCGCGCGAGCACTTCGAAATGCGGACGCATAAGCGCCTCGTCGATATCCTTCAGGCCTCGCCCAAGACGATGGATGCCCTCATGCATCTCGATCTGCCGGCCGGCGTCGATATCGAACTCAAAGCATAGCGATTCGTAGCAAGCGAATCGAAGGCGGCCCGAGAAGGAACTCGGGCCGCCTTTTTTGCGCGCCTGCGGCGGCGCGATCGACGCGATCACAAGGATTGTCGAATGGAAGTGAAGCCGACCTATCTCGGAACGATGCTCTCGTTAGCCACCGTTGCTTTCGGTTTGCTCGCCGCAGGCGCATGGAATAAGTTCATCGCCGACCTCGTCGGGCGCTTTCTGAAAAATGGAAGCGGTCTCTGGGCCGAGTTGCTGTACGCGGTTATCGTAACCGTGCTCGCCATCATCGTCATCGGGCATCTCAACAAGCTCGCCGAAAAAGAGGCCGGCCCGAAGAGCTAACGAGAGCTTCGCCGTCAGCGCGGAGTCGCACGCCCCGACGGAGAATGGAGCGGCTATGTCCCAGCCGCTTCATACTTCACACGCTCGCACCTACACCGGCACGAAACGTCGGATCTTCCATTTGCTCGAGCAGATGGGGACCTCGGGCGACCACATTTGGCCGTACGCCTCCCAGCCGTTCATGCGAACGGCGGGGCCGCTGACGCCCGGGCGCACCGAGGCCTGGCATCTCGGCATCCACGCCCGGCTCGATGAGGTGGTGCCCGAGGAACGCATCGTTTGGCGTTTTCTCAACGAGGGCGTCGATGGGACCCATGGATTTTATTTGCATACCGAAGGGAAGCAGACGACCGTCGAACACCGCGTCGACGTCGAGCTCGCCGAACCCGACGGCCGGCTTCTCTGGCGTCGCGTCGAGGACCAGCAATCGCGCGCGATCGAAGGGCTCTTTGAAAAGCTCGGTCGTGCATTGAAGCGTTAGGAGTATCGTGAAGCAGCGTCGCATCGGGACGGAGGGGCCGCAGGTCGGTGCACTCGGGCTCGGGTGCATGGGAATGTCGGAATTTTACGGCGTCGGCGATGACGCGGAGTCGATTCGCACGATCCATCGAGCGCTCGATCTCGGCGTAACCCTGCTCGATACCGCCGATATGTACGGGCCTTTCACCAACGAGCTCTTAGTTGGAAAGGCGATCGCCGATCGACGCGATCGCGTGGTGTTGGCGACGAAATTCGGCATCGTTCGCGATCCGGCGCATCCGGATCGACGTTCGATCAGCGGAAGCGCCGACTACGTGCGACGTGCCTGCGATGCCTCGCTCGCGCGGCTCGGCGTCGAGCACATCGATCTCTACTATCAACATCGCGTCGACACCGAGACGCCGATCGAAGAGACGATCGGCGCGATGGCCGATTTAGTGCGCGCGGGGAAGGTGCGCTATCTCGGGCTCTCGGAGGCGAGTGCGGCAAATATCCGTCGCGCCCACGCGGTCCATCCGATCGCAGCGCTGCAAAACGAATGGTCGTTGTGGTCGCGCGATCTCGAAGGGAACGGCCAGCTCGCTGCAGCTCGCGAGCTCGGAATAGCAGTCGTCGCCTATAGCCCGCTCGGGCGCGGGTTTTTGAGCGGAGCGATTCGTACTCCCGAAGATTTTGCGCCCGGGGATTTTCGCCGCAGTTCGCCGCGCTTCGTCGGTGCGAATTTCGGAAAGAACCTCGAACTCGTCGACCGCGTTGCCGAACTCGCCAAAGCGAAAGAATGCACCCCCGCGCAGCTCGCGCTCGCGTGGGTACTCGCGCAAGGAGATGATGTCGTGCCGATTCCGGGTACGAAACGAACGGCGAGGCTCGAGGAGAACGTCGGCTCGTTACAAATCGAACTCACCGCTGCCGATATCGAGGCGATCGAGAGCGCCTTTCCGCTCGACGCCGTCGCCGGAGAACGATATGCCGATATGCGGTTCGTGAATCGCTGATGCCCGACGCAATCGATTTTCTCGGGATCGACGCGCTGCTCGACGACGAAGAGCGGCTCATTCGCGACACGGTGCGTGCGTTCGTACGCGATCGCATTTCACCGAATATCGCACAATGGTTTGAAGAAGGCACGTTGCCGCGCGAGATCGGGCGAGAGCTCGGTGCTTTGGGGCTTTTGGGGATGCACCTCAAGGGCTACGAGTGCCCCGGGGCGAGTGCCGTCGCATACGGCATCGCCTGCATGGAACTTGAGGCCGGCGATGCCGGCGTCCGCAGCTTTGCATCGGTGCAAGGCTCCTTGGCGATGTTTGCGATCCATCGATTCGGCAGTGAAGAGCAGAAGAACGAGTGGCTGCCCGCGATGGCACGCGGAGAGAAAATCGGTTGCTTCGGACTCACCGAGCCCGATTTCGGCAGTAACCCGGCCGGTATGCGCACCACCGCGCGTCGCGACGGAGCGGACTGGGTGATCGACGGTACTAAGATGTGGATCACGAACGGCTCCTTCGCCGACGTCGCGATCGTCTGGGCGAATACCGATGACGGCATCGCGGGCTTCGTCGTTCCGACGACGACCAATGGATTTAGCACGAACGTCATCCATCGAAAACTCTCGTTGCGCGCGAGCGTCACGAGCGAACTCATTCTCGATAACGTGCGATTGCCCGATTCGGCGCGTCTCCCGGGTGCGCGCGGACTCGGTGGCCCGCTCGCCTGTCTCAACGAAGCGCGCTTCGGCATCATTTGGGGAGTGATGGGGGCGGCGCGGAGTTGCTACGCAACCGCACTCGAGTACGCAAAAACGCGCGTGCAGTTCGATCGTCCGATCGCCGGCTTCCAACTCACTCAGGAAAAGCTCGTGAACATGTTGCTCGAACTGCAGAAGGGGACGTTGCTCGCGCTCCATCTCGGTCGCATGAAGGACG
>JBMFXH010000199.1:0-4016 GCA_049964475.1 Vulcanimicrobiaceae bacterium
ACCGATGAGCAACGCTGCACCCGGCGGAAAAGACCCGGCGGGCATGTGGTGAGACTTGCGGCTCAGGACAGTAGGGGCCAGGGTTGCGTCGGTCCACCTTGGAAGCGCGAACGGCGATGGACAGTGCTCTTCTTCGTGAATGTGCGCGGAGCGCCGAGCTCGTACGCCCGGCGATTCTCTGGGAGCCGATCGAGCCCGGGGGGGCATCCCTCGAGCTCGCAGCCGACCGCGCGATCTACCCCGCGAGTACGATCAAGACCCCGCTTGCGGCGGCGGCACTTCTGCTCGCGGCACGAGGCGAGCGACCGCTCGACGAGCGGCGTCCGGTCCGCCGGGAGAACCTGACGCTCAACGATGCGCCCTCGCCGATCGAACCCGGCTATGAAGCGAGCCTCGAGGAGCTCTGCCGCTACGCGATCGATCGTTCGGACAATGTCGCGACCAACGAACTCTTCGACCGCCTGGGGCGCGAGGCGGCGACCGAAATCGTTCGTGCGGAGCTCGGACTCTCGGCGACGGCGTTCCATCGGAAGCTCTCGGGGAGCGATCCCCTGATCGCCGACCCGCAGTGGGATGGGGAGCATCGCAATACTCACCCCGTGCGCGACGCCGCGCGCCTCTTTCGCCTCATTGCGACGCATGCGTTTCCCGGGGCGGAGCGATTAGAAGGTTGGCTCGCCGAGCAGCATTGGAACGACAAGTTGAGCCTTGGGCTCGCCCCGGGCGACCGATTCGCTCATAAGACCGGCGATACGAGCGCGGTCACCCATGACGGCGGGATCCTCACGACCGACGACGGTCGACGGGCCGTACTCGTCGTGTATACCGAGATGCCTTCGACTCCGGAGAACAACGCGCGCTTCGGCGTCTTCATGCGGCTTCTACGGGACGAGGCGTTCGGCGATCGCTCGTAACCGCTCGCGCGCGGCGCTCGCAGCCGGGCTCGGCTCGCGTCCGGCGACGCGTTTTCCACCCACGAAGGTTCCTTGAACCCACGCATCCTCACCCCGATAGACCAACGCGTTGACTGCCGGGGCCCAGGGGTCGATCGCGCGCGCATCGAGCACGACGAAATCCGCGAATGCCCCTTCTTCGAAGCGGCCCGCATCGACGCGCAACGCGCGCGCGCCGCTCGCCGTCGCTAGGTCGAAGGCCGAGCGCGCCCCGAACGCCGCGCCGTCGGTGCGCGCGATCTTTTGCAACAACGAGGCGGCGCGCATCTCGTCGATCGCCGAAGGCTTGACGTCGGCATCGGTTCCAAGACCGATGGGGACGCCGAGCGCGTGCAGGCCGGATATATCGCAGATCCCGTCGCCGAGATACTGGTTCGTCATCGGATTGTGAATGACGCGTGCGCCGCGCGCGGCGAGGAGCGACTTCTCTTCTTCATCGATGTAGATCGCATGGATGGCGACGCAACGTTCGTTGAGCGCACCGAGACGATCCAACAATCGCACCGGCGTCGCCCCGTACTCGGAGAGCGTCGCCGCCCCTTCGTATGCCGCCTCGGCGACGTGCACGTGCAACATGCAATCGTGCTCGGCGGAAAAGGCTGCTGCGGCCTCGATCATCGCCGGGGAAGCGGCGTGCAGCGAGTGCGGCGCAACGCAAAAGTGTATATCGGGATGCTCCGCAAGAAGCTCCTCGCTGCGCGTTCGCGCTTCTTCGATCGTCTCGCGATAGGCGTCGGGTGCATAGGCCGCATCCATCCAGGTGCGCGCAAAAACCAAGCGTATCCCGGTATCGCGTGCGGCTCGGATCGCGGCTTGCGCATGGGCGTTTCCCGCGCCGTTGAGATAGAAAAATTCGGCGACGGTGGTAATGCCGGCGGCGAGCATCTCGCTGAACGCAAAAACGAAGACCCAGTAAATATCTTCGGGGCGTAGTTGCGGAACGACGCGATAGAGTGCATCGCTCCGCCATTTATCGAAACTCCAGTCGTCGGCCCAACCGCGCAGTAACACCTGGTAGGCGTGACTGTGCCCGTTGATAAAGCCGGGAACGAGGAGGCGATCCCCCGGGAAACGCCGCGTCTTCGTGCCGTGGCGCGCGGCCTCGATGGCGAGCGTTTTCGCATCGCCGATCTTGGAAAACCGGCCGCGCTCGACGAGAAACGCGATCTCGCGCCGTTCCTCTCCTCCGACGAGTGCACGCGCGGCGATGAAAAGCTCGCTCATCGAAACACCCGTCCGGCGCGAACCACTGCAGCGGCGAGGTTACCGCCGTGCAACCAGCCGAATTCGTCGGGCTCGTCGATCCGTAACGCCACGAAATCGGCATCGCCGCCGACGCGCAGGGTGCCGCGCTCGATATGGAGGCTGCGGGCGGCTTGGCGCGTTACCGCATCGAGTGCTTCGGCGGCGCTCAGGCCGAAGATCTTCCGCCCGAGATACGCAACGTGCGCGAGATTGAGGCAGGGCGAGGTTCCCGGGTTGAAATCGCTGGCGAAGGCGACGCGACCGCCGCCCTCGAGAACGACGCGAACCGGGGCGTGCCGCTCGAGCCCGAGGTAATCGATCGTCGCCGGGCATGCGACCAAAACGCTCTCGCCCGAGGACAATCGTCGTGCATCGCTATCGGTAATATAGTTCCCGTGATCGATCGCATCGACGCCGAGTGCGAGCGCCATCGTCGCAGCTCCACCGTGCGCCATCTCGTCACAATGCACGCGCAACCGCAGGCCGGCACGACGAGCGGCTTCAAGGTAGCGGTGCGTCTGCGCGGCAGAAAAAAAGCCGGGCTCGCAAAATGCGTCGGCATATCTCGCCCCGTGCACGCGCGCGAAGGGCAGACATTGATCGATGAGGTAGTCGACGAATCCTTCGGCATCGGGAAACTCCGGCGGCACCGCATGTGCGCCGAGAAAGGTCGGGACGATGCGCGGCAACATCTCGTCGGCCTGCGCGCCTGCGAGCAGATCGAGCAGTTCGAGTTCGCCGGGACGGTGGAGCGCGTACCCGGTCTTTACTTCTGCGGTCGTCGTTCCATGTGCGAGCATCGCGTGCAGACGCGGGGCAACGTCGCGGCTCCAAAAGGACTCCGGAGCGAGCAGCGCTTCACGCGTGCGCTCGACGGTATAGAGCATGCCGAGCGGAGCGGGTTCGCGTTGGAGGCGCGCCCGAAAATCCGGCTCTCTATTTCCCGAGAAAAGCGGATGTGTGTGTGCATCGACAAAACCGGGGACGAGCACCGCATCGGGGAGATCGAGGATCTCGCAGTCGGCGGAGGCGATGAAGCGTTCCACCGACGCGCGCTCGCCGAGTGCGGCGATGCGCCCATCGCGAACGAAGACCGCTCCCCGCTCGACGAACCCGAGATCCTCAAACGTAATCCCCTGTTGCGGTGCATCGGTATCGCAGGTTATCAGCGCACGCGCGCGCACCAGCAGGGGCACTAAAGCCGCCAATCGATACCCTTCTCGTCGGCGGTTTCGATCGCGAGCTCGTATCCCGCATCGGCATGTCGCACCACGCCCATGCCGCAATCGGTCGTCAACACGGCGCCTAAGCGCTCTTCCGCATCGCGCGAACCATCGGCGACGACGACCATACCGGCATGAAGGCTATACCCGATGCCGACACCCCCGCCATGGTGGAAACTCACCCAGTGCGCACCGGCTGCAGTGTTGAGCAGGGCATTGAGAATCGGCCAATCGGCGATCGCGTCGCTGCCGTCGCGCATACCCTCGGTCTCGCGATACGGCGAGGCGACGCTTCCGGTGTCGAGATGGTCGCGACCGATGACGATCGGCGCGGAGAGTTCGCCGCGGCGAACGAGATCGTTGAACGCAAGCCCGGCCTTCGCACGATCGCCGTAACCGAGCCAACAGATGCGCGCCGGTAATCCTTGAAACGCAATTCGCTCGCGCGCCATCGTTATCCAGCGGTGGAGATGCGCATCTTCGGGGAAGAGCGCGAGTAGCTCGCGGTCGCAACGGGCGATATCGGCGGGATCTCCGGAGAGTGCGGCAAAGCGGAACGGACCGCTTCCGCGACAGAAAAGCGGCCGAATGAACG
>JBMFXH010000200.1:0-4013 GCA_049964475.1 Vulcanimicrobiaceae bacterium
CTACTCGGCGTGACAACAGCGTGCTACTCGGCGTGACACCACGATGGCTACTCGGCGTGACACCACGATGGCTACTCGGCGTGTATTACGGTGCCTACACCGTGCGAGAACGCGTTGATCCTCGGCGCGCCCTTACGGCAGCGCGAAGCTCGATGTCGTAATCAGCGTCGGGACTAACCCGCTTGCACTCGTGCACGGCGCACTCGCACTGCAGAGTCCGGAGGCGGCGAAGTAATCCCCGGCGTCGACTTTCCCATCGCCGTTTGCGTCGAACCAGACCGCGATGCGATAACTCGATGCCGTAGCGGGAATATCCGCGACACGGAATGCGCCGTTTGCCGCTACCGGAACACCGGCGATAAAGTTCGCATCGACGATCGTCGGGGCGGCGTTGACCGCACCGCTATTGCTGTAGGCAAAGGCGACGAACTGCGCCTTCGCCGGAAGCGTTGGGGCGATCGTGGTATCGTTCTCGAGTTGCGCCATCGCGCGATAGACGTCGAGCCGCCCGTGCCCTTGATTGGGATCGTTGATGTTATCGGCGGTGCCGTCGATGAGCCCTTCGAGTTGCGCGGCGGTAAGATTCGGATCCGCCGAGAGCAAGAGCCCGGCCGCGCCGGTGACGTGCGGCGTCGCCATCGATGTGCCCGCGATCAAGGTGTAGCAGGTCGCAGGTGTACTGCATGCCGGGCTTCCCGTCGTCGAGTAGAGATTGCTGATCCAATGCAAATTGTCGCTATCGCTGCTTCCCGCCGGATCTCCGCCCGGTGCAACGACTCCGAGCCCCGGGCCGCTATTGGAGTACGATGCGACATATTCACCCGGCGCGGGGGTATCGGCGGTCGGTAACGCTGCGCTGCACGCGGCGTTGACGTTCGGCCAGGTCGCGCCCGCGCACGCATTATTGTCGTTGAGCGCCGTTGCACCGACCGAGAGCACGCCGGGATAGGCGGCGGGATAATCGAGCCCTTGAACGCCCTGGTTGCGTTCGTTTCCGGCCGCCGCAACGACGAGCACGTTATGCGCCAACGCATACTCGACGGCGTCCTGTTCGGTGAAATCGGGGCCGCTATTCGGCTGCGAACCAAGACTGAGATTGATCGCACGGTCGCCGTTTGCAACGGCACGATAGATCGCCGTCGCCTCATCGGCGGTCGATGCGGTCGAATTTGCCCCCGAACCTGAGAAGATTTTGTAGAAGTCGAGCGTGACACCGCCGGCGACACCGGCGAAGCCTGCGCCGTTGTTGTCGGCGGCGGTAGCGATCCCGGCAACATTGGTTCCATGGCCGTCGTTATCTTGCACCGCCGGGCAGGAGACGCCGAGCAGCGGTGTCGGGCAAACCGTCGTTACCGTACTCGTGCCGCCGACCGGCGTTACATCCTCTTCGGCGGTCCCGATATGGGAGATGAGATCATCCTGCGCCCACGTATTGCTCGGCGAGGTATCGATTCCGGTGTCGAGCACCGCGATGCGCGTTGTCGGTAACCCAAAACCGACGTTGACCGGCCAACCGCTCCCGTAGTTCCACGCATGCATCATTCCGATTTGATACATATCCCACTGATCGAGCGGATCGAACAAGCTGTCGTTGGGAGCCGGTGAGAGCGCAGTGTTGAGCGGATAACGCCGTTGCACCGACTGCACGCTGAGCACGCCCGATACTGCGCGCAGACGTGCCGCAACGAGTAGAGCGCTACCGGCAGGCACGCGTACGATATCGCTGCGCACCGGCGCATCGCTCGGTGTAATCGTGCGCGCGAGCAGCGCGCCGCTCCGCGCGGCGAGTGCGAACGGGTGCACGCGCCCGGCGGCGATCGCCGCGGGATCGTAGCGCACCTCCAGCAGCGTCGCGTTCTCCGAGATCGGGGTCGCGGGAGCGGTCGAGAGCGTGCGTCGCACCGGCATGCGCACGAACGGAATCGAGGCAGGGCCGCGCGAGACCGAGCCGACCGAACCGATGCTACCAATGGTATCAGCGTTCTGATTGTAGAGAATCGTCGCCGGGTTCGCGTTACTCTGCACGCAGAGCGTGTATGCCCCGTTCGCGCTACTGCCCGCAAATGAAACGGTCATCAGCGTTTGGCTCTGCGGAAAGGGGTTCGCGCTGCCACCGTAGGGCGGCGTCGTCGCCGTCGGCGTCACGCCGATCGCCGCGCCGTTCACGCTGACGGGGATGCCGGTCGGGACCGAGAGAAAAGAGAGCGCCGCCGGCGTCGGCGAGGGACGCGTATCGGGGACCGGGGTCGGCCCCGGGGTCGGCGTCGCCATACCCGCAGGAACGAAGCAGCCGGGAGCCGGTGTCGGCATCGGCGTAGGAGCGATCGTCGGAACGGGGCCCGGCGAGCCGCCGCCTCCGCCGCAGGCGACCAGCATCGCACAGGTCGCAAAGAGCGAGGCCAGAGCCGGGAGAACACGCACGCTCGATCTATTCACCGCCCACTTCTTCGCGTTCGAGTCGGTCGGCTCTTTGCGTGCTTATTGCGCGGCGGGTAGATTCGGGTCGCCGAGCGCGTCGGCCATCGCCCGATAGATATCGAGCCGCCCGCAACCTTGCGCCGCGGCACTGACGGTAGGAAGCACGTACGCATCGCTGCAGAGATAATTTCGCACCTGCGTCGGCGTGAGGTTCGACCTTACCGAGAGTAAGAGTGCGGCGGCACCCGAGACGTGGGGAGTCGCCTGCGAGGTACCGGCGATCAGAATGCGGCAGTCGCCCTGCGAGCTCGCCGGTGCTTCGAAATCGGGGGTGCAGGTTGCGCCGCCCATCGCGGTGCTCGAATAAATATTCTCAATCCAATGCAGGTCGTCAACGCCCGGGCCGACGTTCGCCGGGTCGCCTCCGGGGGCGACGAGTCCCCAGGTCGTGCTACCGGCCTGATAGTTGGAGTACGACGCGACGTACTCGACCGGAGCCGCCGAGCTTCCCGGTGCGCCGCTGCTATAGGTTCCGGTCGGATAGCCATCGGAGAGTGCGCTCGCGCCGACCGCGATTACGCCCGTGTCGCAGGCGGGTGCGTCGAGCGACGCACTCCCGGAGTTCCCGGAGGCGGCGACGACCACGACACCGGCAGCGAGCGCGTTGGCAACGGCGTTTGCCTCGAGGGGATCGTCCCCCCCGGCGCAACTCGCGCCGATACTCAAGTTCACCACGTTGGCACCATGGGCGACGGCATCGTCGATGCCCGACGCGATATCGGCAGTCGAGGCACTGGTGCTGCAGGCCTGCGAATTACTACTCAGTTGCGAAACGCAATTCGAGGGCGGCGAGGGAAAGACGCGCTCGATGATGAGCGAGACGTTGCCCCCAACCCCAACGAAACCAAGACTGTTATTAACGTCCGCTGCAGCGATACCCGCAACATCGGTTCCGTGGCCGTCGAGATCGGTGACGTAATTCGAACTCGATTGTACGCCGGTGTTGATGTTGGTAATAAAGCAATGCGTGTAGACCACCTTCGATTGCAACTCGGGATGGGTGACATCGGCGCCGGTATCGACGATCGCGATGCGCACCGCCGAATTCCCTATCGCGTTGGGAGCCGGATAACCGACGGGGGCATCGGCGGCGTTGGAGTAGGCCCACGCGTGGCCGAGCGAGATCGCGTGCATATCCCATTGCCCGGGAAGGCTCGTCCCCGGCGAAGGGCTCGGTGCGGGATTACCGGCTTCGTAATAGGGGGCGGTCGAGCCCGGAAAACCATGGAAATACGGATCGTTCGTCGTTATCGGCGCGAGCACGCTCTGCGCGTATCGCACGCCCATCGGCACGACCTTGGTCACGCCGGGAAGCATGCGCAACTGCGCGGCGATCGCCGCACTCTTCGCGGGATCGACGGTAACGACATCAACGCTCGTGCCGAGGTGCGAAAATTGAAAGCGCTGCGTCACGTTTCCGCCCGCATGGGCGATCGCGGTCGAGAGCGTCCCGCGCGAACTCGACGCACCGGAATCGCTACGAACGACTTCGAGTAAACCCGGGAGGGTACTCGGCTGCGACTGCTCCTTCGCGG
>JBMFXH010000201.1:0-3976 GCA_049964475.1 Vulcanimicrobiaceae bacterium
GCGCTGATCGCCTTCTCGACGCCCGTGGCGTTCATCGTCGCAACGATTGCGTATGTGGCTTCCACGCTTGGGTATGCATCGCTGCGCGTGCGTTCGCAGCCGCACATCGATCCCGGCGAACTTGACCCGATCGGCGGCATCCGCTATCTGCGCAAACAACCCGAGGTGCTCGGCGCGATCTCGCTCGATCTCTTCGCCGTCCTGTTCGGCGGCGCGACCGCACTCTTGCCGATCTTTGCGACCTCGATTCTGCACGTCGGCGCGCTCGGTTTCGGCTTGATGCGCGCCGCACCGGGGCTCGGTGCGGCGTTGGTCGCCTGGTATCTCTCGCGCCGGCCGCTCGAGCGCCAAGCGGGGCGCGCGCTCTTTTTCTGCGTCGCGGCTTTCGGCATCGCAACGATCGTTTTCGGGATTTCGAAGAACCTCGCGCTCTCGCTGGTCGCACTGCTGGCCATCGGTGGCTTCGATATGGTCAGCGTCGTCATTCGCATGACGCTCGTGCAACTGCGCACGCCCGACCCGCTGCGCGGGCGCGTCAGCGCGATCGAGAATATCTTTATCGGTGCCTCCAACGAATTGGGTGCCTTTGAATCGGGGCTGACCGCCGCCTGGCTCGGTGCGGAGGCCTCGGTCGCAATCGGCGGGCTGGCGACGCTCGCGGTGATCATCGCCTGGGCCTTCGCCTTTCCCCAGCTGCGCCGGCTCGACCGCCTCTCGGAGCCGCATTAACGAGCAGTCAAGCGCCTCTATGTGTCTTTTGTCACAGGAACGAAAAACGAAACTGGGAACCCGCTGTGGACGTCGGCAAGCATACCGGCGCATGACTGCACTCTCGATACCTGATTAAAGGAGTTTTCCTTGAACGTTCGATCTCTTCGCGCACTCCGTGGCCTGGGTTCCCTGGCCGCTGCCTGCGCGCTCGGCGTCCTGGTCGCCGGTTGCGGCGGCGGCGCCGGTTCCTCGGCCCTCCCCACCAAACCGCTCTCCCCGACGAGCGCCTTCAAACCGAAAATCTACCCCGTGATGCACATCTCGCGTTCGAGCATCAAGGTCGCGATGGCGAAACTGACGCGCTCGGGCGCCTATTATTCGCCGATCAAAGGCGGTAAGCCGATCCGCATTCACACCAAGACGGTCTCGGCGGGCATGAACCTCACCAACAACGGCGGCCCCGTCGTCCCCACGGCGAGCGTCTATAATATTCTGGTGAACTGCCCCGACGAGAGCTGCTGGGGCGGCGATATCTCGGGCTTCGAGAATAGCTTTTTCTCCAGCGACATGATCCACATTCTCGATCAATACGTCGGCCAGTCGGCGACCTATACCGTCGGCGGCGACATTCCGGTGACCTACAACACCAGCAGCCAACTCGGCGACCAAGATATCGTCAACATCATCTACAACGTCGCCCAGCAATACGGCACCGGGTATAACGCGGTCTACAACGTCTTCCTCGAGAGCGGCGTGCAGCAGTGCAGCCAGAACGCGGGCGGATGCTACCTGCAGCAGTATTGCGCCTACCACGGCAGCAACGACTATAGCGATATCGGCCACACCCTCTACACCGTCGAGCCCTACCAGGATGTCTCGGGCTGCCAGGTGAGCTCGGTGAGCAACGGCGGCCAATCGCCGAACGGCTCGACGATCGATTCGACCTCGTCGACGCTCTCGCACGAACTCTCCGAGACCTTCACCGACCCCGACGTCGCGGTGAATAACCTCGCGTGGTACAACTCCTCGGGCGGCGAGATCGGCGATCTCTGTGCCCCGGCGGCCGGCGTACCGACGCAGCAGATCTCGCTCAACGGCACCGTCTTCGAGATCCAGGGCGAGTACGACAACAACGTCTCCGATTGCTCGTGGCAATCGCCCTAGCCTAACCCTCGGTTCACGAGATGCGGCGGGGTTCGGTTCGTCAGAGCCGAACCCCGCCGCTATGTCGGTTCTACGTGCGGATGCGGCAGCGATTGCAAGCGCGGCCGCCGCGCTGGGCGTCGGGGCCTGCGTCGCCTTCCCGACCGAGACCGTCTACGGCCTCGGTGCCGCTGCGTTCGACGCGCGCGCCGTCGCGAAGATCTTCGAAATAAAAGCACGCCCGACGTTCGATCCGCTGATCGTGCACGTGCTCGATGCAGCGATGCTCGCCCGCGTCGCGCGCGATATCCCGCCCGCGGCGCAGCGGCTCGCGGAGCGCTTCTGGCCCGGCGCGCTGACGCTCGTGCTCGCAAAGCGCCCGGAGGTTCCCGGCATCGTGACCGCCGGGCTCGAGCGCGTGGCGGTGCGCATGCCCGTGCATCCGGTCGCGCGCGCGCTGCTCGCCGCATTCGGCGCGCCGATCGCGGCACCGAGCGCGAACCCGTTTGGACGCTTGAGCCCGACGACCGCCGAACACGTGCGCGCACAGCTCGGCGAGCGCGTCGAGATCATCCTCGACGGCGGCGCAACGCCGCTAGGGATCGAATCGACGATCGTCGCCTTCGATCCGGTGCCCACGTTGCTGCGCCACGGCGCGATCGCGCGCGAAACGATCGAAGCGGAGATCGGGGCGCTGCTCGATGCGACCGGGCCGAACGGCGCGGCGGCACCGCAAGCGCCGGGGCAGTTACTGCAGCATTATGCGCCGCGCACGCCGATTCGCGTCGTCGAGGAATTACCGCCGCGCGCGCAACGCGAAAACGCCGCCTATCTCGGCTTTACCGCCGGCGCCGAGGGCTACGCCGCGCAACGCGTGCTCGCTCCCGGCGGCGACGAACGCGAAGCGGCCGCGCATCTCTTCGAGTATCTGCACGAACTCGATGCGCTCGGGTTGGAACGCATCGACGCGGCGCGCGTTCCGGCGCACGGGCTCGGCGCGGCGATCGCCGATCGACTGATGCGCGCGAGCGCGCGATGAACGCTCCGCACGCAAGCAGCGATCGCGAACGAAAGCGCGCCTTTCTCGCATTGCTGGTGCTGGCTTTTGCGTGGGGGCTCAATTGGGTCGTGCTCAAAGTCGCGGTCGCCTATGCGCCGCCGCTCGTCTTCGCGGCCGCCCGGATGATCGGTGGCGGCATCGCGCTGCTCGGGCTCTGCGCGTGGCGGCGGCGCGGCTTGCGGCCGCAGCATCTGCTGACGTACACGTGGATCGGGCTCTTCCAGACGGCGGGATTTATGGGGCTCGTGATGTCGGCGATTGCGATCTCCGGCGTCGGGGCGATCTCGACGCTTGCGTATACGATGCCGCTCTGGGTCGCGCTCGCAGGCGTCTTCTTTCTCGGCGAGCGGCTGCACCCGTTGCAAGTCGTCGCACTCGTTTTCGCGATGTTGGGGATCGTCGCGATCGTCGGCTTCGATCATCTCGGACGCGCGGGGTACGCCGATCTTCTCGCGTTGCTCGCCGGACTCGCCTGGGCGGTCGGCGTGGTGATCACCAAGCGGCTCGCCAATCGGGTCGAAATCGACGTCATCGAACTCACGACGTGGCAGATGCTCGCCGGCGGAGCGGCGCTCGGTATCGCCGCATGGCTCGTGCCGCATGCTGCAACGCACTATACGTGGCCCTATATCGGTGCGCTCGCCTATAATATCTTCATCGCGACGGCGCTGGCATACGTGCTGTGGGTCTACGTGCTCGACCGCTTACCGGCGCGCGACGCGAGCATGGGCGTGCTGACCAATCCGATCGTCGGCATCGTTGCCGCGTGGGGATTTCTCGGCGAGATTCCCTCGGCGAGCGTCGGTTGGGGCATTGCGTTAACGCTCGCGGGGCTTGCCTTGATGGCCTACGCCGATCGGGCGGGTGCGCAATGAATACTGCAGCGAAGGCGTTGCGCAAGCGCGTCCCGCGCGCGGAGCTCTGCGCGTGGGATGACGCGCTGCGCAGCGAAGAGCCGCTCGCGGCGATCCGTCGCGAAGAAGCGAGCCGCATTCCGGCGTTGCTGCCGATCCGCCACCAACGCATGCGCCACGATCCGTTCGGCTTTCTGCGCGGCGCGGC
>JBMFXH010000202.1:0-3889 GCA_049964475.1 Vulcanimicrobiaceae bacterium
CGGCCTGCTCTTCGGCGCGTTCGCCGGCGGCGGCGGTGGTGTCGGCTTCGCCCTGTTCCTCCTGCTGGTCGTCGCCGAGGCGGCCGGCCTTGCCCTGCCGCATCTTGTCGGGCCGGACGAGGTTCTGCTCCTGGGCGGCCCGAGGACCCTGGCGCGGGCCCTGAAGGGCGCCCTCGGCGCCGGGGTCGGTGCCGCAGTCGGCATCGACGTCGCGCTTGGCGCCGGGGTCGCCGGGGCCGCCGCGCTGCCGGGAGCTGCGGAGGATCCGCCGCTGGGGAGGCTCTTACGAGCCGGGGTCCGCGCCGGCGAAGCGAGCGGCGCTGACGCCGAGGAGGGCGTGCTTGCCGGGGGTGCGGGATGCGCCGAGCAGGCGGCGAGCGCGAGGGCAACGAGCAGCAAAACAGAGCGCGAACGATACACGATGCCGCCCCTTTCGCGGCGAGCGCAGCGGCATCCCACCCTGCAAGCCTCCGCATCGACCGCGTCGAACGTGCGGCCCATGCTTTTAAGCGTCGTCGTCCCCATGTTCAACGAGGAAGAAAACGTCGCGCCGCTGCTCGCACGCTTGCTTCCACTTCTTCAACGCGTCGTCGGCAATGAAGGCTACGAAGTCGTGCTCGTCAACGACGGCAGCTCCGACGGCACGCTGGCATCGATGCGCGCCGCCGTCGAGCGATACGCCGATATCGTCGTCGTCGATCTCTCGCGCAATTTCGGCCACCAACTCGCGGCGACCGCGGGGATCGAACTCGCACAGGGGGATGCGGTGGTGCTGATGGACGGCGACCTGCAAGATCCGCCCGAACTCATCGCCGATTTTCTCGCACGCTATCGCGAGGGATACGATGTCGTCTATGCGGTGCGACGCACGCGCAAAGGCGAAAGTTTCTTCAAACTGCTCACCGCGCGACTCTTCTATCGCATCATCAAACGACTGACGAAAGTCTCCATTCCGGTCGATACCGGAGATTTCCGGTTGATGAGCCGACGCGTCGTCGAGGCATTACGCCGCTCGCCCGAACGCCATCGCTTTCTGCGCGGCATGGTGAGTTGGGTCGGCTACCGGCAGATCGGCGTCGAATACGATCGCGACGAGCGGCTCTCCGGCGTCACCAAATATCCGTTCGCGAAGATGATGCGCTTCGCCGTCGACGGCATCACCTCGTTCTCCGACGTACCGCTCCGCTTCGTTTCCTACTTCGGCTTCTTCACCAGTGCCGCCGCGATCGTCTATGCGCTCGTCGTCGTCGGCTTCAAACTCTTTAGCCTGCACCCACCCGGTTACACGCGCGGCTGGGCATCGACGATCGTCGCGGTGCTCTTTCTCGGCGGCGTGCAACTGATCGGCATCGGCATCCTCGGCGAATATATCGGACGCATCTACGACGAAGTAAAGGGCAGGCCGCTCTACCTCATTCGCAGCATCGACCGGTCGTCAGACGCGCTAAAACCATAGCCGCGAATTCGTCGTCCGCGCGAAGATCGATACGCGGCGGCGCTCTAGCGGTGCTTCTTCAAAAGCGCATCGAGCGGTAGAGCGTACACGTACCCCTTCTTGCTTCCTATAATCAACGTGCTCCCCACGATGATCGGCGATCCAACGTTAAACGAATCCGGCATCTTCTTGCTCCCGAGAACCTTTCCGCTCGTCGCACCGACGGCCCAAAGCGTTCCCGACGTATCGCCGAAATACACGACGCCGTCAGCGGCAACCTTCCCGCCTTTCACCTTTCCATTCACACGCAACTTCCAACGAATTTTTCCCGTTCGAGTGTCAACGGCGAATACCGTCCGACGCATGGCGCTTCCCACGTAAAGCATACCGCGGTAAACCAGGGGAATACTCGCGGCATTGTTGATTGGTACCGTTCCGCGTACGAGCGTTGTATCCCAAAGAAGACGCCCCGTCTTCCCGTCGAGTGCATACGCGCGCTCTACTCCCGGTGTCCTGTAACCAACGAAATGGTACTTGCTCCCAGCCGGACGTGCGAGATACATCCCGTACACGTCCTTCCCATCGCTTGCAATCGGGCAGTCATCAAAAGCGGCCGAAGCGTCGGGAAAGTGCTTGCGCCAAAGAACGCGGCCGGTCTTCCCGTCGAAGGCGATCACGTCGTCGGGATAATCGCCCGCGGTGACCACATCGTTCCCGCGGAAGCGGTTTGCCGCACTCATCGTCGCGGTCGATTGTAAATATTCGCGCCAACGATATTTTCCCGTAGCGGCGTCGATGGCGAAGAGCATTCCCGAGGCGTCGTGATGCACGTACATCCCGTCGACGATCGCCCCCGTGGTCATAGCGCTCGCGGGGACGGAGAACGCCCACTTTTGCGCCCCCGTGGCGGCATCGATTCCAAGGATTCGGTTCGATCCGGTGCCGAGCAAGAGATAGTTATTCGGGTCAAAATTCGTCCCGTAATTATTGCCCTCTGCGACGATGACCGTTCGTCCGGTCACGATGGGGGCGGTCATCAAATCGTTACGCGCCTTGAAGCGCCAACGCAACGTACCGGTGAGGACGTCGAGCGCGTAGAGCGAACCACCGTTGCTTGCAACGAATAGAGTATCGCCCGAAAGCGTCGGACTCGACGAGATACCGCCATCCGTTTTAAGGCAACTCTGATCTACGTTCGTTTGCGTCGCGAAATCGAGCCTATAATGCAATCGCGCGCGGGTTTCGCTGCTTTCCAAGCGAAATCGGCCCTCTACGGCGGCTAATTCGAGGGATTATCGTCGGTTATTCCGACCTCGAGAGACAGCTACGCCGTGGATAGACGCAATAGTTTCTTTTTGACTGTTACCAAATTGGATAGGGCAAACAATACGTTCAAGCAATTCTCGTTCTTCGCAAGGCCGCGATACCGTACTTTTCGGAAGCCGAAAAAGCCCTTGACCGTGCCGAAAATATGTTCTACTCGTGAGCGCGTAGAAGACTTGCGCCGATTGGTTGCTCTATCCTTATCGGTGAGCGGACGGTTGCGATACGCGCGCTTGTTGATGAAAGCGCGTGCCCGCGGCGACTTTTCGCGAATCGCTTCAGCCTTCCCGACGTAGGCTGAATCGCCATAAACGCGCGTCTCATCCCCGTGGAGCAAATCGGGAAGAACCGTGCTGTCGTGGACATTCGCGGCCGTCGCGACAATCGTGTGAACCACCTTGTGTTTGCTGTCGGCGCCGATATGCGCTTTCATACCGAAATACCACTGGTTGCCCTTCTTGGTCTGGTGCATTTCGGGATCGCGTTCCTTTTTTTTGTTCTTCGTCGAGCTCGGCGCATTGATAATCGTCGCGTCGACAATCGTACCGCCGCTAATGACGATACCGCAGTCAGCCAAATGTCGGTTCACTTCCGCGAAGAGTTTCTTGCCCAGATCGTGCTTCTCGATAAGGTGACGGAATTTGCAGACCGTCGTCTCATCGGGTACGCCCATCTCGCCCAAGTCGATCCGCGCAAACGCGCGCATCGAGAGCATGTCGTAGAGCGCTTCTTCGACGCCAGGATCGCTCAGGTTAAACCAGTGCTGGAGAAAGTAGATGCGCAGCATGCGCTCAAGTTCGATTGGCCTCCGGCCCACGCCCTCACCCTTGAAATAAAACGGCTGCACGACTTTGCGTAGGCGCTTCCAAGGTACGATGCGATCCATTTCACGCAAGAACTTCTCTCGCTTCGTAACCTTCGAGTGGCGTTCAAAACCAGTTGCCGCCAACGACATTTGTTCGCGTATACTCACACACCAATTATATCAGAACAACGCTAATAAATCAGAGGTGCCTTAGAGGAAACGGGTCTTCCATCGTGAGGTCTTCATGGCATCAACCAAAGTCTCGAGTCCGCGCGCGCCGGGTCGCCGTTGGCCGCTCGCTGAGAAGCGACGTATCGTTGAACTGA
>JBMFXH010000203.1:0-3863 GCA_049964475.1 Vulcanimicrobiaceae bacterium
GCAAGGTATCGCGGCACGCGTCATCGGCTTCCCGCCCGAAGGCGCGACGCGCAGCATCACGATCGATCGCGGCTCGCTCGCCGGGGTCCGACGCGACGACGGCGTGCTCGCGCCGGGCGGCGTCGTCGGCCGCGTGACGCAGGTGACGCCGCTGGAATCGACGGTCGTCCTCGCAACGGACTTTTCGAGCCGCATTCCGGCGATCGTTCGCAACGGGCGCTGGTGGGGAATTGCCCGCGGAAATCTGCAGAGCATTCGCCTGGATTACGTAACGCTCGACGCAAAGCTGCACGTCGGCGATATCGTCGTTACCGGAAACGGACGCACGTTTCGCGCCGGTATTCCGATCGGCCGCATCGTCAAGATCGACCGCAACGATTCCAGCCTCTATCAAACCGCCATCCTGCAGCCATCGGTACGCCTGAATGCCTTGGATCGACTCCTCGTCGTTGCACGTTAGGGAGCCCGAGACTCCCTACCGATATCCCGTGTGGTGGCACGTCGTGCTTGCATTGGCGATCGCCTTACTCGCGCAAGGAACGCTTCTTCCGCGGCTGGCATGGGCGGATATTCCGCCGAGCGCGGTTCTTCTCGTCGTCGTTTGGTTTTCGGTTCGGTTGGGGCCGCAACGTGCCGCCGTGTTCGGCCTGATCGCCGGACTCTGCGAGGATGTGCTTGCCGGAACCACCGGCGGCTCGTGGATGCTCGCGACCCTCGTCGCCGCCGTTCTCACGTCATTGCTTGCACGACGTTTCTTTAGCGATTCGCCGTTGCTCTATGCGGCGCTCGCCTTCGTTGCTACCTTCGCGCGCAATGCCGTCTTCTGGGCGGCGATGCAGATCGCCGGCTCTCCGTTTGCTTGGAGTAGCCTCCATTTCCACGATGCGATCCGACAATCGATTCTCGATGCGATCTGCCTGGGACTCTTTGCTTGGTGGTACCGCGCCCGCCATCGCGATAACCTATGAAAGACACGGGGATTTGGCTGCGCCAACGCTTCGAGCGCCCGGCACGGAGGCTCGCCGGGTTCGCCGCATTCGCCGTCTTAATTTTCGCCGTTCTTATCGGGCGGCTCATCGACGTGCAGATCGTCCATGGTTCGGAGTATCGCGCGCAGGCCGAAGCAAACCAAATCCGGCTCATTCGCGTCGCTGCTCCGCGCGGCCTCATCGTCGATCGCCACGGAAAGGTAATGGTGCGTAGCCGGCCGTCGTTCGTCGTCGCGCTGGTTCCCTCGCTCGTCAAACATCTCCACCGGGAGCTTGAAAGCGTCGCAACGACGATCCACGTTGCACCGGCGAAACTCGAGGAGCGGCTCTACCATCATAACGGCGTCAACTACCGGACTTTCGCCGAGGTGCAGACGTACGAGCCGTACGGGCCGGTGGTGCTCGCGCGCAATCTCTCCGTGGCCGATGTCGCTCGCCTCTCCGAGCTCCTCACCGATCTTCCCGGTGTCGATATCGAGGTCCAAGCGATTCGCGATTATCCGTATAACAAGGTCGGTTCCCTCATGCTGGGCTACGTCGGCCTCATCACCGCGTCGGAATATAAACGCTTGCGCCCGTATGGTTATTCGCCGAATGCCATCGTCGGGAAGGACGGCCTGGAATACGAATACGATCGTTATCTTCGTGGCCGCCCCGGCGGACAGCGCGTGGTGGTCGACGCTGCCGGAAACGTTGTCGCCGGCGACCATCTGCCCGACAAGGCGCCGGTGCCCGGCGACACGCTCCAACTCGCGGTCAGCCTACGATTGGAGCGAATCGTCGAGAGCGCGCTCGCACACGGCGTTGCGCGCGTGCAACGCGGCGAATCGGTCTCCGGAGCGGTCGTCGTGGAGGATCCGTGGACCGGTCGCATTCTCGCAATGTCGAGCTACCCCGACTACAACCCCAACGATTTCGCGCTCGACCGGTCGCGAAAAATATCGTTCTATCTCACCGACCCCGCGCAGCCGCTCTTCAATCGCGCCATCGCCGCCGCAACGCCGACCGGATCGACCTTTAAGATGGTTACCGGCTCGGCGGCGATCACCGTTGGGGTCATTCGCCCGAACCAAGTCGTCTACGACAACGGCGCGTGGAACTGCGACGGATATATAGCGCGCGATATCGTGTCGGGAGGCCTCGGATACACGACGTTCGTTCCGGCGCTCGCGGCATCGTCGGACGGCTATTTCTATCGCCTCTCGATGGGGCTGGGTCTCAAGCGCCTGAGAAAATTCGCGCTGCTCTACGGCCTCGATGCGCGCACCGGTATCGATCTTCCCGGTGAGAGCAAGGGCAATTGGCCGACCAACGCGTGGATGATGAAGAATTACGGCGTCCCGCAAGAACCGAGCGATGCCTGTTTCCTCGGCATCGGACAAGGCGCGATGCAAGCGACGCCATTACAGATCGCCAACATCGCTTCGGCGGTGGTGAACGGCGGCACGCTCTATCACCCGCATATCGTCACGCGCATTCTTACCCCCGACGGTCGCACTATCAAAGTCTTTCCGCCGACGATCATTCGCCACGTTCCGGTTACGCAGAAATCCCTCGCCGCGGTCCGCGCGGGAATGGCGCAAGTCACCTCTGCCGTCGGCACCGCTTACGGGCTCGCGATACCGGGCTTCCCGTTCGCAGGAAAGACGGGGACGGTGGAGACCGACGGCGGGAACGGACCGAACACGACCTGGTTCGTCTGTTGGGCGCCGCTGAAACATCCAAAAATCGTCATCGCCGTCTACGTCGATCGAAGCGGCGGATACGGTGCGAACGTCGCCGCACCGATCGCGCGAAAAATTATGATCCGCTATTTTCGATTGAAGGTTTAGGCTTCCACATCGAGCTTGCCCAGTTCCGCGAGTGCATCGTCGAGCAACGCATCGAGCACGCGATCGGTATGGGTCGCGATGACGCGATGGAATTCGGCAACGGGGAGTTCGCAGAGCACCGCGAGGCTCTCCGCAGCGCGCGCGCGATACTGCGAGAGAATGTCGCGTTCCTCGCCGTGGACGAGCAAGGTCGTCGGGAGAAGCTCGACGTTGATAACCCAAGGGAGCGCGGCGCCGATCGCTTCGTTTTCGAGGCGTATGCGCGCGCGCGCGAGCGCATCGAGATCGACGATGCCCGCGAGAAGCCGCATCTCTCCCGTCGCGACCGGCATCTCCGCTGCGCCGGGCCCGGCCAGCAAAGCGTCGAGCAACGAACGTAACGCCAGCCGCCCCGAACCATCTTCGATATCTTTCCCCGAAAGAACCGGACGCGGGCGATTGAGGGTCATCACCAAGCGCGCGATCGGCGCGTTCATCGCTTCGCGCGCATCGCGCACTGCAGCATCGAGTGCCGGGGTCGCCCCGACCGCTCGCTCCGGCAACAAGCGGCGAAGCGCGATTAGATGGCGCAGCATGCCGCCGCTATCCGCTCGCTCGATCGTGCGGAGCTCTTCGTGAAGACGGAGATGCGCGAGATCGAGGACGAGCGTTGCTTTCGCTCCGCTCGGCCGCGCGATGCC
Source organism: Vulcanimicrobiaceae bacterium (assembly GCA_049964475.1). GTDB lineage: Bacteria > Vulcanimicrobiota > Vulcanimicrobiia > Vulcanimicrobiales > Vulcanimicrobiaceae > JABEUX01. Next base: position 3,502 of record JBMFXH010000203.1, read on the forward strand.
GTTCTCGCCATAGGTGGGCGCGGAGATCGCGTGCGACTGCGCTGCCGACGGTTCTGCAACCGCAAGATCGGGGAAGAGCGCGCTTAACGTGCGCGCCATCGCGCGCCTCCGTCCCTCGTCGCAGCTCGCAAGATACTCCTCGACCGTCGTGCGTTCGCCGCGCGTGATCAGCGCATGGGCCGCTGCGGTTGCGACGACCTCGCTTGCGTCGGTCAATGCATACGCGAGTAACGCCGCGCTTCGGTCGTCGTGTCGATCTTCGATCGAGAACAGCAAATCGCAACGCGCCGCTTCGGGGAGTTGCGAAAACTCCGCCGCCTCACGCGCTCCCCATGATGGTTCGACGGCGCTCTCCACGACCG
>JBMFXH010000204.1:0-3828 GCA_049964475.1 Vulcanimicrobiaceae bacterium
GGAAAGCGAACGTGCCGCCGCGCGCGAGCGAATATAGAACGCTCGATGGTGCGATGAGGGCGACGATTGCCTGGTCGGGGCGGAATTGAGCGCCGGAAAGAAACCACAGGAGATTTCCGAAGCCGCCGGAGGTATGCGCGTAATCCCAAAACGGCTGCCCCGGCGGCAGCCCGAGTACGACGGTGGGATCTCGCCGAAGGGCCGTCACCTGGGCGCTGCGCAACGGGATGTACAAATAGAGCAACAGGGGAGCGAGCAGAGCGCCGAGCGCCGATGGAATCGCACGCATTGGAAGACGCCGCGTTCCAGTAAGGACGAGTACGAACAAGCCGGGAAGAGCCCAAAGCGCGAGGGGATGCGTTGCAAGCGCGAAGCCGACGGCGGCACATCCAAGAACGAGATCGCGAACGCTGCCACGCACCCGCCATCGCATGACAAATAAAAAGGCGATCGCCTCGAACACCAGTACAAAGTCGTGAACGTCTGCCCGCGTCGCATGAAACCACACGGCTTGCGTGAACCCGAAAATCAGCGCCGCAGAGAGAGAGGCCACGGGCATTACGTCGGCTTCGAGCAACGCGGCAAATAGCGCCCACGCGCTCGTTGCGACGGCAAGTGCGGACAAGAGATTCATCCGCCAAGCGACATTCCCGATTTGGAGAAGGTGCGCGTACGCGCCCGCGAACAGCACGAAGGCAGGGAAGCCGGTGGGATGAGGAATCCCAAAAATATAGGGAACCGTTTGCATTTCGCCGATATCGCCAAACCCAAACGACGGCATGAGCGAGAACAGGTATGCGAAAAACGGCAACGCAAAGGCGAACGTAGCGCAAGCAATCGAAGGCTTAATCCTCACGATAAGCTTCCCTATCTCTCGCACATCGCTCTACGATATTTCGGCCGGCTTGCACGTGAGATAATCCATCTTACAACGTCTGGAGGATAAGCTGCAGCGGTTCTGTAGCATGTTCCACGACGTGTACCGCCCCCTGGATATCGTGCGCGTTGATTCCCTCTCCGAAGATCGTCGCGACCGGTTGCCCGCGCTCGACGCGTTCGCCGACGCGGACGAGCAGTTCGATGCCGGCCGTGGGCGCGCGTTCCGTCAAGCGGCGCGCCGCATTCCCCAGTGCCACCGCGTCGATGCGCGCGATCGTTCCTGCGCGGTCGGCGCGCACTTCGTGTGCGTGCGGCACTTTTTCGAGCGACTCGAGTGCTTCCCGCGTTGCTCCCTGCGCCTCGACGAGCGCGACAAAACGTTCGTAGGCGCTGCCGTCGGCGAGCACTGCGTCGGCCCGACGCTCGCCGTCATCGACGCCGCCGAGCGCAAGCATCTGCGCGGCAACGGCGATGACCAGTTCGCGCACGCGCGCATCGCCGCGTGTGCCGCGCAGAAAATCGCGCGCTTCGATGCTCTCGATACCGGTGCCGATGCAGCGCCCGAGCGGCTCGCTCATCGCACTCACGATCGCGTGCGCCGGGCGACCGAAGCGCTCCGCCACTTCGACCAATCGACGCGCGAGTACGAGCGCTTCCCGCTCGTCGTGCATGAAGGCCGCGCTGCCGCATTTTACGTCGAACACGAAACCGTGCGCCCCGCCGGCGAGCTTCTTCGAGAGAATCGAGGCGACGATGAGCCCGACGCTCGGCACGCTACCGGTGCGGTCGCGCAAGCGATAGAGCCGTTTATCGGCCGGTGCAAGCGCTTCGCTCGCAGCTGCGATCGCGCAGCCGATACGCTCCACCTGCGCGATAAATTCATCGCTTTCGAGCGCGCTGCGAAAGCCCGGGATCGCTTCGAGTTTGTCGATCGTTCCGCCGGTGTGCCCGAGCGCGCGCCCCGAGAGCTTTGCCACCGGTACGCCGCATGCCGCCACGATCGGCACCGCAACGAGCGAAACGATATCGCTCACGCCGCCGCTGGAGTGTTTGTCGACGACGAAGGGCTCGCGCGGGAAGTGCAATCGTTCCCCGCTCTCCACCATCGCCTCGGTAAGTGCGACGATCTCGTCGAGGTCGAGTTCGCGAAAGTGCACCGCCATCGCAAGGGCCGCCATTTGTGCATCGTCCACCGCGCCGCTCGCATACGCCGCGACGATATCGCGCCAGGTTTGAGCCCCGAGGCTCTCTCCGTCGCGTTTGCGCTCGATCGCATGGCGCATCGCTTGTTCGTCCATCGTCGGCGGGGTTTCGCCTCACCGGAAGGCGAAGCCCTGCGCCCATGCACTATCACCCGGTGGTCGATCGTTTCGTGGAGATTCCCGCGCTCGGGCCCATCTGGTTCATGCTCTTCGTTGCGGCGTTCATCGCCGTCGCGCTGCTCGCGCAACGGCGGCCGATCTACGGCTTGCTCGCCCTCATCGCAAGCACTCCGTTCGGCTTCGCGCACGCCGTCGCGCACACGACGGTGACGTTACCGAAGGTGACGCTGCTCGCAGTGTTGCTCGGCCTTTGCGCGCACCCCGCGCTCTTTCTGCGACTGCGCGCACCCGCGGCTCGCTGGTGGCTCATCGCGTTGGGTGCACTGGTTGCAGCGACGCTGCTCTCGGTGACGCAAGCCGATTATCTCGCACCGGCGCTGCGCGAGAGTTTAAAAGCGATCGAGGCGATCGCGATCTTCATCGCCGTCCTCGTCGCTGCCGACGATATCGATGCGCTCGCGCGCCTCGCGCTGCCGACGTTCGCCGCCACGACGGCTTTGGTGTCCTTCCTCGCACTGCGCGAGGACCTGTTCGGCGCACCGTCGGGATTGAACCTCGGCACGATCGTGCTTCCGCGCATCGCCGGCCCGCTCGGTGGCCCCAATCAGCTCGCGGGATTTCTCGAGATCGCGATCGCGACGCTCTTTGCGGCGCACCTCGCGCGACCGCGACGCTATCTCGCGTGGTCGCTCACCGTCGCGCTGCTCGCCGAAGTCCTCACGCTCTCGCGCGCCGGAATCTTTCTAAGCGCGGGGATCGTGGTGCTGCTCGCGTTTTTACAGCCGCAAAACATACGCGCAGCGATTCTTCCGGTCGCAAGTGCGCTGCTGCTCGCGCTCCTCGTCGGCGCCGGAGCCGTTCTCGGAAACCTCCTCGCCGGCGCGCACCCCGCGGAAGTAGGCGCCTCGGTTCGCGGCCTGCTGCGGATCGGCGTGCGACAGACCGAGGCCGGCGGTGTCGGGACGCGGAGCGAGCTCTGGCGGGCGGCGATCGCCCTCTGGCGGCAGCACCCGTGGCTCGGTATCGGCGCCGGCAACTATCACCTCGAACTGGCGCGCGTCGGCCTGCCGGGCGTACGCACGCAACCGAACAGCCTCTATCTGCGCGCGCTCGTCGATGGCGGAATTCCGCTGCTCGCGGCGACGCTCTGGCTCTGGATCGGCGGAACCATCCGCCTCGCGGCGGCGCCGATTCGCAGCGATGCGTGGGCGGCCGCGGCGTTCGCCGCGACGCTTGCGCTCGCCGTTCACGGCGTCGTCGACAACCTGCAGTTCTATCCGAAGGTGCTCACCTGGTGGCTTGCGATCGTCGCAATCGCCGTCGCGCGGCAGATCGCGCTCGCTCGCAGCGCGGAGTAGCGCGCAGTGTCATGCCGAGTAGCGCGAAGCGCGTATCGAGGCACGCGCGTTGTCACGCCGAGTAGCGCGCAGTGTCATGCCGAGTAGCGCGAAGCGCGTATCGAGGCACGCGCGTTGTCACGCCGAGTAGCAACTGTCACGCCGAGTAGAGCGCGAAGCGCTCGTATCGAGGCGCGCGTATCGAGGCGCGCGCACGCGGAGACGCCCCTCGATACGCCGCTGCGCGGCTACTCGGGGTGACAACGCTTACTCGGGGTGACAACGCTTAC
>JBMFXH010000205.1:0-3804 GCA_049964475.1 Vulcanimicrobiaceae bacterium
GAGCCCTACTCGGGCTGACAGGGGCGACGCCGCGCGTAACACTCGGGCACGAGGGCGGTAGTACCCACTGAAAGGAAACATCGCGAGGCACATGTTGGCGGAGGCTACGAGCGACGAAGCACTCGTCGGACTCGTACGAGCGGGGGACCGCGAAGCGTTTGCGGGGTTGGTGGAGCGCTACAAGCGCGGCATCGCCAACTTCATCGGCGCCTCGGTCCGCAACCCGGCAGATGCAGCCGATCTCACGCAGGAGACGTTCCTGCGGGCGTACGCGCATCTGGGCTCCTTCAACCCCAGCCTCGGCAAGTTCTCGACCTGGATCTACCACATCGCCCGCAACGTCGTCCGCACGTACTTAGGAAAACAGCTGCGGCGGCCGGCAACGCAAGAGATGCCCGAAGACCAAACGCTCGAGAACGCCATCGCCGACGGCTCGCGAGAATCCGATCCTGCAGAAGGCATCCTCCGCAGCGAAGCCGAGCGCGAATTGCGCGCGGCCTTAGCGGAGCTGCCGGAACGAACGAGGACGGTCTTGGCACTGCGTTACTTCGACAACCTGGAATACCACGCGATCGCATCGGCACTCGGGCTCTCGCTCGGGAACGTCAAGACGCTCATTCACCGCGGCAAAATCGCCCTCGCGCAACGTATGCGCTCGCGCGAAAACGTCGCTCTCGACACCGTCAAAGCCAAAGGAGGCTACCGTGCGCTGCTCCTCGTGTAGTAACGATCTCGATCGTTATCTGGAAGGGACGCTCTCGCCGGCGCGCATGCGCGCTATGGCCGAGCATCTGCGTACGTGCGACGAATGCCGTGCGACGCTCGACGAACTCAAGGTGATCGACGCGTTGCTCGCAACGACGGCACCGGTCGAGATCGCGCCGAACTTTACGTACGCCGTCATGGCCGAGCTCCGAACGCTCCCGCAACCGCGCGCGTTCCGGTTCTCGCATTGGGCGTTGCTGACGATCTATACCGTCGGTGCGTGGATCGCGCTCGTCGCGTTCTGGATCTTCGCGCACGCTTCGGCGACCGCGACGCTCACCTCGGCATCGAGCAACGCCGTCACCGCAACGAGTTCGACGTTCGCCGCACTCGCCGTCGGCATGCATGCCCTCGCTCCATACGCACCGTTCGCTGCGGTCGCCGTCTTACTCATCGTCGCGATCGACGCCGCATTCTTCGGCGCGATCGTCTTTTACCAGCGGCGCATTCGCCCGCGCGTACTCGCCGCCATCGCCATCCGGGAGGAACGCTAACATGCGTCTCGTTCGTACGCTACTCATCGGCATCGCCGCCGTCGGCATGCTGCTCGCACCGCACGCGGCGGCAGCGAGCACGCATGACGGCGATAACGGTAATGTTTTTATCGGCAAAGACGTAACGATCCAGCCGGGGCAAGTCGTGCACGGCGACCTGACGGTGATCGGCGGCAACGCCGATATCAAAGGCACGGTCGAACGCGACCTCACGGTCCTCGGCGGCGCCGCAACGATCGAAGGCAGCGTCGGGCGCGACGTGACGGTGCTCGGCGGAGCGCTTACGGAGATGCCCGGCTCGCATGTCGGCCGCCACGTGACGACGATCGGTCTCGGGCACGGCATCATGCATATTCTTCCGAGCATCGGCGTGAGTTCGGGGAACGGCACGACGACAGTTCGCACGTTAAATCCGTTCGGTCTCTCGATCGTCCCGTGGCTCGCCGGCGGAAAAATCATCGGTGATTTCCTGGTGCTCATCGCGTTCCTCATCTTCCCGATGCGCGCGCGCCTCGCGATGGAGCGCCTGGAAACGCACCCGGGGCTTGCGACTGCCGTCGGGCTCGGCGCGTGGATTGCGGTGGTGCCGTTAGGCATCATGTTGCTCATCACGATTATCTTGAGCCCGCTCATCCTCGTCGAAGCGCTCGCGGTCGTCGTCGCGCTGTTGATCGGCAAAGCGGCGCTCGCGCTGATTGTCGGTAACCGCTTGCTGGTGATGACGAACGCGAAGGTCGACCCCGCACCGCTGCTCGCGCTCATTATCGGGCTCGTCTTGCTCACCGCTGCAGAGTTGGTGCCGATCGCCGGATTCTTGGTGACGATGTTGGTGCTGCTCGTCGGCGTCGGCGCGACACTGCTCTCGCTCGCGCAGCCGACGATGCTGACCGGCGGGTTTATGCCGCCGCCCGCGCCGGTCGGGCCGACCAACGTGACGCCGCCGCAGCCGCCGATCGGCGGCCCCCCGATGCCGCGGTAACGTTCAGCCGGAGTTCCAAAGCGCGGAGATCGGAATCGCCCATAACTTCGCACCGAAGGGTACGCATTCGCTCCCACCATAAAGCAATATACCGCGATGGAACCGTTCCCCGGCAACCTGGGCGAATGCCCGTAGGCCTTTGAAATCGCGTGCATCAGCAGTAGTGGTGGCCTTAACTTCCACGCCGATGACGCGCCGATCCGCGGCCTCGACGGCAAAATCCACCTCTTTTTGCTCTCGACTACGAAAATGCAGCAGTGTGTATTCGCCGAGTCCATGATAGCTGATTAACTTTATCAATTCGCATCCTACGAAAGATTCGATGAGAAATCCGACGCGTGCATCGGTCGAAGCGAGATTCAATAGGTATGCGTACAGGCCGGAGTCGTTCAACAACAATTTTGGCGATCGAACTATTCGCGCACCTATTCCCCCGGACCACGGCGCGATCTCCGAGATCAAAAACGTTGCTTTTAAGAGTTCTATGTGGCGCGCGATCGTCGACGCCGGGATGGCGGCATCGCGAGATAAGCTCTGTAAGTTTCTCGGCTGACCGGAGCGACTTGCGACGGCGCGCAAGATGCGGACGATCCCTCCATCGTCTTCAACGTTACTGATGCTTCGAATTTCGCGTTGAAGCACCGTCGTTATGTACGAGCCGAACCAAGCGTTTCGCCGCGCACGGTCCGTTCGCTTGACGACATCCGGAAAGCCGCCGCGTAAAGCTCTTTCGGCGAGTTGGTCGCGCGTGTCCGCACCGCCCCACCGAAAGTGGTCGTCATCAGAAAACAGAGTCTCGAGAAATGTCGGCGACGATGACTCGATTTCGGCTTGAGAGAGCGGCCACATCTGCAGCAACTCGACTCTCCCGGCCAACGATTCAGCGATGCGAGGGAGCGTCATTACGTTCGCCGATCCCGTGAGTAGATATCGGTTAGGACGGCGATCGAGGTCCACGTCGTGTTTTATTGCGACAAGCAGTTGCGGAAGGCGCTGAACTTCGTCGATAACAATCCAGTCGTCGGATCGATGGCGCCGGAGCCATCCCTGGGGATCCTCGGCGACCGCCGCGAGCGTCGTGGCGTCGTCGAGATTAAAGTAGCGCGAGGAGGCCCTCGCGTGCGCAGGCGACGGAGCCGAGAACGTAATTGGGCTTCCGGGGGGCGTCGCGGCCGCTCGACGGGCCAGGGTCGATTTACCGACCTGTCGGGGGCCGGTCAGAAGCACGACCGGCGTGTCGGCCCTGGCAAGCTCAAGGTTGCGGGCAATTTTCCGTTCGTACACGCCCGTGATATTCTGCTTGAGCTCGTAAAACCCGCCACGATATGGTGAATTTGCGACCACTTCGTGGTGAATTTGCGGTGCTTGGCCGACTAATTATTCGCCGAGTAGGCACCAACGGGAGCGTCGGCGGCGGATCGCTCGAGCGCGAGCCCTTCGGCGCGCGCCGCCGCATCGAGGACGGAATCGAACGTCAGCAGCCGCAGTTCGGGAAGCTCTTCTGCGAGATCGACGGCGAGTGCGAGATGCCAGAGGTCGGCGCCGCGCAGTGGGTATCGGGCTGCG
>JBMFXH010000206.1:0-3778 GCA_049964475.1 Vulcanimicrobiaceae bacterium
GCGGCGACGCAGTTCTTCGTCTACACCATGGCCGGCTCGGTAGCCCTGCTCGTCTCCTTCCTGGCCGTCTTTCTCTCGACCGGCTCGATGGACTTCGGCACGCTGACCGCGATGGCCTCGACGGGCGCGCTCGAACGGGCGGCTTCGGGCGATTCTTTGCCAGGATGGTGCTCCGGTCGACTACGGCCGCGCACTCTTCGAGATCGAGCGAGGGTAGCAGCGATGTTGCGAAAAGTACTCGTTGCCAATCGGGGCGAGATCGCTCTGCGGATCGTGCGTGCCTGCCGCGAGCTCGGCATCGGGAGCGTCGCCATATTCTCCGAAGCCGATCGGGATTCGACGCACGTTCGCGTCGCTGACGAAGCCTTTTGCGTCGGGCCGGGCCCCGTGCCGCGCTCGTACTTGAACGTCCCGAATATCATCTCCGCGGCCTTAGTCTCCGGCTGCGACGCCGTCCACCCCGGCTACGGCTTCCTCGCTGAAAACGCGCGCTTCGCAGAGATCTGCGCCGATCACGGATTGAAATTCATCGGGCCGCGCCCCGAGATCATCACGGCGATGGGCGATAAGGCAACGGCGAAGCGCGTCATGGCCGACGCCGGCGTTGCGACCACGCCGGGAACCGATATCCTCGCCTCGGTCGAACTCGCACGCGAAGCCGCCGACCGCATCGGCTACCCCGTGCTCCTCAAGGCGACCGCCGGCGGCGGGGGCAAAGGGATGCGCGTCGTCGAGCGCCCCGAGGAGTTGGAGCGCGCATTTCTCGGTGCGACCGCAGAGGCCGAGGCGTCGTTTAAGGACGGCCGCGTCTACATGGAAAAGCTCATCATCGACCCGCGCCATATCGAGGTGCAGGTGCTCGCCGACGAGCATGGCGAGGTCGTTCATCTCGGCGAGCGCGATTGTTCGATACAGAAGCCGTCGCACCAAAAACTTATCGAAGAGGCAGGGGCCCCGAATCTCACCGAGCGCGCTCGCGCTCGACTGCACGACATGGCGGTCCTTGCGTGTCGCCATGTCGGATATAGCAATGCGGGGACCCTGGAGTTTCTCTCGAGCGGCGACGACGTCTTTTTCATGGAGATGAACACGCGCATTCAGGTCGAGCATCCCGTGACCGAGATGGTCTACGGCATCGACTTGGTCAAAGAGCAGATTCGGATCGCATCGGGCGAGCATTTGGGTTATACGCAAGCCGATCTCGAGCCGCGCGGTCACGCTATCGAATGCCGTATTAATGCAGAGGATGCCCGAAATAATTTTGCGCCGCAGGCCGGAAAATTAGGGACCGTGCTCTTCCCCGGCGGGCCGGGCATACGGATCGATACGCATATTTTCTCCGGTGCGAGCGTTCCGCCATATTACGATTCGATGTTGGCAAAAGTAATCGCATTCGCAAACACTCGCGACCAAGCGATTGCCCGAATGGAACGGGCGTTGCGCGAAACGCTGGTGGAGGGCGTCGCGACCACCACCGAGATGTGTTTGGAGATCCTCGGCACCGAAGGGTTTCGCAGCGGAGTCTACGATATCGGCTTCCTTCCCCGCTTGCTCGCGCAGCGCGTCGGATAAGCGATGCCCTCACGGCGCATGTTGCGGGAGCGCGCTTTGCAGACGCTCTACGCAATCGAGGTCGGTGGACGCGAGCCTGCCGAAGCACTTGAAGAAATACTCGGTAGCGGTGGAGCGAGCGAAGATCGTGCATTCGTGCGCGAACTGGTGCTCGGGACGCTCGCCGGTGCTTCTGCGGCCGACGAACGCATTGCCCCGGCCCTGCAAGGCTGGAGCCTCGATCGTTTGGCGATCGTCGATCGGGCGATTCTCCGCCTAGCGGTCTGCGAGGCGGCACAGAGTGAGGCTCCGCCTCGTGCGGTGATCATCAATGAGGCCGTCGAGCTTGCAAAGCGCTACTCCAGCCCCGAGGCGGCGCGCTTTGTCAACGGCGTTCTCTCCGGTGTTCTTGGCGATGCGTCGAGCGCCGCGACGTAAAGCCCGTCGCCCGCTGCGGTGGCGGAGCATCGGTATTATCGCGCTCTTCCTCGTTATTTTCGGGGTAGGGACATTCGCCGGAATGGTACTCGTCATCTCGCGAAACCTACCCGACGTGCGCGAGCTTTCCGATTATCAGCCCGAGGGCGCGACGCGGATTTTTGCCGCCGACGGTAGTGTACTCGGCAGCGTCTACAAACAGAACCGCGTCTACGTTCCACTTTCCAAGATTCCACCGATGGTTCGCGACGCGTTCATCGCGAACGAAGATCATACGTTCTATACGAATCCGGGCATCGATATCGTCGGTATCATCCGTGCTGCCATCGCCGACGCGCTCCATCAACCCCTCGAAGGTGCGTCGACGATCACGCAACAACTCGCCCGCGGGCTCTTTCTCAACGATCGCATTACGATTACGCGGAAAGTTGAAGAAGCGTTGCTCGCGTTGAAGATCGAGCATTACTATACGAAAGATCAAATCCTCGAGCGCTATCTCAACCTTATCTATCTCGGCTCCGGGGCATACGGGGTCGATGCCGCGGCGCGAACGTATTTTGGGCATAGCGTCTCGCAGCTGACGCTTGGACAGGCCGCGATTATCGCCGGCGTCGTCGCCGCGCCCTCGGATTACTCCCCGTTCGTCGATCTCAAGCTTGCGCGCGAGCGCCAACGCCACGTGCTCGGTCGCATGGTAGCAAGCGGATATATTACGCGGGCGCAGGCGCGCGCCGCGTATGCGGCGCCGCTCCATCTCGTGAAAGAGCGCAGCGAGGGCCCCCTCGGCTATCGCGCTCCGTGGTTTACCACCTACGTTATTGCACGATTGCAGCGGCTCTTTGGAAACCGCGCGGTTCGCGAGGGCGGTTTACAGGTCTATACGAGTCTCGACCCGCGCATGGAGAGCGAAGCGCAATCGGCGATCGACTGGGGATTGCGGGCGGCAAAGGCCGAGGGAATCGGCGCTCACCAGGCGGCATTGATTGCGATACGCCCGTCTACCGGTGAGATCGTCGCGATGATCGGTGGGAAAAAATTCTCCGCTACCGACCAGTTCAATCGGGCTTGGCAGGCGCTCCGGCAACCGGGATCCTCGTTTAAGATCTACCTCTACACCGCAGCGATGAATAGCGGGCTCTCGCCTTCGACGATCATGGACGATACGCCGGTCACCTATCCGATGTACGATGGAAAGACTTGGTCGCCGCACGATGACGACAACCGTTTTATGGGACCGATCACACTGCGCCGCGCGCTCGCGCTCTCGCGCAACGTCGTTGCCGTGAAGCTCGCCGATCGGATAGGGCTCGATAAGTTCATCGCCTACGCTCATGCGATGGGCGTGCGCGCTCCGTTGGAGGCGAATCTCTCGCTCGCGCTGGGAACGTCATCGGTCAGCGTGCTCGATCAGGCGAGCGGATTTCAGACGTTAGCGAATCAAGGGTTACACATTACGCCGCGTTCGATCTTGATGGTCCGCGATGCGTACGGCAACGTCGTCCTCGACGACCGTACGCCGCGCGAACGCCGCGTCGTCTCCCCGGCAACGGCCTTCCTGATGACCTCGATGCTCGAAGATACGATCGCCTACGGCACGGGCGTGAACGCGAATATCGGGCGGCCCGCCGCCGGGAAGACCGGGACGACATCGGATTTTCGCGATGCCTGGTTCGTCGGATATACGCCCGACCTCGTGACCGCCGTTTGGATGGGCAACGATAACGATTCGCGGATGATCGAATCGTATGGAGGCAACGTTCCGGCGCGTATCTGGGCGCGCTTCATGCGC
>JBMFXH010000207.1:0-3748 GCA_049964475.1 Vulcanimicrobiaceae bacterium
CTTGATGTGACGACCCTACGATTTCGAATCAAAAGCGGCTCGTGCGCCTCGGGAGCGGAAATTTTAATCCGTGTCGCTGTGTTTGTAAAACCCAACTATGTTAGGATATACTCGAACGTGCCGCAACGGCGCTACGGGAAGTTCGAGGTCGGCTGCACGTCTTCGGCAGATTTGCTCGCCCTCGTGAAGGAGCAGCATGGTTAAGGCGACGATCGTTGCGCTCACCGACCAGGCCTTTGCCGCGGCGGTTGCCGCTGGAGCGCGCACGAAGGCGCTGCCGACGGCGGTGCTGCGCGCCTGGGTTCACCCTATTCATGCGCCTGCTTCGCTAGGCTTGAGCTTGGAGTTACGAAACGGCGCCTCCGTGACGATTCCGATTAGCGAGATCGAGGAGCTGGCGGGCAAGCCGGCAGAGGAACTCGCAAAAGTCACCGTCGATCCGCTCGGCGAAGGCCTCCTCTGGCCATCGCTCGATGTTGGGATCTCAGCTCCGGGACTTCTTCATGATTTCTTTGGCTACGTGACGCGGGCGAAGATCGCACGCGCTGGTGGCCGTCGATCGACGCCGGCGAAAGCGGCAGCAGCGCGAGCGAACGGCCGAAAAGGCGGTCGCCCTCAGAAACATCGCCACGCCTAAGGCGCGCGGCGCCTACTCGGTGTGACGGCCTGCCCTACTCGGAGCGGCTAGCGGCGGCGGCAAAACGGTCGATGTGCGCGCCCACAATCGCGCGATGTTCTTCTCGCATCGGGAGATCGGTCGCGCCGTGCCAAGCGGCATGCGTACGCTCGATCGTGTCGGCGATATCGCGCATGAGAAGTTTTACCGGAAGCTCCGCGGTTTGGGCGAAGCGGCGAATGCGATCGCGCTGGTAGATATCCGGCTCCTTGGAATCCCCAAACGATAGCGCAAGGCGATGATCGAGCGACGGATAGACGAGCGTACTGACGTAGTCGTACGCCGGTGCGAGCTCCGGATCGCGACCGTTGCGATAGATCAGCGAAAAATTCTTCAGGTGCATATCGCCGTTACCGATCATCGCGTTAAACGTGAGGCGGCGAACGAACTCACGCGCGTGCGTGAAGCCGACCCGACGAACCAGCATACGTCCCATGTCGCCGTAAGTGTAATTCTTGTATTTATCGTGAGCGAACTGTCCGAACACCTGATTGAAATCTTCAACGTGGATGCGGCTTTGCCCATCGGCGCGATCGAAGCGGCGAATCGCCAATGCCGCACCCGCTGCTGCAAACTCGGGCGGCAACCCTGCTATGTTCGTGGGCGAGATAAGTTTGGTTTCCGGCACCTCGATCCCCGATCGTCGCGCGAGTTCCAACATCGAAAATTCATTCTCGGTGAAGCCGGGATAGGCGCCTGAAGAGACTTTCACGATCCAATCGCCGCCATTGCCGTGAACGGGAATCGTCAATGCATCGGCCTCGGTGAGGAGTGCGCTCAACTTCAACTGAACGCCCGGGAGCGAGAAGGTCAGCGCATCGCTCGGGATCGGCGCGAGCGGTTCTGCCGGAGCGAGTCGAACTGCGCCGACAAGATCGCCGCCGAGGTAGGCCAGGAGCGGGAAATCACGATCCTTTGAAACATCGAGGTGTCCGGCGATAATGCTCCGCATTCCACCCTCGGGCAAGAGATTCGAGAAGAAGGGCGGCGCGAGCCGCCGTGCATGCACGTGCGCTTCGAGCAGAGCGCCGGAATCGTCGAGAAAGCTTTGGCTCAACACGGGACGCTCGCGCCATTCGCGATACTCCGGCGCGAAGGCAAAGACGGTGGCATCGTCGGCGAGATTTGTTAGATGGCCGACGAGCGTGGCGCCGAGCCGAACTTCGAGCGTGCGGATCACGGCAGGCTCGCGATCACGCCCTCAACCAGGCCGAGCGCCTTCCGCGGAAGCAGCGTCGGGACGAGATCGAGCGCCCCGGCGATCTGCTGCAAGCGTGAGACGCGGAGATCCGAACCGCCCTCGACGAGCGAGATGCTCGCCTGGGTCACCCCTGCACGGGCGGCGAGCTCGCTCTGGCTCAACCCGGCGGCGAGTCGGGCCGCGCGGATCGCCGCCCCAATATTCGGGATATTATATGACACGCAACAAATATATCGTGTTTGATATATCTACACAAGGCTGCCCCTTCGTCGTGCCCAGCGCCTCTCTCACCCGAGTAGGCGCACCTCTGTCACCCCGAGTAGCCCCGAAGGGGCGAATCGAGGGGCCGCTCTGTCACCCCGAGTAGCCCCGAAGGGGCGTATCGAGGGGCCAACCCACCCTGCTCGACGTGACCATTGGTGAGAGCGAAGCCATCATATTCGAGGGGGCACGGTATTTCGTTCCGCGCTTACTGCTTGACGGTAAGCGCTTCACGGGCTACACTTGGCGCGGTGATCGCAAGCTTTAAAGATGACGACGCCAAGGAGCTCTTCGAGCACCGCGTTCCCTCAAAAAGGCTCGCCGGTTACGCGAAAGCTGCTCTTCGGAAACTCGACCAACTCGATGTGATCGACCGGATTGACGAATTGTTCATTCCCCCGGGCAATAAACTCAAAAAACTTACAGCGACGACTTGGCAAATTCGCATCGACGAAAAGCATCGCATCCGATTTCGTTGGGACGGCCGGAATGCACAGGACGTTGAAATCGGCGATTTTCACTAACGTAGATACAGAGGATACATGAAACAACGAGTTACCCCGACGCACCCCGGGGAAGTTCTGCTTGAGGACTTTCTCAAACCCCTCGATATAAGCGCTCATGCACTCGCATTGGCGTTGCGTGTTCCTGTTTCGCGTATTTCGGAGATCACCAAAGCTCGCCGCTCTTTGACAGCCGAGACGGCGCTTCGACTCTCGCGCTATTTTGGGACAACTCCTGAATTTTGGATACGCTTGCAGGGCAAATACGACCTTGCGATCGCGGCCGATGCAAAGGCTGAGGATATCCAACGCGACGTTCGTCCTCGCGCTGCCGTGCACGCGTAGTCGGAGGATCAGGCGGAGAAATGTTGCGGCCCGTACGGAATTTCGATCGCCGACGATCTGTTTTTGAATGCGGAAACGATATCGGGATTATATCGCGCTAATTGGCTCGTCGGGATGAGCAGGCGCGGCTCTTGTTTCGGGAGCGGTCGAAAACCGCACTTCCGATAGAACGCCGCAGCGGCGTCGTCGATGGGATCGGTGATGACGGCGACGGCGCCAATACTCAGTGCGACGTGCAGCGCGCGGCGGAGCGCGTCGCGCAGCAATGCACTCCCGACGCCTTTTCCTTGATGCGCCGAGCTCACGCCAAGTTGACCGAGAAGAATGGTGGGAATCGTTCCCAAGTTTTTGACGTGAAGCGCTCGCGCCGTCGTCGGATCCATCTCGCTGTCGCGATAGGTATGCTGAACGAACGTGTAATACCCAAAAACTTCACACGGCGTCGGGCGGGGAGGCGCCGGAACGAGAACGTAGGTCTGGGCTACGAATCGGTCGGCGGCCTGCCGCGCGAGCAGTTGGAAATAGCGATCGACTCGCTCGTTGCCGCACGTGAATTCGTTGCGGTTGTGTTGTGCGGCGTCGAGCGCTTCGACCGGCATTTAGAAGTCGTAGCCCTCGGGCGACGGATGCGAGAAGAGGCCGGCTAGCGCGGGATTCTCCGATGTTTCAAAGAGCGCTGCGTAAAAAGCTTCACGCGTTGTCGCGTTGATCTCGGTTATTTCATGCTCGCGAATGATCGCTCGCGCAGCGTCGACGGCGATC
>JBMFXH010000208.1:0-3738 GCA_049964475.1 Vulcanimicrobiaceae bacterium
GTCGCGATCGATCTCGGCGACGGCGCGAGCGCGGGCAACGCATTGCTCGCCGTCACGCTCGCAACCGCGCACGCGCTGCGAACGGTGCGGCTAGCGAACCTCGCCGCTCCGACGCACTTCACCTACGTGTTGCAATACACGCCCGCGCCGTAGTGGAGTGGGGTCTCGATTGCGCTCTCCCGGCGACGGCCGCAACCGTCATTTGGTGGGTGCTCGGTCGCAGCTATGCGGGCGGAAGCGTGCGGACCGCGCCGATGAAGAGTAACGTTCCAGTACGTTCGTCCCGAATTGCGAATACGAACGCTCGGTCGACAAAAAACGTTCGCACCCGGGAGCCAAGCATTATCACCGCCACTTTGGTGCGTACAACGACGGCTGTGGCCGCCGCAGCGACGGTTCCCCCTTCGTCGACCCGTACGAAAGCGTTATGCACGACGGACGCGATGCGCAGCCCCGGGGGAGGCGCGTGCATCGGCGAAAAATCGGCCCTGTCCGAGAACATCATGCCCATTCCAAGACCCTTTAGCACGTCGTTGAGGCGCGGTGCGTACGTTGCCGTAAAGCGAGGAAGCTCAACCGCAAGCCGCTCCGGCCGCTCGATGCGTGCAATGTGATCGATCGTCGAGGCGCTCAACGAGCGCACGAGAGCACCGACCGTGCCGCGAGTGGGAAGCAAGAAGTACGCGGCGTAGCCACCTCGGCCATACGGGATCCGAACCGCACGAAATGACGCCTCGTCGACAGTTTGAAACGAACCGGAGCGAGACATCATCGGCACGAAATGCTTGGCACCGCTCGCGTCGGTGAATGGCTCGAACCCCGTTGCGTCGTGTCGGAACGGTACGCTCCAGTTCCCTTCAAACGCGAGTGCGTTCGTAAGGATTGCAAAGTCGGTCGGCTTGGTGCGGTAAAGGAGGTGATCGATCAAGCCGAGGGTGTGCCTGCGTGTCCAATTATTGATTGCCGCGACCGCGGATGGATCGCCAAAGTGCACGGCGCGTGCCCGTGCGTCATAGCTATGGCGTAGCAACGAGACGTACTGCGGTCGAGGCGGCAGGTCGCTTCGCAACCAGACTGCGTCCGCCAGCCCGACGCTCGCGTCGTGGTTCGATTTCAATGAAGCGACGAGCGATGCATTTGCACGAGCCAAATTCGGCCCGGCAAAACGTAGCCCTCGAAGCAACGATGCGCGAGTGCTTCCCGCGGCGCCGTCGGCCACCATTGCTAATCCAACACCGAGACTCACCGGGGAGATAAAAACGTTGCTGTTCCGTGACTTTGCGGCAATTCGCTGCACCACTGCAACGCCGAAGGCATTATAGTTCGCAGGCGCCGTCGCGCCGATGAGGCACGCCGAGGTCACGAGTACGAATAACTTTTTCATCCGAGCTCCTCCAAGCAGCTCTTCGCTTCGCGCCATCGACGCGCAGCCCTTGCAACTTTCTTTTCCGGCAACGCGCCACGTTTCCAAGTTTGTTCGGCCGGCGGATCCTTATTCCCAATCGGTCGTCCGAGGCTCTCGCGCATCGCCCGCACTGCGATCGACATTTGGTAGATGCACGCAACGGCGGAAGGGTTTCGATTTGTAACCGCAAAGCGCTCGGGATGAAGCGGATTCGTTCAGGCCTCATCCTCGCAATGCTGCTCGCAGCAACATCCATCCCTTCGGCCATGGCGGCGCGTATCTATAACGAGCTGCCAAAAGCCGTAAAAATCATCGTGGCACCCTCTGCGTCGATTACGTTAGCGCCCGGCGAACGGAGCGAAAGCCTGGAGTGGCCGGGCGTACGCGCCCTCACCGTCAAGGGGCTCCGGTCGTCGTTTATGATCGTGTCAGGGTCGGTTGGGAAATCGCCGCTGCAGCTCTGCGCGATGAATTTCGGATACTTCGCCGACATTCAAGGCGGGAACTATATGACCATCGGCTTCGACGGCCATCACTACGTCTGCACGACCTGCAACTCCAAACATCAGGTGATGCACCAGGCAACGTCGGGGGATAGCCCCGAATTCGTCGAGCGGAAGCCCACCCACGTCGGCTGTTAATACGTGACGCTATGGCGCCGCTAGTGCGGCGCCGGCGATCCGTCGGACCAATGGAGCACCGGCACCATCACCAGCGCCGAAAGATAGCGGCCGCGATCGACGACGATATCCGGCGAGCCTTGTACGTTGGCACCCCAATTAGCGATTTGATCTCGCGGAACAAAGAACATCATGTGGGGGCGCCATGGCCCGTGCGCATGGTTGAGATACCCCTGCTTCGAGAGCATGAAACCAAATGCATCGGGCTCGGGTGGATTGAAGCGACGATCGATGAACGCCGCTTTCATTCGCTTCTGCATTTGCTGCCGACTGAGCCCGGCGAGCGCCCAGCGCGCCTCCGCAAGGAGCTGCGGTATCTCGGTGCGTGCCGCGGGCGGATTGTAACAATCCGGGCCACGTTCTCGCGGATTCCAAAACTCGGTATCGTTAAACGGCGCAGACCACGACCGTTCGACGACGCACACGAAACCATTCGTTCCTTTCACCGCCGTCTCGAAGCCACGGGGAGTGAGCACCAGCACCTCGGCTTTCGCCGCGATCGCCGGCGGAGCGGCGCTGCGCGCCAACGCGATCTCCGCTTGGCGATTGGGCATGAGATAGGGCGCGATCGGTCCGCGCGTCGGCAGGCCTTCGTTGGTGGCTGCACGTGCCACAATCGGCAGCGCCGCAGCCACGAAGAGCAGCACGAGCGATCGACGTAATCCGAAAAAAGCCACGAGCGGGACCTCCTTCTTCAGCGACGAGCACGTTCAATGCGCGGTTGCCGCGCCCTGTGACGACGGCAGCCGCGATCCACGGTGTCCTGAACACCGATTACGCGTTGTGACACGCGTCGGCGCGTTTTTGTAAGAACGCTCGGTCGCGGGCATTTCCAGCGAGGTCGCGCGCTCGCTCGAACTCAATGCGCGCCTCGCCCAACCGCCCGAGTTTGACGAGCAGATCGCCGCGGACGCTGGGAAGCAAGTGGTAGGCGCGCATCGATGGTTCGTCGCGCAGCGCATCGACGATCGTTAGCGCCGCTTCCGGACCATACGCCATGCCGGCGGCGACGCCGCGATTGAGCTCGACGACCGGGGAAGGTGTGACGACGGCGAGCGCGTCGTAGAGCGCTGCGATACGCTGCCAGTCGGTCGCATCGGGCGTCGCCGCTCGCGCGTGGCAAGCCGCGATCGAGGCTTGCAGCGCGTAGGGCCCGAGCGGGCCGAGCCGTTCGGCGCGTGCGAGCGCGTCGAGCCCGCGTTGAATCAGCAGGCGATTCCACTTACCTCGGTCTTGATCGAGCAGCAGGATCGCAGAACCGTCCGAGGCCAGGCGTGCGGGGATGCGCGAGGCTTGAATCTCCATCAACGCGACGAGGCCGTGCACCTCGGATTCGTGCGGCATGAGCCGCGCGAGCATGCGGCCCAATCGTAGCGCGTCTTCAACCAGCTCGGGGCGCAGCACGTCGTTGCCTGAGGTGGCGGCATACCCTTCGTTAAAGATAAGATAGACCGCTTCGAGCACGGGTGGAAGGCGTTGTAAACGCTCGTGACCTTCGGGCACTTCAAAAGCAACGCGCGCTTCGCTCAACGTGCGCTTCGCGCGCACGATGCGCTGCGCGACGGTCGCTTCGGAGCTGAGATAGGCGCGCGCGATCTCCGCGGTCGTCAGACCGCCGAGCAACTTGAGCGTGAGCGCGACGCGGGCCTCAGG
>JBMFXH010000209.1:0-3686 GCA_049964475.1 Vulcanimicrobiaceae bacterium
GAGGAGGAGCGGAAGGAGAACGATCAGCGCGATGTCGATCCAGGACGGCAAGG
Source organism: Vulcanimicrobiaceae bacterium (assembly GCA_049964475.1). Lineage (GTDB taxonomy): Bacteria > Vulcanimicrobiota > Vulcanimicrobiia > Vulcanimicrobiales > Vulcanimicrobiaceae > JABEUX01. Next base: position 54 of record JBMFXH010000209.1, read on the forward strand.
TTTGAATGTAGATACCGCGCAGCATCTGGTCGGTGAGCCGCGCGTTGACGTAGACTCCCGGCATTTTCCCGCGCGCCGTAATCACGAAGTCGCCGAGTGCCTGCGCGGTCGCTCCGACGTAGATCAATCGGCCTTTTGCGAAGAGGCGCAACTGCGATATGGGTACCGTCAATGCATCGGCGAGCGACATCTGCCCGCCGCCGATAAAGGTTGGGGCGACGCTCTGTTCGCTGCCGACGCGCCCGCTGACCGCTTGCGTCGAAGCGTAATGCGGCGGAAGCAAGAGAATGCGTCCGTGCAAGCGCGGGATTTTGTCGAAGTCGATCGTGTGGCCGAGATAGGTTTGCGCCGCCGCTGCGGCAAGCGAGTAGAAGGTTTCATCGGAGAAGAAGCCCGAGCCGCTGGTGCGGATCTTCGGGAACTGTCCCGAGGTGTAACTGCCGACGCTGTCGGAACTCGAGAACCCCATCGCGGCGGCGTGCTTGGCCAAGACGGGAATCACCGGTTCGATCCCGATCTGGCCGGTCGTCGTGGTGTTGAGCGCATAGGCAAGCACGGTCGGCACTTTTGCAACCGCGCGTCCGAAAATCGCATCCTGCCGCGGGCTCGGGCTCGGGTCGAGAAAATCGATATCGAAGGCGACGGTCTTCGCCCCGGCCTTCGCGAGCCGGTCGAGCAACGTTCCGTAGACGCCGCGGCGGAAGGGCCACGTCCCGAGCCCCGCACTCGTATGCCCGCTTAACGAATAATCGTCAAGCGTGATCATGGCGAGGTTGTTGTTCGGGCTTCCGTAGCCCGGATTCTTCAGTCCGATGCGGTCGGAGTGCGCGAGAACGGTAATGTGCGCGATGTAATCGGCGAGTCGCGAGAGCTGCGGGTTCTGCGAATAGAAGGTTGCGATGCCGATCCCGCTTGCGATGAGCGCGAGCGCCATCGCGATGCCGAGCGACTGGAGTCTCTTCTTCACGGTCTACCCTCTCCGGCGCGATCGCCGACGGCGAGATTAGTTGACGCGGCCGATATAACGCCGATCGCGCGTGTCGATACGGATGACGGTGTCGGGTTCGATGAAGAGCGGGACCTGGACGGTCGCGCCGGTCTCGAGCTTTGCGGGCTTCGTCGTATTGGTCGCGGTATCGCCCTTGAAGCCGGGGTCGGTCTCGACGATGCGGAGTTCGACGTGCGGTGGAAGCTCGACGCCGATGGCGACTCCGTCGTGGAACTGGACGTCGACCGACATTCCGTCTCTGAGGAAGTCCGCGGGGCCGCCGATGAGTTCGCGCTGAATCGTGACGTTCTCGAACGACTCTTGATCCATGAAATGGAAGCCTTCGTCGTCGTTATAGAGCATCTGCATCGTTCGATTGTCGAGCGTCGCGCGCTCGACTTTCTCGCCGGCGCGGAAGGTGCGCTCGACCGTCGCTCCGGTGCGGACGTTCTTGAGCCGCGTTCGTACGAACGCCGAACCCTTGCCGGGCTTCACGTGGAGAAACTCGATCACGGTCCAGAGATTGTTGTCCAACAGAATCGTGACGCCATTACGAAAATCGTTCGATGAGATCATAGCCCGCCCCAATACGGGCCGCACCTCGCGAAGCCCTGTGCAAACCGCTAGCGGAAGAGTGCGAGAAAAGTCTCCGGCAGAGCATTCGCCTGCGCGAGGACCGCGGTCCCGACCTGCTCCTCGATCCGGGTCTGCGTGAAGCGCGTGCTCGCCGCCCCCACGTTGAGATCGCGGATGGTCGAAACCGAGGCTTGGAGGTTGAGGGCGGTGAGCGCATCGTTGCTCTCGTCCTCCTGCAAGCGGACGCTAAAGGCGCCGAGCCCCGCTCGTTCGGCAAGAACCTGCTGGATCGCGAAATCGCTCTGACCGATGGCGTCCTCGGCGGCGAGCGTGGGGTCGGTCCCCGAGCCGGCGACCAGCGAGATCGTCGCGACGCGGAGCGCCCCGGCGGTGACCGCCGGAAGGGAGAGCGCGATGGTATCGCCCTCGGATGCCCCGGCGAGGACGTTGAGTGCCGGTGCGTTGGGGTTGCTCTGCGCGGCGGTCGCCTGCAGTGCCTTGAGATAGGCAGTCGAGCCGACGTCGGCGCTGGTGAAACTCCCCAGCGTAATCGAGACCCCGTCGAAGAGCGAGCTCGTCGAACCGGGTGCCAGCAGGGTCGAACTCGTCGCCTGTTGCTGCGTCGCCGTGTTATAGAAGCTCTCTTGGACCGCAATCGATACCCCGGTGTTGACGACCTGTAACTTGATGCTGCCGTCGTAGGTGTTGCTCACGCTGCCGTTTCCGACGGGTGCGAGGGCGTAGGCGCCGCTCGGGAATGCCGTCGGAAGCGAGAGCGTATAGGAAGTCGTGGTATAGGAAAGGACCGTCCCGATATAGACGCCGGCCGGGAAATTTCCGGCGTCGAGGATATCGACTTGTTGCCCCGGCGGTGACGGATTGCTGACGGTGCCGTAGGTAATCGTGTAGGGTCCGGGCCCCGAGCCGGCGGCGATTCCGTCGAAATGCGAGCTGCCGATATAGTCGCCGGCGGGATGTGCGTATGCGAAATCGGCAACGAAGGTTGTGGGGCCGAGCACTTGCTGTACGGTAACGACCTCCGCATTCGGAGGAAACGGGAGCTGCAATTCCTGACCGACATAGAGCGGCTGCGCCGTCCCGGTAATCGTTACCACGTTCTCGCCTGCGGTGACCGCATTGACCAGCGAGCCGTTTACGTCGTTGCGAATCTGCGCGCCGTTACTCAAACTCTGCGGAAAAACCGCCGTAATGGTGTCGGTACTCGCATCGACGGCAAGCACCTGAATTGCGGGGCCGTTGTAGCCCGCGGGTACGAGCGTGTCGCCGGGAACGAGGCCGACGGTGCTGCCGACGCTCACCGTCTGCGGGGCGGTCGAGGCCGGAACGTTCTGCGTGACGGCATTGTAGAAAATCGGCCGTTGATACGCCGGGAGCGTTGCGACATCGGCGACGAGGCGGCCGAAATTGCTGCCCGGAGGGCCGGCATTCGTGGCGAGCACGCTGTTGGCTTGCACCGTCACGCTCGCGGCGACCGCCGGAACGAATCCGGCGTGGCTGCCGTCGAGCAACGGCGCGCCGTTAAAGTTGACCCCCTGCGAGATGCGGTCGATCTCCAGAAGTAACTGCGAGACCTCGGCCTGCAGATTCGCACGGTCGCCGTTACTCTCGATGCTTGAGGAAGCTTCGACGGCGAGCGTGCGGATGCGCGCGAGAATATCGGTGACGCTCGCTAAGGCTCCGTCGGCGACATTGACGGCATCGGCAGCGCTCTGCACGTTCCCCTGCGCACGTTCGAAACCGTTCACGCGGGCGGTCAGCGATTGCGAGATCGCCAACCCCGACGGATCGTCGGCCGCGCTGTTAATGCGCAACCCCGAAGCGAGTTGCCGGGCTTCGTTCGTCAACCGCTCGGTGGTGCTGTCCAGCGCGCTACGGGCGGCATTTGCCGCGCCGTTTGAAGCGAGTGAAAAGCTAAAGGACATCGGTAGGCCCTGCTACTTCTTTTTCGCCGCGCGCCCCTTCAGGAACGGGATCGGGTTCTCGGTTCCGGCGCGTAATCGCTCGATATTCTCGCGGTGCCGGAAGATGATGAGGATCGCGACGGCGGC
>JBMFXH010000210.1:0-3683 GCA_049964475.1 Vulcanimicrobiaceae bacterium
GTTACGGCCTCGCCTCTGTGTCTATGATGGGTGAGACCAGCCAGCCGGAGAAACTCATGAGGGCAATAAAGGCTGACCCCACCTATGGAATCCAATACTGAAGTACGTCCGCGCAGGAAGCTGCGGTCCTTTACGGCCGAGACGAAGGTTCGTGTTCTCGCTGAATACGACGCCGCGACGACGCCGCTGGTACGAGCCGCGCTGATGTGCCGCGAAGGCATCTATAGCTCGCTGATCTCGAACTGGCGCAAACAGGGCAGCCGAGTATCTGGGGTAAACAGGCTTATCCATATGGGGAATACCCGCTGATACCTTCACGAGTAAGATTGGCCCGGCTTTTATAATGCTACGTTTACAACTTGTTTCGCTTCTCGGTGCGTTTATATCGTTGCAAATGATGGCACCGGCCTATGCGTCTGCGTCCGCGCCCCCCGCAGTCGGTGGACTGCACCTCGGAATGTCTTCGACGGCCGCACTAAAGGTGCTTCGCTCCAGAGGCGACGTTCCGCGAATCATTCCAATGGGTTGCCTCGCCGATTTGCTCGCCGAGCATCGCAAAGTTGTAACAACCATGGGGCGGGGTGGACACTGCGTAGCGGAGATCGATACGAGCTATGCGGGAGGCAGTCTGTTGCTGTTTTTTAATGAGGGCCTTCCGCATCGACCGGGAATTTCCGTCCTTACAAGTATCGCCTTGAACTATCCAACATCGCCTAATGCGGTATCGGCGGTAATACATCAAGCCGGCTCACCAACTATCACCGACGGAAAGAAGCCGTGGGTGGTTGCTATGTGGTGTTTTGGCTTTACCTGTCACGACATGAATAAGGTTCTGCGTGATCCAAAGCGAGGGCCGATCTTGCTCGTCCACCAGGGTGGTGGATTCACTCTCGAAGACGGCGGAGCCGAAAATCGCTACGAGAGTTTGCTAAATGCGGCTCTCGCCAAGCACGGGATCACTATAAACAACAATTGAACGCACATACATGTGTGACTCGACCAAATGTCGTCCGAAGAGCGACATTGAATGCACGCCGTTGATATGATCGATCAGAAAACGGCGCGAGAGGGTGATGCAGTTGTCAGCAACGATGCCGGCCTCGAGAAAGCGCCTGGCCCTCTGATCAAACCCTGAGCCGACTTCCTCGCGCCGTTTAATCTCGAGCTTGTGACGGGGTAGGGCTCGAGAAGAAGAGAATGGCATAGAAGTGGCTCGAAAAGTCCAGAACCTCGGCGGGATCCGCAAGCGGCCCAATGGGCAGTGGGAGTTCCGGGCGCGCGTAGATGGCCGGCGGATCAGTATTTACGCTGCGACGCGCAGTGCACTCCTGAAGAAGGTCGCCGATCAGCGGGCACGTGGCGGGGGGGAGTTGCGGCCAAGGAACCCGATCACGATCGATCAGCTCTTCGAGCCGTGGCTCGAGAGTGTCGAAGAGACGCGCAAGCGGACAACCCACGCCCAATATGACACTATGTACCGCCTCTATATTCAGCCGGCAATCGGCTCGAAACGGATTGAATCACTCGATGCTCAGGATATCGAGCACTTGTATCGATCGCTTAAGGCTAAGGGTGTAGGGGCCGCTACGATCCAGCGTGTCCACCTTGTGCTTTCGCGAGCGCTTCGCGTCGCGCTCCGTAAGCAGATACTCTTCACAGACCTGATGGCTGGCGTCGAACCGCCAGTGCATAAGGCGGCGAAGATGCGGACGCTCGATAGGGCGGAGACAGAAAGGTTTCTAGCCGCGATATCGGGCGACCGGTATGAGGCGCTCTATCTCCTTGCAGCGATCGGCGGAATGCGCCAAGGGGAACTCTTCGCGCTACGCTGGAGCGATATCGACTTTCGACGCCGCGTTGTCGAGATCTCGCAATCGCTCCAGGACGTCGACGGGCACCTCGAGGTGGTCGACCCAAAAACAAAGACCAGCGCGAGAAGCCTTGATTTTGGGCCCCGCATTGCAACGGCGCTGAAATCTCGCCAGAAAGCCTGGAAAAGCGAAGGGCACCAAAGCCCGTACGTCTTCACGACGCCGACGGGCGAATTTTTGCGAAAATCGAATTTTATTCGCCGCGAGTTCGCCGCCGTGCTCGAGCGAGCGGGCCTCCCTCGCATCCGCTTCCATGATCTGCGGCATACCGCAGCAACGATGATGCTGATGGCTGAAATCCACCCGAAGGTCGTTGCTGAACGGCTAGGGCACGCCTCAGTGCGCACGACCCTCGACCGCTATTCTCACGTCGTGAAAGGCATGGGACAGGGCGCCTCTGAGGCGTTGGAAGCGTTTGTTTTTGGTCCTCCTGGGGGTAGATTTGGGGGTACAACAGCAAAAAGGGCCTCAAAAAGAACATCGCGAAAAACGAAAAAAAGCCCGTAAAATCGGGCTTTTAAACGTGGTGGAGATGAGGAGACTCGAACTCCTGACCCCTTACATGCGAAGCAAGTGCTCTACCAGCTGAGCTACATCCCCAAGGGCGCCGGGCTCGATTCTACGCAGCGACGTCGGGCCCTGTCAAAGCATTTGGGCGCACCCCGGGAAAGCCGGCGTGCCTGGAATTCGCCGGAAACCTCGATTTGAAGCGGGCACAAAGGATTTTGAGACTCGGTCTCAAAATAGGCGCGTATGGAGACCGAATACGAGACGAGGCCGAGGGAGGCGATCGCTCGCATCCTGCTGGCCGAGCCCCGGTTCTTCTCCGCGGCCGAGCTCTGTGCGCGGCTTGAGGAAATCGGGACCCCCGTTTCGCGCGCGACTGTTTATCGGACGCTCGAACGGCTCGCCGCGAAAGGCGAAGCCGCCTTGCGACTGAACGACCGCGGCGAGGCGACCTTTATGTCCTGCGATAACGGCCATCACCATCATGCGATCTGTCGCTCGTGCGGCCGGGTCGAAGATGTTGCGTGCGGCGCGCTCGATAGTTTCGTCGATCGATTGCGCTCGCTTCACGGTTTTCAACTCGACGATCATTCACTCGAATTCCACGGAAAGTGTCGCTCATGCGTATAGTATCCCGCGCTTTTGCGCTTCTCACTCTCGTCGCCCTCGCCGCGTGCAGCAGCGCGCAGCAGACATCGACCGCTGCAACCTCTTCCCCCAGCCCCCCCGGCTCCGCCGCGATCGATGTCGTCACGACGTTTTCGACGCTCAATTCGTTCGTCAACGGCGTCGGCGGCAAGTACGTTCGCTCGACGAATATCGTCCCGGTCGGTGCGTCGCCGGAGACCTTTCAACCGACACCGCAGAGCATTGCGGTCCTCAACGGCGCGCAGCTTGTCGTGGAGAACGGCGCCGGCATCGATGCCTGGGTCGATCGCATGGTGCGCGGCGCCGACGTTCCGCGCTCGCGCGTGCTCGTCATTACCGACGGCATGCCGGTCGTCGGCGGAAATCCACACCTCTGGATGGATCCGGTCCTCGCGAAAACCTACGTCGCAAAAATTCTCGCCGCGTTGGTGCGGATCGATCCGGCGCACAAAGCGGCGTTCGAGCGCAACGCTCGCGCGTACGACGGGAAACTCGATGCACTGACCGCCTGGATCCGCAAAAAAATCGCCGTCATTCCTCCCGCACAACGCCAACTCATCGTTTTTCACGATGCGTGGCCCTATTTCGCAAAGCGTTTCGGCATCCATATCGTCGGTTCGCTCGTTCCGGCGCCGGGGCAAGAGCCCAATCCGCGCC
>JBMFXH010000211.1:0-3670 GCA_049964475.1 Vulcanimicrobiaceae bacterium
GTGCTTCCAACCGGATTGAGCGTCATCGTTCCGTGAAAGCGGGGGAAGAGCCCCGGATGGTCGGCGGCTTCCATCTCGATGCTCGCCTCCCAGCGCAACGGTGCGAGTTCGACATGCGTGGTAACCGGGATGCGCACCTCGCCCTGCACCGGTAGATGAAGCGAACGGAGCCCGACGGCGAGCGCGAGTTCGTCGAAGGGAGGCTCGCGGCGCCCGAGCGCGGCGAAGAGCTCCAGCGCTTCGTCGCGTGCAGCCGATGCCGGAATCGGCAGATCGACATGCAGCTCGACGGTCTTCATGATGCTTGTGGTGTTGCCGTTCGCTCCTCGATCTCCTCGGCGAGATCGGCGAGAAGTTCGCGTGCGGTCGCCGATGCGATGCGCGCGCCGAGCACGGCGTCGAAGACGCGCCCGAATTGGCCGAGTGGAGGCTCGTATTCGCCGTCGAGTTCCAGCGTACAACCCCCGCCGTCACAGGAGCGCACCGCGAGCAGCCCTTCAAAATCGGGGTAGGGGCCGCCGCCGTAGGGATGCCAACAGACCCTCCACACTTCGTCGAAGCGCAACGGGTCTTCGGCGAGTTCGAAACTCGCCTCGACGTCGTGCGTCGCCTTCATCGCAACCAACGGTGCGCGCAGCTCGATTCGTGCGTTCCGTGCGCTCGCCGCAAGCGGCGCAAGCTTGGCGTGGAGCGCTTCGCGCGCTGAGCGGTAGGGTATGCGGAGCAACCGTTGTTGGTGCAGAGCGCTCATTGAGGAGATGCTACCGGAACCGCGTGAAGAATCTGAGAAAAGTCTGAACGCTCATGCGTAAGCTGAGAAGAACTCGTGAGGATAGAGTGCGGCGATCGCCAGTTGCGCGACCGTCGAGCGGTGCATCGCATGGTCGTGGAGGTTTCCGGTCGGGAGAATTCCCGGTGCGCTCGCTTGCTGTGTGACGCCGGAGCCCCGTGCGAGAACGGCGGCAACCTTCAGGGCCGATGCCGTGAGGAGCGCGAGCGAGAGGGTCGCCGGCGGAACGACCGCTGAGAGCGCGAAGGCGACCGGTGCGCCGCTCGCACTCGCCACGGGCTGGAGCGGAAGCGCGCCCTGGGAGAGGCTCGGATTTCCGAAATCGCCACCCGCGAAGAGCGGCGGGAGGGCCGTGAGGTTCATCGCCACCTTAGTCTAACAAAATTCCCGTAAAGGCGCAGTGGTGGCAGGAAAGCTTATTAAAAGTAATAATAGGAGGGTTTACCATGGCAGCCCTCGCCAAGCGCACCGCAGAAGAGGTCATTCGCGGGCCGATCAAGAGTAAAACGCTCTTCCCCGTGCTGATTCTCCATTTGCTCGAGGAGCGCGAGGATCACGGTTCGGGCCTGATGGCCCGCATCGAAATCCTCTGCTCCGGGTTACTTGCCGTGAATACCAATACGATCTACCCATTGCTGCGCCGTTTAGAAGAGCGCGGCTTCGTCGTGGGCCAGTGGGAGCATCCCAGTAAACGCTCGCGAAGGTTCTATCGTATTACCCCTGCCGGGCGCGAGCGACTCGCCCGCATAAAAGCCGGCATGCTCCCCTATCTCGATTCGCTAGCGACCTCGATCGAACGGCTCCGCAGCGAACTCTACACGACGCAATCCACTCTGACGCCCGTAAGGAAAACATCAGCATGAGCACCTACCGAGCCCCACTGCGCGACATGCAGTTCGTCCTCCGCGAACTCGCCGGTATCGACGAGGTCGCAAAGCTTCCCGGGAACGAAGACACGCTCGACGTTCTCGATTCGATTCTCGAAGAGGCCGGTGCATTTGCAACCGGCGTGCTCGATCCGCTCAATCACAGCGCGGATAAGGAAGGCTGTTCGATCGATGCGAACGGCAACGTAAGCACCCCGAAGGGCTTCAAAGAAGCCTACAAAAAATTTGCCGATGCCGGCTGGATCGGGCTTCCCGTCCCGGCGGAATACGGCGGCCAGGGCTTGCCGCAGCTCTTGCTCGGGCCGACGTTGGAGATGTGGAACGGATCGAACATCGGCTTCGCAAACGGCCCGTTGCTCAACCAAGGCGCGATCGAAGCGATCGAACTTTGCGGTTCCCACGATCAGAAGAAAACCTACATTCCCAATCTCGTCTCGGGGAAGTGGACCGGGACGATGAATCTGACCGAACCGCAGGCGGGCTCCGATCTCGCGCAGGTTCGCGCGAAAGCGGTTCCCGAAGGCGAGCATTATCTCATTAGCGGTGAGAAAATTTTCATCACCTTCGGCGAACACGACATGGCCGAGAATATCATCCATCTCGTTCTCGCGCGTCTCCCCGACGCACCCGAAGGGACCAAGGGCATCTCGATGTTCATCGTTCCGAAGTTCCTCGTCAAACCCGACGGATCGCTCGGCGAGAAGAACGACGTCATTTGCGCCGGAATCGAACACAAACTCGGCATCAACGGTAACCCGACCTGCACGATGAAATTCGGCGAAAAGGGGAAGGGTGCGATCGGTTTCCTTGTCGGCGAAGCGAATCGCGGCTTGGAATATATGTTCATCATGATGAACGCGGCGCGCTTCTCGGTCGGCGTCCAGGGCTACGCCGTAGCGGATCGCGCCTACCAGAGTTCGCTTGCATACGCCAAGGAGCGCGTGCAAATGTCCGACGCGACCACGCGCAATAAAGCGCCGGTTCGCATTATCGAGCACCCCGACGTGCGTCGTATGCTGATGTGGCAGAAGGCGAACATCGAAGCGATGCGCGCGCTCGCCTACGTCACTGCAGCCTCGCTCGATTTCGCACAGAAGAGCCCCGACGAGAAAACGCGGAAAGAGCATAAAGCCTTTATCGAGTTGATGATTCCAATCGTGAAAGGCTGGTGCACCGAGAACGCGGTCGAACTCTGCTCCAACGCGCTGCAAATCTTCGGCGGTATGGGATACGTCGAGGAGACGGGGATCGCCCAGCAGTACCGCGACGTGCGTATCACCACGATCTACGAGGGAACGACGGGCATCCAGGCGCTCGATCTCGTCGGCCGCAAGCTCATTCGCGATATGGGTGCAACCGCGACCACCGTTATCAAAACGATGGAGAAATTCGCGAAGGAAGCCGCCGCTCACCCGAACGCCGACGTGAAAGCGGTCGGCGAGGCGCTCCTCAAGAGCATCGCTTCGCTCGCCGAAGTCTCGCAGTGGATCGGCATGAACGCGATGGGCGATCTGAAGAAGGCATTTGCCTGTTCGGTTCCCTACCTCAAGCTGTGGGGCGTCGTCGCCGGCGGCTGGCAGATGGGACGTGCTGCGAAGGTTGCCGCCGAGAAGATTGCCGCCGGCGATAAGGATCCGTTCTATCCGGCGAAACTCGCGACGGCGAAATTCTATGCCAGCCACGTTCTCTCGCAAGGTGCTTGGTATAAACGACAGATTATCGACGGCGCGGGCGACGTGATGACGTTGCCGGAGGACGGCTTCGAACTCGATCGCAAAATGACGGTGACGGCGTAATCATGGCGCTGGTACATACCGAAGACCGCGACGGCGTGCGGATTATCACCCTCGATAATCCGCCCGTCAACTCGCTTTCGTTCGCCCTCTCGGGCGAGTTCTATCCGATCGTCGAAGCGGCCAGTGCCGACGAAAACGTTCGCGCCGTCATCATACGGGGAGCGAACCGTCAATTTTCGGCGGGTGCCGATATCAAC
>JBMFXH010000212.1:0-3663 GCA_049964475.1 Vulcanimicrobiaceae bacterium
GCCGTTCGCGAAGATATCCTGCACCAACTCGGCATCGAGAACGTGCAGCCGATCGTGCGCGGATTCGACCGCCCGAATCTTATCTACGAAGCACGGAAGACCGAAAAAGAGCCCGATAAGCTCAAAACCATCGAACGGCTCTTCACCGGCGACGATGCCATCGAAGGCACCGGCATCATCTACACCGCGACGATTAAAAACGCGCTTGCGGTCTGCGAATTCCTCACCGAACGCCTCGGCATGCCGGCGGAAGTCTACCACTCGAAACTGCACAAAGAAGATCGCACGCGCGTGCACAACCTCTTCATGGGCGAGAAAATTCGCGCGGTCGTCGCGACCAATGCGTTCGGGTTGGGCATCGATAAACCGAATATTCGCTTCGTCATCCACTACGATCTGCCCGGGTCGATCGAAGCGTACACGCAGGAAGCCGGGCGCGCCGGGCGCGACGGACTCCCGTCGCGTTGCATCCTCATCTACCGCATGAGCGATACGCGCGTGCAGACCTACTTCCTCACCGGGAAATATCCCGATATCGAAGACGTGCAGCGCGTCTTCGGCACGATCGAAGTCTTCGGCACGCAAGAGACCGGCGTCGCGATGGTCGATCTCCGCAAGATTCTGCAGCTGCCGCTGACCAAACTCAAAGTGATCCTCGCACTGCTGCGCAAAGCGGGCTACATCGATACCGTCGGGCGCAGCACCTACACCGTCTCCGAGGCGGCGCGGAAGAACCGCGAACTCGTGCTCAATCTCGCCAATTACGAAACGAAGCGCTCCTACGACCAGAGCAAACTCGCGATGATGCTGCAATACGCCGAAGCGACCTCGTGTCGGCGACGCTTCATTCTCAATTATTTCGGCGAGATCTTCACCACCGAGAATTGCGGCGCATGCGACAATTGCTTGCGCGCGGCGACGCTTCCGAAGGTTGCGAACATTCAGGGCGACGGCTACGGCATCTCCGAAGTCGTCGAGCATCCGAAATTCGGCATCGGCACGATCGAACGCGCCGAACGCGATTACGTGACCGTCCTTTTTCCCAGCGTCGGCTATAAGACGCTGCTGGCAAGCGCGGTTCGGCGAGCGACCGCCGCGGTCTCCTAACCCACTCGATGCGTCGCCCCTCGCTCCTCGCGCTCATCCTTCTCCCGACGACGCTCGGGCTCGCTGCGCAGCACCCGCAGGTCGCGCCGAGCGCGCCTCCCACACCGACCCCGGTGCTCTCGCCCGCGCCCGCAACGCCGGCGCCGGTGCTCACGCCCGCGCCGCCGCTCGCACCGAGCGCACTGCCCTCGGGCGCACCGTCGCCGACGCCGCTCTCCTCGCCGACGCCGGTGCCGAGCCCAACCCCGAGCCCGACCCCGGTGCCGATCTCGCTCTCGCCCGCCTCCGCGCTCGTCGCGGTCGGCTCCTCGATGCAGGTCGCGGTCGGCAACACGCTGGGCACCGTCACGCTCGCCGGCGGAAATCCGCAGGTCGCCGCAGTCAGCTACAACACAAACACCGAGATGCTCGGCATCGCCGGGCTCGCGCCGGGTTCGACCAGCGTAACGCTCACCGATAGCCGCGGCATCTCCGCGACCCTGCCGATCGTCGTCGCCTATCCCGCCGGCAGCGTTCCGCAGCACACGCTCTTGGTGCGCGTCACCGGCGAACCCGCGAGCGCGTCGTTCGTGCTCAAACGCGTCGCCGACGCGATCGCCGCGCGCGTCACGCTACGCCCCGGCGCACAACTCGTGTTTAGTCGCTCGCAGATCGGCATCGATTCGCCGCTCGGCGTCGACGACGTGCTGAATCTCAGCGTTCCGATTACGCTGCAGGGCAACAACTACATCGAGGTCGATTCCACCGTCAACCTTACCGTCGAAAATATCGCCGCCCCGCGCATCTCGCCGTCCTCGCTGATGGTCAGCGATTTCCCCGAACGCCTCACCACCGACGGCGTCCTCTTCACCGCCGATCTCCACCGACAAGCGCCATCGCGCTTTCTCTACTTCCACTACAATCCGCCGCATTCGATCGCGCGTCGCATCGTGTTGCGCGCGACGAATACCTCGCCCGAACCCGCGCTGCTGCAATTTATCGACGGGCGCGGCGGGCCGAGCCCGAACGAAATGGAGGCGGGGCATCTCTCGACCAAACGCTTCCTCGTGCATCTCGTTACCAACGAAGGCAAGATCGTTCAGCTTCCAGGCTACGGCAGCGTGAATCTCGCGGTACAAGATCTGCCCGCCGATTCCATCGTCAGCGATCTGCTGCAATTACGCGTGCTCAACGGCGGCCTCATTCATCTGATGCTCTTCGCGCAGAAAGCGAGCGATTCGCCGGACTCTCCGCCCAAGAGCGACACGCTCTTGCAGGGACATCACGCGCACGCGCGCGGCATCTATTCGATTCCCGAATTCAGCTACTCCACGCAGTGGAACGTCGAAGACCCGTACCTCGAACTCGCGGTCGGGCAAGTGCCGCTCCCCAACGATCTCGTCGGGCAGGCGCTCTCGGGCGACTACGGCGTACTGCAGAACTTCGAGATCAACGTCGTCAACCCGACGGACCAAGCGCAGACGATCGCGCTCTACGAAAATCCCCGCGGCGGCAGTGCGACCGGCACCTATCTCATCGATCGCGTCTTGGTGCAATCGCATCAGGTGCGCGCGTTCACCCGCTACAAGCTGCGCAGCTACGTCGTCCCGGCACGCGGATTTCTGCGCTTGCACATCACGACGATTCCCGACGCCGGTTCGAGCTTTCCGGTGCGCCTGATTCTCGCCCCCGACGACGGCAGCGTTCCCGCCGGTGCGCCGGGTTCACCGGTTTACGTCGAAGCGATTCGATAGAGCTCGGCGGTAGCGCTCGCGGCACGACGCCACGAAAAGCGCTCGACGGCCGCTGCGCGGTCGTTCGCGGCGACGCGACGCGCACGCTCGGGGTCGGCGAAGACCGCGGCGAGCGCCTCGCTCCATCCCCGCACGTCGTCGGGATCGATGCGCGGCACCACCTCTCCCGCGATCTCGTCGAGCGAGGAACCGCGCGCCGCAATCGCCGGCAGCCCGGCGCAGCGCGCCTGCGCGAGCGGTAACCCGAAGCCTTCGTAGCGCGAGGGCATCGCAAGCACGGTGCAGCGCGCGTAGAGATCGAGCAGCGCGGTGCGCTCGATGTAGCCGCGAAATTCGATCCGCTCCTCGACGCCGAGTTCGCGCGCGATCTCTAGGCAGCGTTCGCGATAGGGCGTGCTCGGCCCGACCGAGATCGCACGTACGCCGGGCAACGCCGGTAGCGCGCGGATCACCACCTCGAGATTTTTGCGCGCCTCCACCGTGCCGACGACGAGAATCGTCGCCCGTTCGTCGGCCTGCGGCCCCAATCGCGCAAACTCCTCGGCGACGCCGAGTGGTATCACGTGCACCTTGCGTTCGTCGAGCCCGGGATGCAATTCGAGAATCTCGCGTGCCGAGAATGCGGAGACGGTGACGATCGCGCGGGCGCGCGCGGCGAGCCGTTTCATCAGCGCGCCGAAATACGCGCGTGCGTAGAAGCGCGTGTGCCCTTGCACGCGCAGCCACGCCGCGTCGTGGAGCGTCAACACGATCGGCAGCGTCGAGAGCGCGGGCATCGTGCCGGAGGTGCAGTGCAGCAGCGTCGCCTTCGAACGCGCTGCCG
>JBMFXH010000213.1:0-3659 GCA_049964475.1 Vulcanimicrobiaceae bacterium
TCCGCGTGCGCGCGAGGACGTTGCCGCGACGGCGTGGATCGGCATCGGGTTCGAATTGAAGATAGCCGTCGACCGCCGCACTGATATCGACCGTATGACCGACCGCACCGAGGGCATCGATCACGAGTTGTGCGTCGTGAAGGCTCGCGGGGCTCGATAAGCGATACGGCATGCGGATGAGATGCACGTTCTGCGGCCCCAGGGCGCGCGCGCAGAGGTAGGCGGTAACGGCCGAATCGACCCCGCCGGAGAGTCCGACGACGGCATGGTACATGCCGCGGCGCCCGATACATTCGTCGCGAAGAAAAGCGACGAGCCAGCGCGCCGCCACCTCGGGATCGATCTTCGGCGTCGCATAGGGATCGCGCGGCGGCGCCTCAACAATCGGAAGCATCGCTGCGCCCTCGCAACCACGGCAACTCCTCGTCGGCGAGAAGATCCGGCAGCACCGCACGGAGATCGCCGAGCAGCGGGAGATTCGCGCGTGCGATCTCGATATCGTCAAGAAAGAGCTCTGCCCGAACGATGCACGCATCGTCGGCCTCGGCGCGGACGAGCGTCGTGCCGTCGGGGCCGATCGCGCACGACGAACCCGTCATCCCTTTTCCGCCCTCAAAACCGGCGAGTCCGGCATAGAGGACGAAACAACCGTGCTCCATCGCAATACCGCGAAGCAATTCGCGCCACCGCGTCACGGAGAGCAGCTCCCCTTCTCCCTCGATACCGCGACCCGGCGCCGCACTAGGAACCACGATCGAGCGAGCGCCCTTGAGTGCGGCGATCGTGGGCACCATCGAATGCCAGACATCCTCGCAGATCAGCAGCGCCGTCTTTCCGAGTAACGGCGAGTCGAAGACCCGAACGCGGTTGCCGCGCGAGAGAAAACGCTCCTCGTCAAAGACGCCGTAGGTCGGCAGAAAGAGTTTTCGGTGGACGTGGAGGATGCGCGTCTCCCGTTCGTCGAGCGCCAACCAGATCGCACTGTTATAGTACGAGCCGTTATCGACTTCGTAGAAACCGGCGGCAATCTCGACCGGGCGTTGCCCCGCGACATCGCGCCAGAGCGACGAGAGCTCGTGTCCGAAACGCTCGGCGCTGCGCGCCGATTCGTAGACCGCACCTTCGAGAAAATAGCCCGTTAATGCCGCCTCCGGCAAAATCAGAAGTTGCGGCGGTGCGTCCAGCGCGGCGAGCTGCGCGAACACCGCTCGTAACGCCGCGAGATTATCGATATAGGCACCCTTTCGGGGCTTGCTCTGAACGAGTGCTATGCGCGCCGGAGCCGCTGCTTGGCTATCGCTCTGCACCGACAGCGCTCGCACCGATTTTTTCGGCACACTCTTCGGCGGGGTAGGTCCAGATCTCGGCGAGGGTCGGGTGAAGATGCGGGATTCTCGCAAATTGCTCGACGGTCGCGTTAAAGTGCATTGCGACGATGACCTCATGAATCAATTCAGAGGCTTCCGGGCCGATGCACGCAGCTCCAAGAATGCGGCCGTCGTCGGGGTCGGCGAGCATTTTCACAAAGCCATCGGTCTTTCCGAGACACATCGCTTTGCCGTGTTCGGCAAATGCGTATCGTCCCGTAACGTAGGGCGTGCCGGCGCGTTGAAGTTCTTTCTCCGATGCTCCCGCAACGGCGATCTGCGGCTCGGTAAAGATGGTGTGCGAGCGCTGCAGGCGATAATCGGCACGTTCGTCCCCACCGGAGAGCGCGTTGCGCGCAGCGATCTCTCCCTGATAGATCGCCACATGCACCAAGAGAAACTCACCGGTGACATCGCCGACGGCGAATATGCGCGGATTGCTGGTGCGCATCGCGGTGTCGACTTCGATGCCGGTGACTGCATGAGCGGCGACTCCGGCGCGTTCCAGATCGAGCCCGGCGAGGTTCGGTACGCGTCCCAAACAATAAAAAATCTCTTCGGCATCGACGTCGAGGGCGATGCCGTCGCGTTCTAAGCGAAGGATCTTCCGGCCGCGTTCTTTGCGCACCGACTGCATGCGCGAGCGAACGTGGACGGCGATGCCTTCGTTTCGAAATGCTTCGGTCAGCGTCTCGCCGACATCGGTGTCGGCGCCCGACAGCAGGTGCTCGCCGCGAATGACCACCTGCGTTCGCGCGCCCATCCGTGAAAGAAACTGCCCCAACTCGCAACCCACGTAACCGCCGCCGAGGACGATCGCCGACTCCGGTACTCGTTCCATTTCGAGCAATGCGTCGCTGTCGAGAAAGCCGGTTTCGACGAGTCCGGGCAGCGCGGGCGGCGCGACGTTGCTCCCGGTTGCGATCACGAATGCATCGGCCTCGAGAATTTCATCCCCGACGACGAGTTCGCTCTCGCTGATAAAGCGGGCTTGGCCGCGATGGAGCGGGAAGCGCTCGATCCCGTCGATACGATCCGCCGCAAACTCCCCGACGAGCGCCCGTTTGCGCGCCGCTATGTACGGCATGTCGATCCGCGGCTCTCCGGTCGTAATGCCGAGCGCCACCGCAGTGCGGATCGCTTGGACGCGATCGCTGCTCGCGAGTAAGGCTTTACTCGGCATGCATCCCCGCAGGATGCAGAGCCCGCCGAGCGGGCCGCGATCGACGACACCGACCTGCGCTCCGAGTTCGCGCGCGGTTCGCGCCGCAGCGTAACCGCCGCTACCCGCGCCGATCACCACAAGATCGTAGTGCGTCCGGCGACTCATCTCCTATTGCCGAGATGGTGGGTCGTCGAAACGAAGCGAACGGTTCCGCCGGCCTGCACGAGAATGGAGCGCGTGCGAGCGCGATTTTCATAGAAGCGTACGCCGTGCACGAGATCGCCGTCGGTGATGCCGGTCGCACAGAACAGCACCTCGTCGCTCTTGACGAGATCGTCGATTGCGAGCACGCGATCGAGATCGCCGAAGCCCATCGCTTGCGCGCGCGCCGCTTCCTGCGGATTTCGCGGCTTCAGCCGCCCCATGAAATTTCCGCCGAGGCACTTGATCGCCGCCGCGGCCAAGACGCCCTCCGGCGCACCACCCGTTCCCATCGCTACATGGACACCGGTCGTATCGATCGCGGTTGCGATGCAGGCGTCGACGTCGCCATCGGAGATCAGCTTGATGCGGGCCCCCGCCGAGCGCACCTGTTCGATAAGGTCGCCGTGGCGCGGTCGATCGAGAATGACCACGCAGATATCACCGATCGGTTTCTCGAGCGCGCGCGCAACTGCAGCGAGATTCTCGCGGACCGAGGCATCGATATGCACGTGCGGTGCCGCCTTCGGGCCGACCGCCAGCTTCTCCATATAGGAATCGGGCGCGTGCAAGAGCCCACCGCGCGGTGCGATCGCCATCACCGCGATGGAGTTCGGCAAACCGTTGGCGACGAGGTTGGTGCCCTCGACCGGGTCGACCGCAATATCGACGGCGGGGCCGCCGCAGCCGACTTCCTCACCGATAAAGAGCATTGGGGCTTCGTCGCGCTCGCCTTCGCCGATGACGATTCGACCGCTAATCTCCATCTCGCCAAGCGCCGCGCGCATCGCTTCGACGGCCGCGCCGTCGGCGATATCTCGCTCGCCGCGACCCATCCAATGCGAAGCTGCGAGCGCCGCGCGCTCGGTAACGGTAACGAAATCAAGCGAGGGCTTCATACGCTCCTGCGTGGTTACATCGTTCAT
>JBMFXH010000214.1:0-3658 GCA_049964475.1 Vulcanimicrobiaceae bacterium
CACGCAAAGCGCAACGCACGCGGCGCGAGCGTCGGCGGGTTCGGCGTCATCGACGCCTGCGGCGCGGCAACGCCGCCGACTGCAACTGCGGGGCACGGTATGCTGCGCGTCACCGTTGCGCCGTTGCGCGTGATGCGCAGCAACAATCCGGCCGCGTTCGGGCACGGTGGTTCGGCGGCGATCGGCGCGAATTGCGGCGCGGCGGCGCTGCCGCCGAGCGAGGGATGCGCGAGCGCGACCGCGCTTCCATCGCGGCGAAAAAAGAGCGCAAACGGCGGCGTGCCGACGCTCGCTTCGTCGAGCACAGCATCGGCAATCAGCGGCAACGCACGCGCAAGCGTCGCCGCACCCGGTGCGTTGGGGCGTCCGCGATAGATCGCGATGCGAAAACCCAGCATCGCCTTCCCGGACGTATCGGTACGCGGCAGCGCAAGGAGCGTCGCGCCGTTTCCCGATGCGCGTGCAAGCGAGCGCGCGAGCGCGATCGCCGCATCGAGCTGGGCGGCGGCATTCGCCGTTGCGCCCGGCGCGCGAGCGAGCGTCGCCATGCGCAGCCCCGCGATCAGCAAGATCGTGACGATCCCAAGCGCAGCAACCGTTTCGAGCATCGTGAAAGCGCGCTGCGAACCCATAGCCGGTGCTGTTCCCCAGCGGCGACGCTCCGCGACGTCGGCGCAGCACGTGAAAGCAGCGAATACTCCCGGAACCGCGCGCCCGGGCGGCGAAGAGCCCCTGCATGTGGCTCGATGCGCTCGCCGCCGTTAGCGGTCTCCTCCTCGTTGCGTTATCGCTGCGCGATATTTTTCTCGCTGTCATCCCGCGCGCATCGAACCGTACCTGGCGCGCGAGCGGCACGCTTTCGCGCGTCGGTTGGCCGCTCTGGAAGCGCATCGCTTCGAACCTCAACGAACACGGGCGTCGCGATGAGTTCCTCTCGCTCTTCGCCCCCTTCAACCTCTTCGTGCAGATCGGCATCTGGATAACGCTGCTCATCCTCGGCTTCGGCGGCATCTTCTACGCACTACGCGGCCATCTGCACCCGCACCCCAACGGTCCCGGCGCGATCTACTTTGCGGGTGTGACGCTGCTGACGATCGGCTTCGGCGATATCGTTCCCGGAAACGGCGTTACACGGCTCGTCGCGCTCGTTACCGGAGCGACCGGCGTGACGATCATCGCCGTTCTCGCTTCGTTCCTGCTGACGATGCTTGCAGCGTTCAACCGACGCGAAGAGTTCGTCGTGCGTTTGAGCGCACGCGCGGGCGCACCGCCCAGCGGCATCGGGTTGCTCATGTTTTGCGCCGAGACGAAAGCTCCGCAAGAACTCGCAGCGTTCTTGCGCGAAGCGGAATCGTGGTGCGTCAGCACGCTCGATCAGACGCTCGCCTACCCGCAGATCGCGCTCTTTCGGTCCGCGCACGATAACCATTCCTGGATGAGTTCGCTCGGCGCGGTTCTCGATGCGGCGGCGATCACCGTTACCACCGTCGACGCACCGTACGCGCAGGCCGAGGCGCGCGCGTTGCTCGGGGCGGCGCGCCATCTGCTCAGCGATCTCGCAAACTATTTTATGCTACCGCATATGCCCGGCGAGCGCATCGACGAAACGCAATTCGGTTCCGCCTGCGATCGCCTGGCAAGCGCCGGCTATACCCTCCACGACCGGACTGAGGCCTATGCGGCTTTCTCGCGCATCCGTCATTTTTACAGCGGTCACCTCGAACAGATGGCACGCTGGCTTGCCTCCGACGCGACGGTCTGGTTGGCCGAGCCTACGGCGAACGATCTCGCGCATCCGATGCACGTTCGCTAAGAGCCGCCCGAAGCGCGTCGATCCCTTCGCCGGTACGCGCGCTCACCACGTAGGCATCGGCAGTGATGCCGACATCGTCGCGAGCGGCATCCCCCTTGTTAAAAACGACGAGCCGCGGCGTCGCATCGAGCTTGAGCTCGTGCAGAATCGCATCGACCGCCGCGCGCTGCCGCGGCGTATCGGGGTTCGAGGCGTCGAGCACCTCCAACAAAAGGTCGGCTTCATTGAGCTCCTCAAGCGTCGCACGAAAGGCTTCGACGAGTTCGCTGGGGAGATCGGTGATAAAACCGACGGTGTCGCTGACGCGCGCGAAGGTATCCGGGCCGAGATAGACGCGCCGCGTCGTCGGATCGAGCGTGGCAAAGGGTTGATCGGCGACGAAAACATCGCTGCGCGCTAGCGCGTTGAGCAGCGATGATTTTCCAACGTTGGTATAGCCGACGAGCGCGACGCGCAGGTCTCCGCCGCCCTCGCGACGTCGCGTCGCGCGCCCGCGACGCACCTCGCCCATCCGTTTTTCCAGCAGCAAAATACGAGCGGCGATGCGACGACGATCGACCTCGAGTTTTGTCTCGCCGGGGCCGCGCGTGCCGACGCCGCCGCCGAGTCGCGAGAGATCGGCGCCTCCGCCGGCGAGCTTGGTCGAGCGGTAGCGCAGCTGCGCCAACTCGACCTGCAACTTCCCTTCATGCGAGCGCGCGCGTTGCGCGAAGACATCGAGGATCAGCATCGTGCGATCGACGATCGGCAACGCGAGCGCTTTCTCGATATTCTTTCGTTGGCGCGGCCGCAGCTCGTTAAAAACCAGCAACAGATTGCAATCGAGCGTGGCGGCGCGCCCCGGTAATTCTGCGAGCAACCCCGAGCCGATCAGGGTTGCGGGATCGGGAGCGTCGCGCTTCTGCACGATGCGCTCGCAGATCGTCACGCCGACGGCACGAGCGAGCGCTTCGAACTCCGCCAGCTCCGGTTCGAGCGGGCGTCGCGGGTCGCGCAGATCGACTGCTACGACGAGTGCGCGCTGCTGTTTGCTATCGGTTGCAGTTGTTGGATGAGCCAACGGAGCCCTTCTATGAAACGTGGACTGGGATGCACCAGAATATCATCGTTCGGCGGAATGAGGATCCGATGGAGTCGCACCGCGGGCAATTCTCTCCAGGGCGCCTTGGCGAGGACGCTTTCGATCTCGCTGTCGCGGGTGGCGACGATAACGTCGGGGCGAAGCGCGAGCAATCGCTCGGGGCTAAACATCGCATAGGGCTGCGCGAGCTTCGTCACCGCAAGGCGTCCGCCGGCGAGTTCGATCATGCGCGCGATATAACTCTGCGGTCCGACGGTCCAGATCGGTTCGACGCTCAATGCGACGAAGACGCGCGGATGCGTGCGGAACGAGCGCGTGCGCGCATGCAACGCCGCCGCTTGCCGTTGCAGATCGGCGACGAGTCGAGCAGCGCGCTGCGGCACTCCCGCCGCCGCGCCGATGCGCGCGATGTCGAGAAAGATATCGTGGTAGCTTTCATCGGGAAGCAGCACGACGCGAATGCCGAGCGCACGCAGTGGGGCGACGAGCTGCGCCTGCGAAGGAAGACCGATGACGAGATCGGCGTGCAGAGCGACGATGCGTTCGTTATCGACGCTCTGATAATCGCCGACGCGCGGCAGCCCTTTCGCACAGGGAATATCGCGCGAATACGCCGAGACCGCGACGAGCTGGGCCTGGAGGCCAAGCGCGCAGATATCCTCGGTCAGCGACGGCAACAGCGAGACGATGCGGTGCGGCGCGAAGACGCTTGCGAGCAACAGCGCCCCGCGAAGAACGTGAAACACAGCATGCGACCTTCGCAG
>JBMFXH010000215.1:0-3648 GCA_049964475.1 Vulcanimicrobiaceae bacterium
GATCCGTTCGCGCTGCACCTGCGTTGCATCGAAGCGATAGAGTTGCGTGACTCCATCGCCGATCGCTTCGTCGACGCCACCTTCACCGCAGATGACGCCGCCGGCACGCACGCCCAAGGCGCGCATGACGTCGCCGATCGGTTCGACGAGTTCCTCGCGCGCAACTCCGACCAACGCCAGCGGTGCCCGCGCCGGATTACAGAGCGGCCCTAAGAGATTCAATATCGTGCGTACACCGAGCGTACGCCGAACGTTTGCAACGTTGCGCATCGCCGGGTGATAACGTGGAGCGAATAAAAACGTGAAACCGGTTTCCCGCAGAATCTCGGCGGAACGATCGGGGGGAAGATCGAGACGGTAGCCGCACGCCTCGAGCACATCGGCACTTCCGCATGCGCTCGAAGCGGCGCGATTCCCATGTTTTGCAACCGGAATTCCCGCAGCGGCGAGAACGAGCGCCGCCATCGTCGAAAGATTGATCGTTCCTGCTCCGTCGCCGCCGGTTCCGACGATATCGACCACGTCACCGGTATCGTGCACGAGTTCGACCATGCGGGCGCGCATCGCTTCGGCCGCACCGACGATCTCGTCGACCCGCTCGCCGCGCATCGCGAGCGCGACCAATGCGCCGGCCGCTTCGACGTCGTCGAGCGCACCATCCATCAACTCGCCGACGAATGCGGCGGCCTCTGCGCGGTCGAGCAGATCTCCGGCGATAAGGCGGCGCAGGCGCCGCGCGGCATGGTCGTTCATCGAATACTCTCCGACACGCAAGCGACGCCCCGGGTTGCCCGAGGCGTCGCTTGGATAGCCGACATCACGAAGGGAACGCGCGCTATTTTACGAGTTCGACGATCGAAAGTTCGGCGGCATCGCCCGGGCGAACCCGGCTCTTGGTAATGCGCGTAAAACCGCCCGAACGCCCTTTGAGGGCCGGCGCGATCTGTTCGACGAGCTTCTTTACGACCGCCGGTTCGGTGAGGAACTCGGCGATACGCCGACGCGCGGCAAGATCGCCCGGCATCGCCGTGCTGATCAGCCGTTCGGCAACGCGAACGATCTCCTTCGCCTTGGTGGAAGTCGTCTCAATCTTCTCGTGTTTGAAGAACGAGGTCGCCAGATTGCGAAGCAGTGCCTTGCGGTGGCCGTCGGTGCGCGAGAGACGCTTGTATTTGAGCTGATGTGGCATGATCGCTTCCTCTTTAGTTCAGGCGAAGGGAGAGCCCGCGTTCTGCGAGCACGCTCTTGATTTCATCGAGGGATTTCTGCCCGAAGCTACGCATCTTCATAATCTCCGCTTCGGTAAGATCCAATAGTTCCGAGACTCGCGTAATTCCGGCGCGCTTGATGCAATTCGAGGAGCGAACCGAAAGGTTGAGCGTATCGACGGGAACGTCCCACTCGTTGGCCGGAGCGAGTTCGATCGGTTCGCTGTTGGCCAGGAAGTTGGTAAAGAGTTCGAGACGCTCGTGGAGGATCCGCGCCGCCGCTATCAACGCATCTTCGGGCGAGATCGAGCCGTTCGTTTCGATCTCCAAGGTGAGGCGATCGTAGTCGACGCTCTGCCCGACGCGCGTATCGTCAACGGTGAAGTTCACTTTATGGACCGGCGAGAAAATCGAGTCGATCGGAATCAGCCCGATCATATGCTCGATATTCCGCTGCTTATCGGCGGTGACGTATCCGCGCCCCTTCTCGATGCCCAGCTCCATCGAGAGCTGCGCATCCTTCGAAGTCAGCGTCGCGAGATGGAACGACGGATCGAGAATCTCGACATCGGCATCGACCGAAATATCGGCTGCAGTAACCTCACGTGCTCCCTTGACGTCGATCGTGAGCACTTTAGGCTCGTCGGCGTTGAGCTTAATCGGCAGGCCTTTGAGGTTGAGCATCAGGGCGATCGTGTCCTCGACCATGCCGGGGATCGTCGAGAACTCGTGGAGGACGCCGTCGATCTTCATGTAGGTGACGGCCGCGCCCGGAATCGAGCTCAGCAAAACGCGCCGAAGCGAATTGCCGAGCGTCACGCCGAACCCGCGCTCGAGCGGCTCGACGACGATCTTGGCAAAGTTGCCGCGCTTTTCGCGGATCAGGATGGTGGCGCCTTGCGCTATATCGAGAGAATTCATTGGTGTTCCGTGGTTCCTTTGTACCGCTTACGTTATCCGCCGCGCTCTTCGTCGAGCGCGGCGATCGGACGCCTAGCGGCGGCTGGGTGGGGTTGCGCTCGTTAGCGCGAGTAAAATTCGACGATGAGTTGTTCGTCGACCGGGGTGTCGATATGCTCGCGGCTCGGGATCTGCAACACCTTCGCGGTGTTCTCGCTCTCGTTCCATTCGAGCCAATCGGGCGGCCGACGATTTCGCGCGACTTCGAGATTCGCTTCGAAGACGAGCGATTTGAGACTGCGTTCGCCGATCGTCACGACGTCGCCGGGGCGTACGATGAACGAAGGAACGTTCACGACTTTCCCGTTGACGCGGAAATGGCGATGCGTGACCAACTGACGTGCCTGCGAGCGGCTCATCGCGAGGTTGAGCCGATAGACGACGTTGTCGAGTCGACGCTCCAGGAGTTGCAAGAACGTCTTACCGGTCTGCCCCGGAACGCGCGCCGCCTCGCGGAAGTAATTCTCGAACTGCGTTTCGTGGACGCCGTAATAGCGACGCATCTTCTGCTTCTCGCGCAGTTGACGTCCGTATTCCGAGACCTTCGTACGCATCTTGCCGCCGGTGGTCTTCTGACCGGGGGCGGTACCGCGGCGCTCGACCGCGCACTTGCGGGTCAGGCAGCGATCGCCTTTGAGGAAAAGTTTGATCTTTTCGCCGGTCTTGCTCGACGCGGTTTCGCGACGGCAAAGGCGGCAAACGGGTCCATTGTAACGCGACATCTCTCTCTCTTACTCCGTTACACGCGACGCCGTTTTGGAGGACGGCAGCCGTTGTGCGGGATAGGGGTTACATCTTTGATGAGCGTCACTTCCAGTCCGGCGGCCTGCAGCGAACGAATCGCCGCTTCGCGCCCCGATCCGGGGCCCTTCACCATGACCTCGGTGCTTTTCATCCCGTGTTCGATCGCTTTACGCGCGGCCGCTTCGGCCGCCATCTGCGCTGCGAACGGCGTCGATTTTTTCGAGCCCTTGAATCCGAGATTACCGGCCGAGGCCCACGAGATCACGTTACCGTGTCCGTCGGCGATCGTCACGATCGTGTTGTTAAACGACGCATGCACGTGAGCGACGCCCGAATGGACGTTTTTAACTTCACGTTTTTTACGCGTTTTGGTTTGCTTCTTGGCAGCCAAACGAAAGCTCCGCTTCTACTTTATCTTTCCCCGAACGCCGGGGTGTCGTCGCCTCGACCGGCAATGCCGATCTTCCCTCGAACGCTCGGCGATTGCGTCCGTGCCCGAGCGACCCTCACAAGGATCTCCAGGCGATGCCGCGTGCGCCGCTAGAGTGGACGGCGCCGAAGGAAGAGTTTACCGGAGAGTCGGCTCTAGGTCAAGTTCTTCCGGCGCCCGAAGGCTCGGGCATGCGACGGACCGCCTTTCTCTCCAGTCTCCTCGGAATCTCGGGAGGGCTCGCCGTGCCGGGACCGCTCGCGGCTTTCCCGCAGGAGCGCGACGTTCGCGCCCCGGCGGCGCTGG
>JBMFXH010000216.1:0-3643 GCA_049964475.1 Vulcanimicrobiaceae bacterium
CGCATCCACTTGCAGGGCGACGGATCGGCGACGTCGCGCTCGATAACGGCCGACGCATCAACGAGGAGCGACGCGGACGCGCGGCGCTTCTCTGCTGCGGCGGAGCGAAGATCGAGGGCGTCGTATCGCTCGCGCTTGCAAAGCCGCCGAAACGCTGGTTACTCAAGCACCCAAGCGCCATCGTCATTCGCCCCGACGGTTTCGTCGCCGCGGTTATCGAAAAACCCACGCGCGAGCGCGTCGAGACGATGTGGAAACGAGCGTTTTGCTGCGCGACACCGTTACCGGGAACCGAAACATCGTGACCACGCTCTTCATCATCGCGACGATCGTCATCGCGCTCTCGCTGGCGGCAACGGCGTATGTTGCCGTCAAGGCCGAAATACCGCCGATCCCGCGCGTGGCACGCTTCGCTTTGGAGCTCGCGGTATTCGCCGTCGGCATCGTCATTCTCGACCGTACGGTCGCCGGCTTCCATCTCGACATGGCACCGATCGGTCGCAACGAAGGGGCCGCAATACTCGCGGCGTACGCACTCCTAACGGTCGTACCCGCCCTGTGGCGCCTTCGACACCATAAGCGGTAACGAAGCTTACGTCGCCTCGATGCGCTCTTCGATCGAGACGTTGTACAGGAATAAGAACTTGCCCCACTCGTCGGGTAGCGTATTGCGCTTTACCTGAATCCACGGAATATACTTCGGCTGGCGCGGCTTGCGCTGCAGTTCCATGTTCGCTTCGGTCGGCGTACGATCGTTCTTGCGGTTGTTACAACGCATGCACGCGCAGACGAGGTTCTCCCACGTCGATGGACCGCCCCGCGATTTCGGCACCACGTGGTCGACCGTCATCAGTCGGTCGCCCTGCTTACCGCAATACTGACAGGTATGATCGTCGCGAATCAGCACGTTTTTCTTGGTTAACGCGACGCGCTGGCGCGGACGGCGAATATAGTACAGCAAGCGAATGATCGAGGGCATTCGCATCGCGAAATTCGCCGAATTGATGCGCCGGTCGCGGTCGTGAACGATCTCGGCCTTCCCGGCAAAGATCATCTTCACCGCGCGCTGGAACGAGGTGACGTTGATCGCTTCGTAGGTAAAGTTGAGAACGAGTACCTCGCTCATCTCCAACCTCTCAAAAAAGCAAAAAAGCGAGACACGTTACGCGTCTCGCTTTCGTACGTACAGCAACCTGATATCGGTGAGCATCTGTACGAGCGCCAGGCGTTCGTCGCTACTCAACCTCTCCTTCACCCTTTCGAAAGCGAAACTCGCAACATCGATCGCGATCTCTGCCGAGGGCGGATCGGTGCCGCGTTCGGGCGTCTCGCTCAGATAGGCATGGGCTGAGAGCATGAGGGTGGTGATGCTTTCGAGCAGCAGGCGGTCGACCGTCGGCATCTCTGCCCGGTCCGCCGAGTCATCCAGTTCCCGACTGGGCGCCTCTTGCTGCGACACGATAGCGCTTCCTTTCGCGGCCGCGCGAGAGCGCCCCTACGGGTACGGCTTTAGGAGCGGAGCATACCCAAGAAATAGCGATGGACCCGGGGATCGGCGGTGAGTTCGGGGTGGAAGCTCGTCCCGAGGATCCTCCCCTGCCGCACCATCACACCGTGCCCACCGAACGAGGCGAGCACCTCTACCTCGGGGCCGGCGCTCTCGATCCAGGGCGCGCGGATAAAGATCGCCGGAAAGGGTTCCGTGCCGAGCACCGGGATCGCGAGATCGATCTCCGCCGAATCGTTCTGCCGCCCAAACGCATTCCGGCGTACGGTTACATCGAGTAATCCAAGCGTCGGCTGGTCGAGGCCAGCGACCGCGCGCGCGGTCACGATCATGCCCATGCAGGTTCCCCACAGCGGCATCCCGGCACCGACGCGTTCGCGCAGCGGATCGGCGAGCGCGAAACGATCGAGCAGTTTCATTACCGTCGTCGATTCACCGCCGGGAATAACCAATGCATCGCACGCGTCGAGAGCGGCGCGCGTCTTGACGGCACGCGCCTTCGCTCCGGCACGTTCGAGCGCGACGATATGTTCGTCGACGTCGCCCTGCAGCGCGAGGACGCCGACCTGGGGCTTAGACGCCACGCGATGCGAGCAGTTCGCTCTCGGGAATCTTCCGCAGATCGATACCATCCATCGCGGTCGCCTCACGCCCTAACGAGAGCGAGGCGTCGACGACGGCTTGAGGATCGTCGTAGTGCGTGGTCGCGGCGACGATCGCTTTCGAAAACGCCTTCGGATCGTTCGATTTGAAGATACCGCTGCCGACGAAGATCCCTTCGGCGCCGAGTTGCATCATCAACGATGCATCGGCGGGCGTCGAAACGCCGCCGGCGCAGAATAGCACGACCGGGAGTTTCCCATGCTCGGCAACGTACGTAACGAGATCGAGCGGCGCACCGAGGTCGCGTGCGCGTGCGACAAGCTCTTCCTTCGGAGCGACGGTGAGATCGCGAATGCCGTCGCCGATCGCGCGCATGTGGCGCACGGCTTCGACGATATTGCCGCTACCGGCCTCGCCCTTGCTGCGAATCATCGCCGCACCTTCGGCGATGCGTCGTAAGGCTTCGCCGAGATCGCGGGCACCGCAGACGAACGGGGTCGTGTAATCATTCTTGGCAAGATGGAACTTATCGTCGGCCGGAGTGAGCACTTCGGACTCGTCGATGAAATCGACGCCGAGCGCTTGCAGCACCTGCGCCTCCGCAATATGCCCGATTCGCACCTTCGCCATCACCGGGATCGTCACGGCGTCCATGATCGACCGGATCAACTCAAGATTGCTCATGCGCGCAACGCCGCCCATCGCACGAATATCGGCGGGAATGCGTTCGAGCGCCATGACTGCGACCGCCCCGGCTTCTTGGGCGATGACCGCCTGCTCGGGGGTCACGACATCCATGATGACGCCGCCCTTGAGCATCTGGGCCAAGCCGCGCTTAACTGTGAGAGTACCTTTCTGTTCCACCGGGTCGCTCCTATCGCAAGTTCTGGGTCGGCCCCTATCGTACCAGGGGGCGCAACTTCCTTCAGCGACAACAGCCGCCGGGCGCCCGAGGTGGCACTGCGAGCATCCTCTGCTAGCGGCCGCCGATAACGAGGCTCTCGATTGCGCCCTTCGCGAGCTCGACCCGCCGCGTGCTCCCACGGAACTCGACGATGGCATCGCGCTCCTGTTCGTCATCGTTGAGAACGTAGATCGTCACGCTCCCGTTGGGGGCTTCAAACGCGACGGCGCCGATCTCGACCGGGGAGATAGTGACCTCATCGCTCACATCGCGGCCGGCGTCGACGACCCGGTAGGGCTCCTCGGCAGAGAGATCGGACGCATTGGTGGCGATCGTCGCTCGTTCGAAATCGACGACGTAGGTACAGCGCTTTCCGCCCCACCGCACGTTGACCCCGGCGACCCAGTTCCACCCCTTCGGGCGCAACGGGTTCAAATGCGGGCGCCCGCTGGTGCGATATCCGTCAAACCCGCCGACGGTCTCGGCGACCGCCCAGAGGTACTTCGCCCCGGTCCAAGGGGAGAGATACATGCCGCGATTGGTCAACGAACCGCCGTCGAACCATTCGGCGAACTCGCCGGGAACGGTATTGCGCGGACTTCCGCCCTCCATCGCTTCGTAGATGCGAT
>JBMFXH010000217.1:0-3627 GCA_049964475.1 Vulcanimicrobiaceae bacterium
CCGAGGAGTTGCTACGTGCGGTGGCGTTGCGCGTGTACGGACGCGCGAGCGTCGCCGAGGGCATCCGGGCGGAGCGCGCGATGTTGCGGCGCATGCGCGTGCCGACACCGGGACTACATCTGCTCGACGGCTCGGGGCTCAGCCACGGAAACCGTGTTGCTGCCGTCACGCTCGCGACATTACTTCTGCGTATGCGGGGTACGGGCGCGTACGATTTGGATCCCTTGCTGGCGCGCGCCGACCTCGACGGCACCTTGCAGGGAATCGATTTCGGACCCGCCGATGGCCGCGTGCGTGCGAAAACCGGGCATCTCGACGACGCATCGTCGCTTGAAGGGTACGTGCGGACGCGTCGACATGGAGAGGTCATCTTTGCGTTCTTGGTAAACGGCTCGCCGGGTGATCCCGACCGATCGATGCGCCGTAGCGTTGAAGCCCTCTCGTTAATGTGAGCAGACCGTGACCGACGAACCTATCACCGCGCAGAGCGCACAGCGAATCCTCGACCGCGCGTTGCGCGACGGCGGCCTCTTCGCCGATATTTTTTGCGAGCGCCGGTCGAGCGTTCGCATGAGTTTGCAAGAAGGTGCGATTCATGAAGCCGCGCTCTCGCAGAATCTCGGTGCCGGCGTGCGCGTCGTCGTCGGTGAATCGGCCGGTTACGCCTACACCGAAGAGCTATCCGAAGAACGTCTGCTCGAGGCGGCGGCGAGAGCGGCGGCGATCGCGCGCCTGACCGCCGAGGCTTCTTCGCGCTCCGCGCGCTTGGAGCCGATCGAGCGAGCGAAGGATCGACTCTACGATCGGACCCGGACGGAGAACGCCGCGCCACGCCTCTTGGCGGCACTCTTAGAACGCACCGAGAGCGCGGCGCGCGGTAGCGATGCGAGGATCGTCGACGTGAACGCGCATATCGTCGACGAACTGCAAGAGCTCTGGATCGCGCGCAGCGATGGTTCGTTCCGATTCGACCGCCGACCGATGGTAACGCTGGGCGTCCAATGTATCGCTCGAAGCGGCAAAGAGCGTGGGACCGGTTATTGTGCCGACGGCGGTCGAACC
Organism: Vulcanimicrobiaceae bacterium; assembly: GCA_049964475.1. Classification (GTDB taxonomy): domain Bacteria; phylum Vulcanimicrobiota; class Vulcanimicrobiia; order Vulcanimicrobiales; family Vulcanimicrobiaceae; genus JABEUX01. Next base: position 1,063 of record JBMFXH010000217.1, read on the forward strand.
TCCGTAGCGTTCTTCGAATCGATGACGCCGGAGCAGATTGCCGGCGAATCGGCGCGAATAGCATTGGTAAACCTCGATGCGCGCCCTGCCCCGGCCGGTGAGTTCGAGACCTTGCTCGGCGCGGGCGGGGGTGGAGTCTTGCTGCACGAGGCGGTCGGGCACGGTCTGGAGGGTGATTTCAATCGCCGCGGCGTCTCGCTCTACAGCGGCAGGATCGGCGAGCGCGTTGCGAGCGATCTGGTTACGATTTACGACGACGGCGATATTCCCGAGGAACGCGGAAGTACGTCGTTCGACGACGAGGGGACGCCGTGCGGGCACACCGTCTTGGTCGAACGCGGAATTTTACGCGGCTATTTGCACGACGAACTCAACGCGCGACTGATGGGCATGCAATCGACCGGCAACGGCAGACGACAATCGTTTCGGCATCTACCGCAACCGCGGATGTGCAACACCTATATGCCTCCCGGCGAGGAGCAACTCGAAGAGATGATCGCCTCGATCGATCGTGGGATCTATGCGAAGTCCTTCGCCGGCGGCCAGGTCGATATCGGAAAGGGCGACTTCGTCTTTATGATCGCCGAAGGCTACCGCATCGAACGCGGCCGCCTCGGTGCGGCGGTAAAAAACGCAACGATTGTCGGCAATGGCCCCGATGCGATGACCAAAGTTACCGCCGTGGGGAGCGACGCGCGCTTTGCCCGCAGGCATTACACCTGCGGGAAGGGCGGGCAGAGCGTACCGGTCGGCGTCGGCATGCCGACGTTGAAGATTTCGGCGATGAGCGTCGGAGGTACCGAAGGTGCGTGAGGAGGAGGCGCGCGAGCGCGCGCAGCGCGCCGTCGAGATTGCGATGGCGCTCGGGGCGAGCGACGCCGAGGCGCGCATCGTTCTCGCTCGTCGATTTAGCGCCGCAGCGCGCGGAGAGCGCGTAACGAAACTCGATCTCTCCGAGGGGCGCAGCCTCTCCATGCGCCTCTTTCTCGACGGGCGGAAGGCGATGCTCGTCGGGACGCACTGGAACGATGAGGAGATTCGCTCCGGGGTCGCAACCGTGTTGGAACAAGCGCGCTATGCCGGCGTCGATCGATGTGCGGGGCTTCCCGAAGCGCACGACCTTCCCAGCATCGATCTCGATCTCTACGACCGCGCGATCGAGACGCGCCGCGACGAGGAGCGTCTCGACGACGTTCGACAGGTCGAGCGTTCGATACGCGAGGCCGACCCCCGCGTCGACAATAGTAATGGTTCGCAGTATAGCGATGCATGCGTGACGATGGCGCTCGCCAACTCTCGTGGCGTGCTCGGGAGTTATCGCGGAACGCAGATCGGTATCTCGACCTCGCCGGTGGCAAGCGACGGCGCATTCAAACGCACCGCACATTACGGGAGTGCGGCACGTTTCCTCGCAAGAATCGATGCGCCCGCAGAGATCGCGCGCGAAGCGGTGCGGCGAACGGTCGTCTTTTACGGGGCGCGTAAACCCAAGACGCAAAGCACCTCGATCCTCTTCGATCGCGAGGTCGCCGCCGCGGTACTCGACGATATCTTTTCGGCCTGCAGTGCGGCAAATGTCGCAATCGGCAACTCGTGGCTTGCCGGCCGAACCGGCGAGCGTATCGGCAGCGAACTGGTCGATATTCTCGACGATGGGAGAATTCCGGGAGCGTTGGGCTCCTCGCCGTTCGACGCTGAGGGTACGCCCACGCAGCGAACGCCGGTCTTCGAGCGCGGTATTCTCCGCTCGTTTCTCTTCGACACCTACTATGCGCGACGGTTAGAAGCGCGAAGCACCGGCAACGCCGCTGCCGGAGGAATCGGGCCAAATACCTTTTTCCTGGCACCGGGGAAGGCGAGCCTTGAGGAGCTCATCGCAACGACGAAGCAGGGTATCCTGGTCTTGGAAACGATCGGATTCGCAACCGAACATGCGTCGGGACTCTATAGTCGGGGCGCACGCGGAATTGCGATACGCGATGGTGAACTAGCCGAACCACTAGAAGAATTCACGATAGCAGCCCCGTTCCCCGAGATGCTGGCAGGCATAGACGCCGTCGCAAACGATCTCAAATTCGACGGCTCGATCACCTCCCCGAGTTTCCGGGTGGCCGAGATGCAAGTAAGCGGATCATCGTCCGCATCTTAGGAGGATCGTAGTCGTGGCGCAAGTTGCAATAAGTTTCACCCTCATCATGCGCGTCGAGATGCCGAATGAGACCGGTGCCTTCGGCGTTCTCGCCACGGCAATCGGCGACGCCGGCGGCGTTATCGCAGCAGTCGATATGCGCTCGGTCAACAGGTCGCGCGTCATCCGCGATGTGACGGTAAACGTCAGTTCCGAGCAAATCGGCAACGATGTTCGGCGATGCGTCGAAGCGATTGAAGATGCGCGTATCATCAGCATCTCCGACTCCACGTTTCTCGCACACATCGGCGGCAAGATTCGTGTCGAGCCGAAGATTCCGGTAAAGACGCGCCAAGATCTTTCAACGGTCTATACGCCGGGCGTGGCGCGCGTCTCCATGGCGATCGCCGCCGACCCGAGCAAGGCATTCGCGCTGA
>JBMFXH010000218.1:0-3614 GCA_049964475.1 Vulcanimicrobiaceae bacterium
AGAAATGCTCGACGAATGCATCGAGCGTGAAGAGCTCCTCGCCATCCACGGCGCCCGCTGCAAGCAACGCAAGAAAATTGAGCACCGCTTCGGGCAGATACCCCATGCGTTCGTAAAACAAAATGCTCGTTGGATTTTTTCGCTTCGAGAGCTTGCTCTTATCCGGATTTCGCAGCAGCGGCAGGTGCACGATGGCCGGCGGCGTCCATCCGAAATACGAATAGAGCAACAGATGCTTCGGCGCGCTACTCACCCATTCTTCACCGCGAATGACGTGGGTGATCTCCATCAAATGATCGTCGACGACATTTGCAAGATGATAGGTGGGAAGCCCGTCGGATTTCATCAGGACCTGCATATCGACGTCGGTCCAGGCGATCTCGATGGGTCCGCGCCGCGCGTCGTCGACCACGCAGACTCCCTCCGACGGCACCACCAGACGCACGACGAATGGTTCGCCCGCGGCCTTTCGGCGCGCGACTTCATCGGGCGTGAGCCCGCGACAGAGACCATCGTAGCGCGATGGCTGCCCCGCCGCACGCTGCGCGACGCGGAGATCGTCCAAGCGCGCGGGAGTGCAGAAGCACGGAAACGCATGTCCGTCGGCGAGGAGACGTTCGACGTGTTCGCGGTAGATCGCGGCACGCTCGCTCTGGCGATAGGGCCCATGCGGCCCGCCTTTATCGGGGCCTTCGTCCCAATCGATACCGAGCCACCGCAGCGACTGCAGGATCGCCCGTTCGCTCTCGGGGGTGCTCCGCGCGCGGTCCGTATCCTCGACGCGCAGAAGAAAATCGCCGCCGTGTCGCTTGGCAAAAGCGTAATTGACCAGCGCGACGTAAGCCGTGCCCACATGCGGGTCGCCGGTCGGCGACGGCGCGACGCGCGTTCGTACCTTCACGTATTCCTCTTCAGTAGCAATGAATCGAATGAAATCGAAACCGGCCGGCTAGCCGACCAGCGCGCGGCGTTTACCGCAGGCGTCGTTGACGAAATCGACGATCTCTTGCAACGGCGCACCTGGAGTGAAGACCGCCTGTACGCCGCGTTCGCGCAGCGCCTCGGCATCTTCGGGCGGAATCGTTCCGCCGCCGAAAAAGACGATATCCTCGGCATTCTGGGCTTTGAGTTGCTCGAGAATCAACGGGAACAGCGTCATATGCGCGCCGGAGAGAATCGAGAGCCCGATGCCGTCGGCATCTTCTTGGATCGCGGTCTGAACGATCTGCTCGGGGCTCTGAAAGAGCCCGGTGTAAATCACCTCCATGCCGGCATCGCGCAGCGCGCGCGCGATCACTTTCGCGCCGCGATCGTGGCCGTCGAGCCCGGCCTTCGCCACGACGATGCGTAGGGGTCGATCCATCGTTATTGTTTCCTCCGTCTGCGCGCGAGAGCCGCAGCTTGTTCGAGTAACTCGCGCACCCGAATCAACGTCTTGCGGATGCGATGCCGCTCGAGTTCGTTGAGCGCCGTAAGCGGCATCAGAAGACCGACCGTTCGGTATAGCGCCCGTACACCGAGACCATGGTATCGACGATCTCCCCCTCGGTGCAATAGGCATTGACGCAGTCGATGAGGTGCGGCATCAAGTTGTCCTTCGGATCGGTACAGGCCGCCTTCAGGCGCTCGAGTGTCTTGGCAACTGCTGCGTTGTCGCGCGATTCGCGGACCGCACGCACCGCCGCCGCCTGCTCGCGCTCGGTCTCCTCGGTAATCCTGAGAAGATCCATGTCGCCGCGCTCTTCGTCGCGCGTAAAATGGTTGACGCCGACGATCACACGGTCTTTATTCTCCACCGAGCGCTGATAGCGATAGCTCGCATCGGCGATCTCTTTCTGGAAGAACCCGGCTTCGATCGCTTCGATGACGCCGCCGAACTCTTCGATCTGCGCGAAGTAGGCTTCGGCCTGCCGTTCCATTTCGTCGGTAAGCGCTTCAACGAAGTACGAGCCGCCGAGCGGATCGACCACGTTGGTTACGTTAGTTTCGTAAGCAAGCACTTGCTGCGTGCGCAACGCGATCTCCACCGATTTCTCCGTCGGGAGGGCGAGCACTTCGTCCATCGAGTTGGTGTGTAGCGATTGCGTGCCGCCGAGAACCGCCGAGAGTGCCTCGTAGGCAACGCGCACGATGTTGTTCTCGGGCTGCTGCGCCGTCGCACTACAACCCGCCGTCTGCGTATGGAAACGGAGCTGCCACGATTTCGGATCTTTCGCACCGTATTTTTCGCGCATGCGTCGAGCGTAGATACGCCGCGCGGCGCGGAATTTCGCGATCTCTTCGAAGAAATCGATGTGCGCGTTAAAGAAATACGAAAGCCGCGGAGCGAAGGAATCGACATCCATGCCGGCCTTCACGCAGGCTTCGACGTACGCGAATCCGTCGGCGAGCGTAAACGCCAACTCCTGCGCGGCGGTCGAGCCCGCTTCGCGAATATGATAACCCGAGATGGAGATCGTATTCCATTTCGGCATCTGCTCGGTGCAGAATTGAATCATGTCGACGATGACGCGCATGTGCGGGCGCGGCGGGAAGATCCATTCCTTCTGCGCGATATATTCTTTGAGAATGTCGGCCTGAATCGTTCCGCCAAGCATCGCGCGGGGAATACCTTTTTTCTCCGCAGCGGCGATATATTGTGCGACCGCGATTGCCGCCGGCCCGTTGATCGTCATCGAGGTCGTGATCTTGCCCATATCGATGCCCTCGAAGAGCACCTCCATATCGGCGAGCGAATCGATGGCGACGCCGCATTTACCGACCTCGCCGCGCGCGTGCGGCGCGTCGGAATCGTAACCCATCAAGGTCGGCATATCGAAGGCGACCGAGAGCCCCATCTGCCCCTGCGCGAGCAGGAAGTGGTACCGTTCGTTCGTCTGCCGTGCCGTCCCGAAGCCGGCGAATTGCCGCATCGTCCAAAGCCGATCGCGAAATCCGTTCGGGTGGATACCGCGCGTATACGGGTATTGCCCGGGCCACGCAAGATCGCGGGCGAGATCGAGCCCGGCGGTATCGGCGGGGCCGTAACAGGTTTTCAGCGGGATATCGGAGAGCGTGCGATCGGTCGCACCGGATCCGGGCCCGCTTCTCGGGCGCCCTTTCGCCGATGCCGCCTCCCAGGCGGCCTGCTGCGCTTCAAACTCCGGCGTGGGCTGCCCGCCGCCGGTCGGGCGATCCATCATCTTAGCCATGACCTCCCCCGTTTCGCTATCTGACCCCCGGTTTCCTAAAGCGGAGGGCTCATCCGGGAAGGCGGGAATCCGGAGTGCCTCTATCGTGCGTTAGGAGAACCATGAAATACTTTATCGCCGCCCTAGCGGCCGCACTTGTTAGCCTTTCGCTCGGAGCCCATGCACGGGCCGCGAGCGAGAAGATTCTCCCCAGCACCATCTCCGTGAATACCCGGAACCATACCGCCGTTCTCCCGCTCTATCGCGGGAGCGCCCACGGGAAAACGGTCTGGTACATCCTCACCGATGCCTCGAACGCGGCGACCGCGCGCCGCCTGCGCGTTATCTACTCGCCGAGCCTCGCCGCTATCGGTACTGCGGCGACGCAGAGCGCGCGGCGGGTCGGCGGCCGGCTCGTTTTCTCCGGTGCCCCGAACTTCGCGC
>JBMFXH010000219.1:0-3613 GCA_049964475.1 Vulcanimicrobiaceae bacterium
GATAGCGGCTTTGAGCTCCAAGAGATCTTGCATCGTCTCGAGCAACAACAGGTCGACGCCGCCTTCAATGAGCGCGCGCGCCTGCTCGCCGTAGATTTCGGCGAGCTCGGCAAAGGTGATCTTCGAAAGCGACGGGTCGCTCGACGAGACGAGCATACCGGTCGGCCCCATCGAACCGGCGACGAATCGCGGGCGCGCCGAGGTGCTATAGGCATCGGCGGCCTTCCGTGCCAATTGCGCTCCATCGTGATTGACGGCATAGGTATGCTCGCCGATCCCGAACTCGTCGAGTTTCAGGCGCGATGCGGTAAACGTATCGGTCTCCACGACATCGGCGCCCGCCTCGAAATACCGTTCGTGTATCGAGCGGATCAGCTCAGGGCGCGAGAGCACTAAGGCCTCGTTACAGCCGAGCTGGCGTTCACCACCGAAATCCGCCGCCGTTAACTCCAACGCCATGAGCTGCGTACCCATGGCGCCGTCGAACAGCAGTACTCGCTCGCGTAGAGCGTCGAGATAACTCGTCAATTCAGCCCGTTCGTGCCTCCGTAAAATCGCGTACGCGTGCGCGAATCTCCCCGGCCCGCGCTCCCTTCCGAGTATAGACGATCGGCTCGGAGAGGTCTGTGAGTTCTGCCTCAGCGCTTTCAGGAAGCGCTCCGAGTACCCGCAAACCGGCGAGAACCGCCGGTGGCCGCGCCCGCGAGGCGCCGTCGGCGATTTTGAGCGCGAAGCCCAGACGCGCGGTCATCGAGGCGACCCCCGAGACGCCCTCGGCACCAACCTTCGAAGCGATCGCGCCCCCGGCGGCACTCATCAACCGCGTATCGAACTGCCCCGTGCCGGCGACATACTCCGGGTGCGAGAGCATCGCGTCGCGGACGACGAGCAGTGCCTGTAACTCTCGGTCGGGAAGCCCCTCGAGCACCGCAAAGCGAGCGAATGCGAGAGCGGCCTTGCGCAAAGGCGTCGCAAAAACCGGGATGCCGCAACCGTCGAGCGCGAGCGGCCAGCGATCGGCGTCATCGTCGCATGCACGCGCGCAGAGATCGAGAATCGCGCGTTGCGCCGGATGACCGGCATCGCGATAGGTCGCGACATCCGCGCCCAACAATCGCGTCAGCGCGAGAATTCCCGCATGTTTCCCCGAGCAGTTATCGTGAACCGAACTCGGCGCAAGCCCGGCGCGGATGAGATCGTGAGCGCTGCGCTCGTCGAGCGGGAGATGCGTTCCACACTGCAAAGCCGACTCATCGAGATCGATCTTGCGAAGGATCGAGCGGACCGCCGCAACGTGAAAGGGCTCGCCGCTGTGCGAGGCAGCCATGACGGCAATCTCTTCCATCGTGAGTCCGAACGCTTCGCGAACGCCGGCGGCAACAGCCGTCGCAGCAATGAACGGTTTTGCGGCGGAGCGCAGGTAAACCGGGCGGTCGATCTCGCCCATCGCGAAAAGAATCTCTCCGGATGCGTCGCTCGCGCATGCCGCTACGCGATGCCACGATTCAACGATCGCGCCGCGTCGCACTTCAACGGCTGCGAGACCTCCGAGTTCGTTATCGTTCAATTATCCCGGCTCCGCCGCAATGCGCTCGTCGACGACGACCGATTCGAGCTCGGAGAATACCGGATTGCTGAGATACCGCTCGCCGGTATCGCAACCGATGGTAACGATCCGTTTTCCGCGCATCTCCGGACGTGCCGCAATTTCGAGTGCCGCATGAATGTTCGCCCCGGCCGAGATGCCGACGAGCAACCCTTCCTCGCGTGCTGCCCGGCGCGCCATGGCGATCGCCTCGCCGTCGGTGACGCGGATGATCTCGTCGTAAATACCGGTGTCGAGGATCGGCGGAATGAAGCCGGTTCCGGCACCTTGGATTTTATGCGGACCCGGCTCGCCGCCGGAGAGCACCGGTGAGGCATCGGGTTCGACGGCGACGACGCGAACGCCGGGCTTGCGCTCCTTGAGCAGCCGCCCGACGCCGGTCAACGTTCCACCAGTGCCGACGGCGGCAACGAAAGCGTCGACGCTGCCGTCGGTATCGCGCCAGATCTCCTCGCCGGTAGTGCGCCGATGAATATCGGGATTAGCGGGGTTCTCGAATTGTTGCGGCATAAAGTAGCGCTCGGGCGCGGCATCTCGAATCGCGGTAGCACGGGAGATCGAGCCTTTTATGCCCGCGCTTCCCGGCGTCAACACGAGTTGCGCTCCATAGGCTTTGAGGAGATTGCGCCGTTCGAGCGTCATGGTATCGGGCATGACGAGAATGATGGGATAGCCCTTCGCCGCAGCGACGAATGCAAGCGCGATGCCGGTATTCCCGCTGGTCGGTTCGACGATGACCATCCCGGGGCGAAGACGGCCGTCGGCCTCCGCAGCCTCGATCATCGCGATGCCGATGCGATCTTTCACGGAACCTGCCGGATTAAAGGATTCGACTTTGACCAGGACCTGCCCGGGCAGGCCGGCGTTGAGCCGCGGTATCCTCACGAGCGGCGTATTGCCGAAGGTATCGACGATCGAGTCATAGATGCGAGCCATAGTTCCACCTTCAACGCGCAAGAGCGCGCGAGCGTTGCACCGAAGCGCCTTCTCCTATGTTCGCCAAGCGCGACGCAAGCCTCTACCTGCCCGCTATCGATCTCTGGGTCGATCCGTCGCGCCGTCGCGAACGCGGCTACGTTTCGCACGCGCATGCCGACCACGCCCGCGAACACGACGTCGTCATCTCCACCCCCGAGACCGCAGCGCTCTGCGCGGTGCGCTTCCGGTCACGCAAGCGTAGTGCTTTCGAGACCCATCGTTTCAACGAACCCTGGGAGATCGGCGAGTATCGCCTGACGCTCTTTCCCGCCGGACACGTGCTCGGGAGCGCTCAACTGCTCGTTGAAGGCGCGAACGGGCGCCACGTCTATACCGGCGATTTCAAACTCGCAGCATCGCGCACCGCCGAACCGACCGAATGCAAACCCGCCGACGTTCTGGTGATGGAGTGCACGTTCGGCTCGCCGCAGTACGTCTTTCCACCGCGCGAACAGATCGAATCGGAGATCATCGGCTTCGCGAAGGCCGCAATCGAAGATGGAGCGACGCCCGTCTTCTATGCGTACTCGCTGGGAAAGGCGCAGGAGGCGATGGCGATTCTCGGTGCTGCTGGGATACCGATCCACGTGCATTCGGCCGTCGCCAAGATCGCCGCCGTCTATCGTGCCTGTGGAGTTGCCCTGCCGATAGAGGAATGCGGCGAAGCGGAGGGAGGCTATGCCGAGATTCGCCCGCCGGGGCGCTCGAATGAGCCGCCGAGGGAAGGGAAAACGCGGAGCGCGATGCTCACCGGTTGGGCAATCGACCGGAGCGCGCGCTATCGTTATGGCGTCGATCGGACGTTCGCGCTCTCCGATCACGCCGACTACCCGGCATTATTGCGAACGATCGAGCTCGTACAACCGCGCAAAGTGCTACTCGTCCACGGGCGCGAGGATTTCACCCATCGTTTGCGGCGCCTCGGCATCGATGCCGAGTATCTCGAAGAGCACGCGCAGCTCTCGTTGTTTTAGAGCGACGTCAAGGAAAATCGTCGTTGTTCCGTAGACGCGATGACCGCATTGGGAG
>JBMFXH010000220.1:0-3605 GCA_049964475.1 Vulcanimicrobiaceae bacterium
AACGCGGGGCCCAAATCGCTTGCCCCGGAGGCCCCCTATCGGTTTAGTGGCAGGGCTCTCGCCGCGGAATAGGTACTCTGTAAGGGTACGCCCTCCGCCCGCGCGCGGAGAAACCTACCGATACAAGGAGCCGCTCCGTGAGCACGACCATCGAACGAATCGCCCCATTTAGCAACGAACCGGTAAAGAAGTTCTCCGATCCGCGGGAGATCGCGGAGATGCAGGCCGCTCTCGCGCGCGTCAAAGCGCGCTTCGGCGAGCGCTATCCGCTGGTCATCGGCGGGCGCCGCATCGAGACAGAGAAGCAGATTCTCTCCCGAAATCCGGCGCATAAGAGCGAGATCGTCGGTTCGGTGAGTTCGGCCTCGGCGGCTCAGGCCGAGGAAGCGATCGAGATCGCCGCGGCGACCTTCGAGAGCTGGAAGCGCGAGCGTTTCGAGCGGCGCGCCGAGGTGCTCTTCCGTGCTGCCGCGCTGATGCGTGAGCGCCGCTACGAGTTCGATGCATTGCTGGTCTACGAAGTGGGGAAGAATTGGGCCGAGGCTGAGGGCGAGACGACCGAAGCGATCGATTTTCTGGAATTCTACGCTCGCGAGGCGCTTCGTTACGGCGCGGAGCAGCCGGTCGTCCCCTTTGCGGGGGAGCGTAATGAGTTGCGCTATATCCCGTTAGGCGTCGGTGCGGTCATTCCGCCGTGGAACTTCGCGCTGGCGATTCTTGTCGGCATGACCTCGGCGGCGCTGGTCACCGGCAACACCGTCGTCCTCAAACCGTCCTCGGATTCACCGGTGATCGCCGCTCGCGTGGTCGACCTCTTCGAAGAGGCCGGGCTTCCGGCCGGGGCGCTCAACTTCATTCCGGGCTCGGGTTCGGTCATCGGCGATCTCGTCGTCGGGCACCCGAAGACCCGCTTTATCTCCTTCACCGGATCCAAAGAGGTAGGGCTGCATATCAACGAGCTCGCGGCAAAGACCGCTCCGGGACAGAAGTGGATCAAACGCGTCGTCGCCGAGATGGGCGGTAAGGACTCCATCGTCGTCGCCGCTGATGCCGATCTCGATGCGGCGGTCGAAGGAGTAGCGATCTCGGCGTTCGGTTTTACCGGGCAGAAGTGCTCGGCATGCTCGCGAGCCATCGTTGAGGCCCCGGTCTACGAGGCATTCATCGAGCGGCTGCGGGCGCGCGTGGCGAAGATCGCGGTCGGCGACCCGGCGCTGCCGGAGATCGGCATGGGCCCCGTGGTCAGCGAGAGCGCCTTCAAATCGGTCTCGCAGTATATCGAGATCGGCAAAGGCGAGGGGCGCCTCCTCTGCGGTGGAAAGGCGATCGGTGAAGAGGGATATTTTCTCGAACCGACCGTGATCGTCGACGTCGCCCCCGAGGCGCGCATCTCGTGCGAAGAGATCTTCGGCCCCGTCCTCTCGGTGCATAAGGCGCGCGATTTCGACCACGCCCTCGAGATCGCGAATAATACCGAATTCGGGCTGACCGGTTCGCTCTATACGACCGATCGCGCAAAGATCGAGCGGGCGCGCGAGGAGTTCTTCGTCGGGAATCTCTATTTCAACCGCAAGAGCACCGGTGCACTCGTCGGCGTCCACCCGTTCGGCGGCTTTAACATGTCGGGAACCGACAGCAAAGCCGGCGGCCGGGATTACCTCTTGCTCTTCCTCCAAGCCAAGTCGATCAGCGAAAAACTCAGCTAGTGACGCGGCTGCGGCTGCTCCCGCGGGCGGATCGACGGATCCGCCTCGGCCATTCCTGGGTCTTTTCCAATGAGGTCGACGTCGCGACGACGCCGCTGCTCGGCCTCGAGCCCGGGAGCCTCGTTCGCATCGAGGATGCGCGCGGGAACCCGGTGGGGCTTGCCTACGTCAACCCGCGCGCGCTGATCTGTGCCCGTCTGTTGACCCGCGACGTGCGGGCCACGATCGATGCCGATTGGTTCGGGCGGCGTATCGCCCGGGCGCTCGCGCTGCGCGCGCGGCACTTCCGCGCGCCCTTTTATCGCGCGATCTATGGGGAGTCCGACGGATTGCCGGGGTTTGTCGTCGATCGGTTCGACGATCGCCTGGTGGTGCAGTTGAACACGGCGGGCGCGATCGCGCTGCGCGAGCCTTTTTTTGCCGCGCTCCGGGCAGCCCTGGCGCCGGTGGGGATCCTCGTGCGCAACGCCGGTTCGACCCGCGAACTCGAGGGCACGCCGATCCTCGACGAACGCATCGGCGACCTACCATCCGAGGTGGAGATTCTCGAAGGCGACATGCGCTTGCTCGCTCCGCTGCTCGAGGGACAGAAGACCGGCTATTTCTTCGATCAGGCCGAAAACCGGGCGCGCCTTGCCCGCTACGTGCGCCCCGGGGATCGCTGTATCGACACCTTCAGCTACGTCGGCTCGTGGGGAGTGGCGGCGGGGCTCGCCGGTGCCTCCGAGGTGATCTGTATCGACTCCTCGGAGCGGGCGACGGAGTTTGCAGCGCGCAACGGCGAGCGGAACGGGGTCAAGATCGAATCCCGCTGCGGCGACGCACTTGTCGTGCTCGCCGAGCTTGCCGCGCAGGGTCGGCGCGCCGAGGTCGTCATTCTCGACCCGCCGGCGCTCGTCAAGCGGAAACGCGATCTCGAGCCGGGCGCCGCCCGCTATGCCGCGCTCGCTCGTGCCGCGATGACGGTGCTCGCCGAGGGCGGCACGCTGATCTCCTGTTCCTGCTCGCACCACTTGCCCGCCGATCGCCTTCTGCGCATCGCCTACGATGCGGCGCGAGAAGCAGGGCGGCCGATGCAGCTCCTGGGGCGCTTCGCCCACGGGCTCGATCATCCGATCCATCCCGCGATGCCGGAGACCGAGTATCTCAAGGCGCTCGTCCTACGACTTTAGTGCGCCGACAATGGAGCTGAAAAAACATTCTCCAAACGCTTGACAGAGTTAGCCGCTATGGATAAGATATTGGCCGTTGACTCTGACGCCCCGCCGCAAGAACGCGGTCGCAAGATCCGCAAAAAGGCGGTGTGGCGCGGGTTCGATCCTTGAAAACTGAACAGTACAGCAGTGCATTAAATTTGTGGGTCTCTGTTGCTTTTGAACGACGATCGGTAACGATCGCCGCTCGCAATCAGCGAGACGTACGTTAATTCATATCCGGCGTCGACGTAACACATCGACGTAGATCGGCTCGCACCCGATCTCGCAAGCGGGAGCGAAAGTATAGAGCCATTTCAGGCTCCATAAAATCTTTATGGAGAGTTTGATCCTGGCTCAGGACTAACGCTGGCGGCGTGCCTAACACATGCAAGTCGAACGAAGTAGCAATACTTAGTGGCAGACGGGTGAGTAACACGTAGTCAACCTACCCTTGTGTGGGGGATAACTAGCCGAAAGGTTAGCTAATACCGCATACGATCGTCGAGGGGCATCCCTTGACGATGAAAGGAGCAATCCGCACGAGGACGGGACTGCGTCCCATTAGCTAGTTGGTAAGGTAACGGCTTACCAAGGCTTCGATGGGTAGCTGGCTTGAGAGAGTGACCAGCCACACTGGAACTGAGACACGGTCCAGACTCCTACGGGAGGCAGCAGTGAGGAATTTTCCGCAATGGGCGAAAGC
>JBMFXH010000221.1:0-3576 GCA_049964475.1 Vulcanimicrobiaceae bacterium
GCCGCCGATCCGGCGAATCCGGCGAGCACCCGCCCCCCGGCGATCTTGCGCACTTTTCGCGCGGAATGCTTGACGATCGTCTTGTCGAGCGTTACTTGACCGTCACCCGCGATGGCGAGGTGCCCGTCGCGCAAGACGGCGAGAATGGTGGTGGATCGAATCTTCATCGGTAGCTACTACTGTGCCGGAAGCGCTTTCGTTGCACCTCCCAGGCTCCCAAGCACCCCTTGCAGCCGCTCGGCAGCCTCGCCGACCGCCCGCGTATTACCCTCGATCTCGGTCGTGAGGGCAGCGAAGCCGTCGATGACCGCCGACAACTGCTCGGAGGCCCCCACGTGGCTCTGCGCGACGGCGAGAATCCGCTGCACCTGCTCGTGCGCGTACGTCGTCGCTCCACGGATCTCGGTGGTCGAGCGTGCATTCTGCTCGACCACCGCCGAGGCATCGACGGCATTCTCCGAGAGCCTTCGGCTCATCGTTTGCATCCGTTCGCTCTGCGCGGCGAGGCCGGTCGCAGCCGAGAGGGCGCGCGCCGCGCGCTCCTCGACGGCGTGCAACGATTCGTCGGCCCGCTCCGAGAGCTTCGAGCCTTCGTCACTCGCTTGCGCGGTCGCGACCGCGGTCGCCACCGCCGAGCCGACATCGCTGCGAATCGCGTCGAGTATCCCCGCGATCTCCCGCGTCGACGAGGCAGCCTGTTCGGCGAGTTTTCGGATCTCCGAAGCAACGACGGCGAAGCCGCGGCCGTGTTCGCCGGCGCGTGCCGCTTCGATCGCGGCATTGAGCGCGAGCAGGTTCGTCTGGTCCGAGATCGAGTCGATCGTGCCCACGATCTCGCCGATCGCCCGGGAGCGATCCTGGAGGCTTTTGAGAATCCGTTCGCTGGCACGGGCACTTTCGCGCAAACGCAGCATCGTCGCGTTCGCAGCCCCGGTTGCCTCACGCCCCTGTACCGTGAACTCAGCTGCGGAGCGCGAACTCTCCACCAACGAGCGCCCGGCGGTGGCAAGGGTATCGATCTCCGCGTCGAGCGAGCGCACATCCCCAACCACTTCGCGCAGGGCCTTCCCCTGCATGTCGCTGCCGCTGGCGATCTGTTCGCTGGTCTGCGCGAGTTCGCCCAAGGTTGCCGAGATGCTCTCAACGTGCTCCAACTGCGCTCGTGCGTTCCCGGCAACGCGCGAGGAAGTCTCGCCGATCGTTCGCGCCGCGCCGATAACCTCGGCGGCCTGATCGATACCGCGCTCCCCGGCAAGCGCGAGTTGGGTAGAAGCTTCCTCGATCCGGGTAACGCTTTCACGAAGCTTCGCCGCCATATCGGAAAATTCGACACCAATCGAACGCATGCCGACGACGAGACCGTCATGATGCGCGGCGAGATCGTCGATTTCGTCGCTCGCCGGGCCGGTCGTCGAGGAGACCGTACTCGCCGTCGCGGCAAAGGTCGCGAGCAGATTGCCGCCGGCGAGATTCTGCATCGCATCGACGAGGGCCGCAAAATCCGTGGCAACGATTGCCGCAATCGATCTACTGACCGTTTCGAGTCTCGTGGCGATCCGACGGCCGAGATAGAACGCGATGCCGATACAAATCGCGAACGAGAGCGTTCCGATGACGAGCATCACGATCACCGACAAGCGCCGCTCCCGTTCGAAGGCCGCGCTCGCCGCATCGTTGTAGCGCTGGGCATCGGAGCGAATATTCTCGGCGGTCGCCAACATCGAATCGAACTGATTTTCGCCGTCATAGAGTCGCGCGAGCGCGCTCGCTCGCTGCCCCCGATCGACCAGCGTCGTCTCCGCATCGAGAAAGGCCTGAGCGACTTGAACCTGTTTCGCAAACGGCTTCATGAACGCAATGAGCGCCGCGCGACCTTTATCGTGGTCGTTGATATAATCGAAATCCTTGACGATCTCACCCTGCGCGGGATCGGACTCGTTGAGAAAATTACTATTTCCCGTGGCGACGTATCCGCGCACCCCGGTCTCTTGGAGCGTAAGCTGCAGAACGATATCGCGCGACGCGGCGAGCAATGGCAAACTTTGAGCGATCGCGGCATTTTTTTCGTGCATGCGCTCCATCTGGACGATCGATATCGCCGTCACCAACACCAGCGAGGCGAGCGCTATACCGAATCCAATTGCGATTCGCGCTCCGATACGAAGGCGCATTCTTCCAACTCCAGACGTGCTCGGCGGTAGGTGAGTGAGGCGGGTCGTGCGTCTCGACCCGCCCGGGACGAAGAGGGTTTCGCGAGCGCTCGGCTCTAGAGGCCGTAAACGGCTTTGAGATCGGTCATCGCGGTCTGGAGCACCTTATGGTAATTGGCATCTGCGGGGCGACCGTATTTCACGTCGATATCGTTCATAACGTCAACATGAATCGGATGCGAGACCAGTCCGTCGAGCATATATTCGACGTCGAAGCTTCCGTGCGTCACCCCCAAGTTATAGAGAGCAGCAGCGAGCGCCCTGCCGTTGCTCGGCGACGGATTCGGCGAGGATGGGAGGGCGATGTGCTCTTTTTTGACGATGCGGAGCGCGTCGTCGACAACGTAATTGAAGACCGTCAGGAACGACACAACGCTTGCCTTACCGTATTCCTTGGTCAATTTTGCGACCTCGGCATTGGTTTTTGGGCCGGCGAGTACACCGAGGAGACGCGTCGTCTGAAAATGCGCCGGACCACCGCCTGCAACGATCATCGAAAGCGTCACCGGCAGCTTCGGTGCGCCGATATAACTCGCGACGTCGCTATAGCGAGCACGCGGAACGTCGGCGCGGGCCTGCGCTGCCGATACGAAGAGCGAGAGGGCCGCGATCCCTGCGGCGAGCCGAACGAACGATTTCTGCACGTGAGGAGACTCCATTCTTTTGATACGCGAAAGCGCCCGAAATCGAACGCGCTCCTGGAACGCTCCCTCCCGGCTTGTGGATGTACTCGAGCTCGACCTTTACGGAACGTTTACGCGCTCGGCGAATTTCGCGAGTACCAAAAGCGCTCGTTCCGCGAGCAGCGCACGGCGCGCCTTCTTCTCGCGAACCGTCTTCGGCAGCGGCGGCACCATCGACCAGGTGACGTTGGCGGGTTGGAAATCGTGCGATACGGTGTTCTGTAAATGCGCGACGACGGCACCGAGCGCACACTCCGGCGGGACAGCCAACGGACTCCAACCGAGTATTTCGCGGGCGGCGTGGATGCCGGTCATCGCGCCGCAAGCGGCAGCTTCGACGTAGCCCTCCGCGCCCGTAATCTGTCCGGCGAACCAGAGCGGACGCTCGCCGCGCAAGCGTAGGCGCGCGTCGAGGAGCCGCGGCGAATCGATGAAGGTGTTGCGATGCATCACCCCGAGGCGCAACCATTCGGCGTTCGCAAGGCCCGGTAAACGCCCGAACGCTTCGCGTTGCGCCGGCCACGTGAGCCGCGTTTGAAAGCCGACGAGATTGAACGCGCTCCCATCGCGGTTCTCTTTTCGCAGCTGCACGACGGCATAGGGCGTCTCTCCGGTAACGGGGTGGCGTAAGCCGACCGGCTTCAACGGCCCAAAACGCAGCACGTCGTCGCCGCGGTCGGCCA
>JBMFXH010000222.1:0-3575 GCA_049964475.1 Vulcanimicrobiaceae bacterium
GGCATGGCGGACATTGCGGGCATTGCGACCGGTGTCGGCGCGGTGATTTCCTCACCTGTCGTTCGTTACAGGTTCCCGGAATCGTCTACGACGGTGGTTACGCCCAGTATGCGGTCGCGCCGGCGAATGCGCTCGCGCGAATTCCCGATGCGCTCACTGCAAGCGAGGCCGCGCCGCTCATGTGCGCCGGCGTCACTACCTATAATGCCTTGCGCCACAGCGACGCACGCCCCGGTGATCTGGTGGCGATTCTCGGAATCGGCGGGCTCGGCCATCTCGGCGTCCAGTACGCTGCGAAGATGGGTTTCGAGACCGTGGCTATTGCGCGTGGGGAATCGAAGCGCGACCTGGCGCTCGAACTCGGCGCGCACCATTACATCGATAGCGAGCGCGGCGATTTTGGTGCGGCGCTGCAGAAGCTCGGCGGAGCGAAAGTCGTGTTGGCGACGGCGACCTCGGCGAAAGCGATGGAACCGGCGATGGGCGGATTGACGATCGATGGATCGCTCACGATCGTGGGAGCTTCCATGGAGCCGCTCTCTTTGAACACGGCGGCGATGATCGGCGGGCGGCATAGCGTGAAGGCATGGCCGTCGGGAACCTGCGTCGATTCCGAGGCGACGATGGCGTTTAGCGCGCAGACCGGCGTCCGCGCCCGGATTGAAGAACGACCGCTTGAAGAAGCTCCCGCAGCGTTCGAGCGCATGATGAGCGGTGCCGCGCGTTTCCGCGTCGTTCTTACGATGTAACGCCGGTATATCGACGCCGCGCGATCGCGTAGATCCCAGCGTCGATTGCCGTGAAACCCAGCGCGATGGCGATGCAGAAGAAGAGGACGGTCGGGTAACCGAAAATCCGCGGATCGAGAAAACCGTAGGGATACCACGCGACGAAGGCGCCGCGGACCAGGCTATACGCGCAGTAAAGCAACGGAAATGCGAGCCACCAGCGGAGGCTCTTCCAGAGGCTCGTGTCCAACGGTGAGGGCGCGACGATCCAATCGACGACCACCACGATTGGGAAGATCGCGTGCAAGACGATATTGACCCACGGAATCAATATCTGCGGACCGTTCGCAAGCACCGTCCAATAAATAATGCCGGTGACGGCGAGGAAACTCGTCGTCGCACCGCGCGCGAGGGCATACCAGGGCGGCGTCTCGCCGCCTCGCTCGTAGCCCCACGCACAGAGCAGTATCGCGGCTCCTAAAATATTGCTTTCGATGGTAAAAAAGCTAAAGAAATGCCACGCTTGAAATGCATGTTTGAGGATCTCTGCATCGATCTGCACGAAGATCGCCGCCGCGACAGCGAGCGCCGCGCCGGTACGGAGGATATTGAGCGGCTGACGCATCGCTACGCGCTCGCCGCTGCGAGCACCGCGCGCACGATCGTGCTGCGAATGCGCCCGTCCTCGAGCTCTAAAAGCCCAGCGATCGTGCAGCCGGCGGGGGTCGTGACGGCGGTCTTTAGTGCCGCCGGGTGCTCCTCGCTCGCTAAGACCGCCGTTGCCGCTCCGAGCATCGTCTGGGCGACGAGCGTGCGCGCGGTCTCGTAGGAGAATCCTAACTTTATTCCCGCGTCGATCCACGCCTCAACGATGAGATAGAGGTACGCAGGGCCGCATCCGTTCATCGCCGTCGCCGCGTCCATCAGCCGCTCGTCAATTCGTACCGTGCGCCCCATCGCGCCGAAGATTGCCTCGCTGCGCTGGATATCCTCTTCGGTGCTCTCGCTTGCGAGTGCAGTCATTCCGGCGAGTTCGGCGACGGGAAGATTCGGCATCGCGCGCACCACGCCGATCCCGGGCGGCAGCGCGGCGCGCAGCGACGCAAGCGTCGTCTTTGCGGCGACGCTGACGAGCAGCGCTCCGGGGCGCATGCTCGATGCGATCGTTTCGAGCGCATCGAGCACCTGATGCGGCTTTACGCAGAGCAGGACGCTCTCGGCATCGACGAGAGCTTCTCGGGAATCGCCACGGCCGAGAATCGCAACGTGCTGTTGCGGATCGGCGCGGCGTAACGCGTCGTGAATCGCGTTGCCGATTTTTCCGTTGCCGATGATGGCGATTTTCATGGATGGGGTGCTCCTTCGTTCATCGCAGTTCAAAACAATAAAAAAACGCCGCTCCGACTGGAGAGCGACGTTCGGCGAGTGGAACTCGCAGCGTGCACTATCCGGCCGGCACCCTCGGGGGCGGCAGAGGCAGGCACGGAGGCATCGAGTGATGGTTCACGGTTCGGCGATCATAGCGGGCAATCGACGGCGCGTCAAGGCATCGTTGCGGGAGGGAAGAGCGCGATATCGCGCGCCGCCTCGGAGCTCGTCGGTGCAGCGAAAATATCGGGCCCGTCGTTGCCGATGTCGTTGACGGCACGCGCGATCTCGCGGCAAGCAAAATGCATCGATTGCTCGGTTCGCGGCGCGAGCAGCGAAGCGCGAGCTTCGGGAGATAGGCGAACGTCGAGCCAGCGCAGCGCGTCGTCGCCGTCGATGACGACGGGTTCGCGGTGATGGATCGAGTGAAGTTCGAAACGCGAGGAACGCGTGAAAATCGAAAAACAGGGCGACGCATCGCGGATATCCCAGAGGGCGGCAAAAAGGATTGGGCGTCGGTCGGGGGCGGCAATAAAGAAGGGTCGCTTGCCGCTCGGTGTCGGCTCCCATTCGAACCAGCCGTTTGCCGGCACGAGTGCGGGGCGTTCGAAATACGAGCGTCGATAGAGCGGGCGATCGGCGGCACTCTCTGCGCGCGCGTTAAACGTATGCGGGAGGCCGAATCCCCATCGGGCGCCGGTGAGGTGCAGATCGCTGCGCACGATCGGCGTGCGCTGCGTCGGCGCGATGTTATATCGCGCCGGAAAGCTGCTGTCGAAATCCGCGTCAAGCAAAAGAAACGGGAACGCGGCCGCGATATCGGCGCGGCGAGCGAAAAACGAGAATCTACCGCACATCGCGCGACCGCCCCCATCTCGGTGCAAGGATCGATGCGGGGCTCGGGCGTACGGTTGCACGATGAGCGCGCAAATACAAACGTTGGCTCTCGACGCCGGCGAGATCGAATATATCTATCGTCGTGGAGCGAGCGACGACGCGCCGACGCTGGTCTTCCTGCATGAAGGTCTGGGAACGTTGCGGCTCTGGCGCGACCTTCCGGAGCGCATTTGTCGCGGAACTGCGTATGGATCGCTCGTGTACTCGCGCTTCGGGAACGGCTTTTCGAGCGAGCTGCAAGAAGCGCGGCGCCCCTCCTACATGCACGACGAAGCGCTGAAGGTGCTTCCCGAGATGCTCGATCGCTTGGGAATCGAACGCGCGTCGCTCCTCGGGCATAGTGACGGCGCCTCGATCGCCGCGATCTTTGCCGGCACATTCGCAGATCGTTGTTCCGGCCTGATCCTCGAAGCGCCGCATCTCTTCGTCGAACGAGAATCGATCGAGGCGATCGCCGCGATCGGCGAGCGATATCGAAGCGACGCGGAGTTTCGCGAGCGTATTGGGCGCCACCACCGAAACGGCGAGCGAACGTTTTTCGGTTGGAACGATATTTGGTTGCATCGAGAATTTCGCGACTGG
>JBMFXH010000223.1:0-3571 GCA_049964475.1 Vulcanimicrobiaceae bacterium
GCGCGCGCCACGCCTTGCTCCAGCGCTTTGCGTGCGTCGGCGCAGCTTCGGTCCAGAGCCCATAGACGCGGCCGGCATACGCCGCAATGCCGTTGTAATCACCCATGAATTGAAAGGACGGATCGAACGGCTTGGTCGTCCACTCGTAGTTCCGGTAGCTACGGCCGCCGTCGGTCGAGCGAGCGAGGGTGATCGTCGCGAGTTCGTTCTTCGGGTCGGCGCGACGGTCGTCGAAGATGACGTACGCATCGCCGGTGGTGGGGTCGACGGAGAGCCATTGGAAGAGGTGGTCGCGTCCGTCGTGCGCTCGGTCGTCGTTGACCTTCACCGGCGCGCTCCACGTGACGCCGCCGTCGGTGGATGTCGCGCTGAAAACATCGACTTCACCGTATCGGTAATCCGACCAGGTTACGAACAAGCGTCGCGTCTTCGGCGCGATGGCGATTTGCGGGAAACCATTGACTTCGCGATCTTGGTAGCCTTGAACGTAATAATTCATCGACGGTACGTTGATAATTGCGTGTGACGGAGCGAACGTTTTCCCACCGTCGTGCGAAACCGCGAGCACGATATGCGTGCCGTCCTGCCAGACCGTATAGAGCGTCCCGCGCGGCCCGACGGTGCCGTCGAAACCTTCGGTCGCCCCGTTGTCATCGCGCGGCAATCCGTTCTGCGTGCTGATCCGTATCGGATGCGTCCACGATGCGCCGCCGTCGGTCGATCGGGAGAATAACATCTCGGAGTAGGAACGGTGAAACTCCGTCCAGCCGATGTAGAGATTGCCGCGATAGGGTCCTCGGGTGTCGTCGGCGACGATATAGGGTTTGTCTTCGAAGACGTTCGGGCGCCCGACCGGCGCTTTCACCGCAACCGCGCGAGGCAACCAGTGCGTTCCGCCGTCGTTCGAGCGCTCGATAAAAATGCCGTTGCGCGTTGCGTGATGCGCCCAATAACTCTCCGTGCCGAGTTTATCGAAGGCGATATAGCAGAGAATCGCGTGGCCGCGAGCGTCGTAGGCAACCGATACGTCGCCGTCGATTAAGCGATGATCGTGCGGCACCGCAGAGATGCGTTTCCACGTGCCTCCGGCGTTCCGAGAGAGAGCGACGAAGCCGCCGACCTGATAGGCTGCAAGCACGCGACGCGGATCGGTCGGATCGATCGCGACGGCCGGCTCCGACCAGAAACCGGGAGCGGGCGTGAGCGTCAGCACGCGCTTCCCCGGCGCCGGCGGCAGCGCGGCCGATGATGCCGCGAGTAAAGCGAAGGCGAGCACGAGCAGCAAGCGTTTGTTCATTGCCGTCGAGCGGATTCGTTCCCGGGTGCCGCAGCCCCCTCTGCGATGACTTCTTCAACGCTGTAACGAAAGCTGTAGTGCCGCTTGGAGGCGGAGATACATGAAACAACGCGTGGCGATCGTCGGGGCCGGTTTTGCCGGGCTCCGCATTTTTTATCGTCTGCAGCAGCAGAAGAATATCGAGATAACGCTCGTCGAACCACGCGAAAGCAGCTTGGATCGTCCCGTCCTCCCCGAGGTCGCATTCGCCGGGAAATCGCTGCACCACGCTCTGGTTCCCGTGCGACCTATCGTCGAGCGGCACGGAGCGACCTACATTCAACGTAGCGTCGAGGGCATCGATGCGGCGAAGAACGCACTCGTCTTTGAGAACGGCGAGCGGCTGTCATACGATTACCTCATGCTCGCCGTCGGCGCGCATAAAGACTACGATGCAATTCCCGGTTTTCGGGAGTACGGCTTTTCGGTCTGCGACGACACCGAAGCGCCCCGTCTCGCCGCCGCCGTGCGTGCCTTTCGCGGCGGCCCGGTCGTTGTCGGCGCTGCAAAAAGCCTTTGGGGTAATCGCGTCGTCGTGCCGAACCTCGCTGCGCCCTGCGAGGGGCCGATCGGCGAGATCGTCTTTATGCTCGATCGCGAGCTGCGCCGCCGTGGACTCCGCGAAGCGAGTTCGATGACGGCTTTCAGCCCCGGGGCGATGTTTTTCGACGACGTTGGGCCAAAGGTTCATGCGGCGATCGAACCGATGCTCGAGGCGCGCGGTATCGAGGTCGTGGTTGCCAAAGAGCTCGCCGCGATCGAGCGAGAGCGCGTACGATTCGTCGACGGATCGAGCATCGAGAGCGCGTTTACGATCGTCATTCCTCCGTACGTCGGCAATCGCACGATCGTTGCCAGCGGATTGGGCGACGAACGCGGCTTTATTCCGACCGATGAGACGATGCGTCACCTCGACCACGAGAACATCTTTGCTGCAGGTGATGGAACGGCGCTATCGATGCCGAAGCTCGGACACATAGCGATCGCTCAAGCCGATATCGCCGCCGCAGCGCTCGTGCGAGCGCTCACCGGGAGCGGTGTGGTGCCGCCGTATCGTCCGGAGGTGTTCTGCATTATGAACCAAGGCGGCACCGATGCAACGCTCATCCTCTCGGACACGCTTTTCGGAGGGACGCGCGACATTACGATGAGCGGGCCGCTCGCGCACGCGATGAAATGGGCGTTCGATAGCTACTATTTTTATACGCGCGGGCACATGCCGCCGGATCGCGCGAACGGCGTATTGGAATTTCTCATCGAGCATGGGCTCGGCCGCTAAGGCCGATCCGTCGCTTCCTCGATCCGATAAGGGCCCCGCACCATGCCGCTACCGAGTATCGTCAAATACGATACTGCGAGAAAAGTACTACCCGGGTAGTTAGGCGAACCTCAGCGGGAACCACTGCGAACCTTAATAGTTCGGCTGCTGAGGAGGAACCATGCAAGCACCGGTGCTGCACGAGAGCGGGCGCGGGAGCGCGCTCGAGATACGCTACCCGACGCTGATCGTCGGCGGAGGGACCGCCGGCATCTCCGTCGCCGCGCGCCTCCGAAACGCCGGGCGAGACGGGATCGCGATCGTCGAGCCCTCCGACACCCATTATTACCAGCCGGCCTGGACCTTGGTCGGCGCGGGCATCCTCCCGCCGACGGAGACCGCTCGGCCCGAAGCAAGCGTCATTCCGCGCGGCGTGACCTGGATACAGAATCGCGTCACATCGATCGAACCGCACGCGAACGCCGTCGTCCTCGATGACGGGCGCCGCGTCGAGTACGACGAGCTGATCGTCGCTCCCGGACTGCAGCTGAATTGGGATGCCGTCTCCGGGCTGACCGAGACGCTCGGCGCCAACGGTGTGAGCAGTAATTACGCCTACGAACTCGCGCCGAAAACTTGGGAATACATTCGTAACTTTAAGGGCGGGCGTGCGATTTTTACGTTTCCCGCCGGGCCGATAAAATGCGCCGGCGCTCCCCAAAAAATCATGTATCTGGCCGCCGATTATTTTCGTAAACACGGCATCAAGGCAGAGATCGTTTATGCATCCGCGACGCCCGCGATTTTCGGCGTCAAGCACTATCAGGAGCCGCTCAACAAAGTCATCGAACGCTATGGCATCAAGACGATGTTCGGCCACAATCTCGTCGCCGTCGACGGTGCGAAACGCGAAGCGACCTTCGAAGTGCTGAACGATCCGGAGAAGAAGCGGGTGACGCTCTCCTTCGACATGATGC
>JBMFXH010000224.1:0-3533 GCA_049964475.1 Vulcanimicrobiaceae bacterium
GCGCCGAGCATGTCGCGCTCGTCGCCGAGTGCATCGCCGCGCATCCGCGGCTCTACGCGGTCGTCGATCCCGTCCTTGCCGCATCGCCGGGTGGAGCGCTCGTTTCGGCGGGAACGCTCGAAGCGCTGCGCGAGCGGCTGTTGCGGCTCGAGAACGCGATCGTGACGCCGAATATCGCCGAGGCCGGCGCGCTTCTCGGGCGTCGCTCCATCGAACGCGATGAAATGGATGAAGCGGCCCGTGCGTTGCTTTCTTTTGGTCTCTGCGCGGTGGTTCTAACCGGCGGACACCTCGATGGCGATCCGCGCGACGTGCTCGTCGAACGCGCTCGCGATCGCATTCGCTCCGAAACGCTCGCCGGATCGCGAATACCGGGAAAGCATCGCGGGACGGGTTGTACGCTGGCGTTCGGGATGGCCGCAGCGCTTGCCGACGGTTTCTCCATCGGCGACGCACTCCGTTCGGCGCGTGCGCTGGTGCGCGCTCGCCTCGGCGAGGCGGTATAACGCATTGACGTTCGCAACCACGGCAAGGTAGAAACAAACGATGGCATTCGAAAGAAAACCGCGCGTGATGTCGGGCATGCGCCCGACGGGTGGACTGCATCTCGGTCATCTCGTCGGCGTGCTGACGCAGTGGCGCGATTTTTGCGATAGTGCGGAGGCCTACTTCGAAATCGCCGACCTGCACGCATATACGACCGGCTTCGAAGATCCGCAGAGCATTCGCGACGCACGCAACGAGATGGTTGCCGTGTGGCTCGCGGCCGGCGTCGACCCGCAGAAAGCGACGATCTTTTTACAGAGCGCCGTGCCGGAGATCTCCGAACTGCACGTCTTGCTCTCGATGGTGACGCCGGTTTCGTGGCTCGAACGCGTCCCGACCTATAAAGGGCAGATCGAAGCGCTCGGCGCCGAGATTGCGACCTATGGGTTTCTCGGATATCCCTTGTTGCAGCTCTGCGATATCGCCGTCGTGCGCGGCGAACGCGTTCCGGTGGGGCGCGACCAAGTCGCGCACCTCGAATTCGCTCGCGAGGTCGTCCGTCGTTTCAACTATCTCTACGGTGATGGCGCGGAGGTGCTCGTCGAACCACAGCCGACGCTCTCGGAATTTCCCGAAGTACCGGGAACCGACGGGCGCAAAATGAGCAAGAGCTACGATAACGCGATCCTCATCGCCGACGACGAAGCGACGACGACGCAGCGTATCCGCACGATGTTTACCGACCCACTGAAATTACGCAAAGGCGATCCCGGCCGTCCCGAGATCTGCCCGGTCTTTTCGCTCTGGAAGCTGCTGCCGGAGGCCGCGCTCGAGCGGATCGCCGGTGAGTGTCGTAGCGGGGCTCTCGGTTGCGTCGCCGACAAAACCGCGTTTGCCGAGGCGCTCAACGCGTATCTGGCGCCGATGCGCGAACGCTACCGTCTCTTTCGCAGCGACCCGGGCGAAGTGGAGCGCATTATCGCCGAAGGAACCGCGCGCACGCGCGCCATTGCGGCCGACGTCATCGCCGACGTCAAGCGGGCAATGAAGATCCGATAATCGCCTAGTCGCTATACGAGCGATCCCAGATCCAGCGGCGCGCTTTCTGCGGCTCGCCGCGAACGCGCGAGTACACAAACGCGACGATTGCGAGCGCGAGGAAGAAGATCGCCGCGATAAAATCGCCTTCGTGTAACGGTCCCGGGACGTGGAACGATTGCAGCCGGTCGAGCGCGAGAGCGAAGGTGGAACACGCGAAAAGCAGCCATGCCGCTCGCAAAAATGGCGCATTGCGCTCGACACGCAGTGCAACTGCGATCCATCCGAGGAAGAGCAAAAACTGGAGGAAGATCATGGCGTGTCGCCGCTACCGCTGCCGTTGCTGCGCGTCCACGGATAGGCGCCGAATCGTTGTGGTTCGCGGCGCAACAGCGAGAGCACCAGAAAGACGAGCGCCGGGAGAATCTCGACGATCTTCCACGTCCATCCGCTCGGTAGCACGCGGTCGACGACCAGAATGCCGCGTGCGAGGACGACGAGTACGCACCAGAGCAGCGCCAGGCGGAGCAGCCACTGCGAGGAGGTCGCCCGCATTGCCATACTCACGAAGAGTATGGCAATGAGAATAGCGATGGGATTGACGCCATCGATCAACTGCGTGCTACGCTTTGAAACTCGGGAGCGCCGCTTTGATCTGTGCGAGCGCGTAATCGATATCTTCGAGCGACGCCGCGTAGCTGAAGCGGAGATAGCCTTCGCCGGCTTTTCCGAATGCCGCGCCACCGGTCAACGCGACGCCCGCGTTCTCGAGTAAGTACGCGGCGAGCTTCCGGTCGTCGTGCGTGATCTGCTGCACGTTGGCAAACGCGTAGAAGGCGCCTTCGGGCATCTTGCACGAGAAACCGGGAATCTCGTTGAGCCCGGCGACGATCTTATCGCGCCGCCTACGGAACATCTCGTTCATCTCGCGCACGGGCTCTTCGGGGCCGGTGAGTGCGGCGATGCCGGCCATCTGCACGAACGTCGTGACGCAGCTGAAGGTGTTGTTATTGAAGAGTGTCGTCGCGTTGATAATTTTCTCGGGGCCGACGGCGTAGCCGAGCCGCCAACCCGTCATCGCGTAGGCTTTCGAGAACCCGTCGAGGATGACGGTGCGTTCGCGCATTCCCGGAAGCGTCGCTATCGAGAGATAGGGCGTGTCGAGGTAGAAGTTCCGCGAATAGATTTCGTCGGCGATCACGAGAATATCGTGCCGAATCGCGATCTCGGCGATGCGCTCCAAATCGCCGCGGGTCAGCACGCCGCCGGTCGGATTGTGCGGCGAGTTGATCAGCAGCACTTTCGTGTTGTCGCTCGCGCGCCGTTCGAGTTCGTCGAGATCCATGCGCCAGTTGCGCGATTCCTGAAGCGGAATCGCAACGACCTTCGCTTCGAGGTAGCTTGCCGCCGAAGCATATGCAGGGTACGCCGGGTCGAAATACATGAATTCGTCGCCGGGATCGAGCAGCGCCGAGAGCAGGTTCCAGACGATCGGTTTGAGCCCGGGGCCGATGGTGACGTTCGCCGGCGTGTAGGCCGGGCTGAGCCCGCGGAAACGCGAGACGAAGCCGGCGATGCATTCGCGTAATTCCATCACGCCCGCGGACGGGGAATAATGCGTGTAGCCGGCGTTCAGCGCTTCGGCGGCAGCGCGCTTGATATGTTCGGGCGTGTCGAAGTCGGGTTCGCCGATCTCCATGTGGACGACGCGCTTTCCGGTCGCTTCGATTTCGCGCGCTCGCGCGAGGACCTGGAATGCATTTTCGGCGCCGAGGCGGCCGAGCGCTTTGGCGGTACGCTGTTCTTTTGAGGCAATCATCGTAAACGGAGATCCTTTCTGCACGGCGAAGCTACGCGGCGTCATGCGCACCCTCGCGGAAATCTTCGCTCCGGGATCGCCGACGTTACCCGAGGGGCTTCGAACGCTCGACGTTTCGCCCGAACGTGAGTTGGAACCTGGGATGACGGTGCGCGCGGCCTTCACTTTTACTAATCACGGCGGCGCCCCG
>JBMFXH010000225.1:0-3499 GCA_049964475.1 Vulcanimicrobiaceae bacterium
CTTACGCCCGCGCACCAGCGGTGCCAACAAGACGATGCGGGTTCCCTCGGGTAGTTCGAGAATCGCGTCCACGATCTGTTCGCTGCTCTGCGTCGTAATCGCACGCCCGCATTTCGGGCAATGTGGAACGCCGATTCGCGCGAAAAGAAGGCGCAAATAATCGTAGACCTCGGTCACCGTGCCCACGGTCGAGCGGGGGTTGCGTGAAGTCGACTTCTGATCGATCGAGATCGCCGGGGAGAGACCTTCGATGTAATCGACATCGGGTTTCTCCATCTGCCCGAGAAATTGACGGGCGTACGACGAGAGCGACTCGACGTAGCGGCGCTGCCCTTCGGCGTAGATGGTGTCGAACGCCAGCGACGACTTGCCCGAACCCGAGAGCCCCGTTACCACGATCAAGCGATTGCGCGGCAGCGTCAGATCGACGTTTTTCAGGTTGTGTTCCCGCGCGCCCTTAATAACGATCGAATCGAGTCCGTGCCCCATGCTTTATCCGTTCCGAGACCGCGCAGCAGCGGTCTCCAGCGCTCGACCAACCCCCGAAAAGGCGCTGACGGTTGCATGCGGGGCGGGCGCGCCCGGCGGTAGGCTCTCGCCGCGGATGTTGAGCCAGATCGCGGTCATCCCCGAGGCGAGGGCGCCCGCGATATCGCGGTCGTAGCGATCGCCGACCATCGCTGCATGCGTCGGCGCGACGCCGAGGCGACGACACGCGTGTTCGAAGAACGCCGGGTCGGGTTTGAGCAGCCCGGCATCGTCGGCGAAGAACGTTGCATCGACGGCATCGCTGAGCCCGAGCAGCGCAATTTTCTCGACGTGCGTCTCCGCGAAACCGTTGGTGAGGATGCCGAGGCGTCGCCCGCGTTCCCGCTGTTCCTCCAACAATTCCAGCGCCCCGGGAAAGAGCGTAAAGTACTTTTTCCGTAGGTCGTAATAGCGCTGCGCGACCCTGCGTGCAAGCGACGGATCGGCGATGCCGAGATCGGCGAGTGCGCGTTCCCACATGCGCTCGCGCAATCCGCGCAACGACGTTTTCAAATTCTCCACCGCAAGGCCGTGCCAGAAAGTCGCAGCCTCCCGCGCGTAGGCATCGGCAAGCGAGCGTGCGTCGATGTTGCGATCGGCCGCGACCTCCTCGGCGGCTTCCATGCCGGCGAGAAGGCAGGCTTGCGTATCGTCATGCAACGTATCGTCGAGGTCGAAGAGGACGAGATCGATCATGAGGTTATCGATTCGTCGAGCGCGCGCGCGAGCACTTTCGGAGCGCGAGCGCCGAATAATATCGACTCCGCCGCGCCGCTCTGCTTGCGGATCTCGATGAGTTCGTCGCGCACCGCTGCGGCCTTTTCGAATTCGAGATTGGCCGCAAATTCGCGCATTTTTTTCTCGAGATCGGCCGCCATTCGCGCCGCGACTTCACGCGGCAGGCGATCGCGCGCAGTCGCCTTCTTCTCCCCGCGGTCGCCGCCGCCGACCATCGCGAGAATATCGCGAACCTCCTTGCGGACGCTGCGCGGTTCGATACCATGTTCGAGGTTGTACGCGGTCTGGCGTTCGCGGCGGCGGCGCGTTTCGCCGATCGCACGCGCCATCGATTCGGTCACGTTATCGGCGTACATAATCACTTTGCCTTCGACGTGGCGGGCCGCGCGGCCGATCGTTTGAATCAGCGAGGTCGCGCTGCGCAGGTATCCCTCCTTATCGGCGTCGAGAATGCCGACGAGCGAGACCTCGGGAAGGTCGAGCCCTTCGCGCAACAGATTGATCCCGACGAGCACGTCGAAGACCCCGTTGCGGAGATCGCGCAGAATCGAGATCCGCTCGAGCGTATCGACCTCGCTGTGGAGATAACGTACCTTCAACCCCGCCTCCACCAAGAAATCGGTGAGATCTTCGGCCATTTTTTTCGTCAGCGTCGTTACCAAGACGCGTTCGTTGCGCGCGACGCGAAGGCGAATCTCTTCCATGAGATCGTCGACCTGGTGGCGCGTCGGGCGGACCTCGATCTCCGGATCCACTAGCCCGGTCGGCCGCACGATCATCTCCACCACTTGCGCGCTTCGCCCGGTTTCGTAGGTTCCCGGCGTCGCCGAAACATAGATCGCCTGGTTGATATGCGCGTCGAATTCCTCGTAACTTAACGGTCGGTTGTCGAGCGCGCTCGGCAAACGAAAACCATGTTCGACCAATGCGAGCTTCCGCGCGCGGTCCCCAGGAAGCATACCGTGCACCTGCGGAAGCGAGACGTGCGATTCATCGATGAAGAGCAGCCAATCCTTGGGGAAGAAATCGAGCAAGCACCACGGCGTCGAACCGGGTTCGCGGCCGGTGAGATGACGCGAGTAATTCTCGATGCCGTTGCAATACCCGACTTCGCGTAGCATATCGAGATCGTAACGCGTCCGCTGCTCCAGGCGCTGCGCTTCGAGCAGTTTATTCTCCGCACGCAATATCGCTAGCCGCTCGATGAGCTCGACTTCGATGCCGGCAATCGCGCGGCGGAGCTTTTCGTCGGGGGTGATGAAATGCTTGGCCGGAAAGACCAGCAGTTCGTCTTTCGATTCCACGTACTCCCCGGTCATTAAATTGACGACGTTGATCGCTTCGATCGTGTCGCCGAAAAATTCGATCCGATGGACGAGCTCTTCCTCGACGCCGACGAGTTCGAGCGTATCGCCGCGCACCCGGAAGGTTCCACGTACCAATCCGATATCGTTGCGACGGTATTGCATATCGACGAGCCGCCGCAAGAGATAATCGCGATCGATCTCCTCACCGACGGCGATTCGCTGCGACATCTCCATATAATCGGAGGGCGAGCCGAGGCCGAAGATGCAGGAGACCGACGCGACGATCAACGTGTCCCGTCGTGTCAGCAGCGACTGCGTTGCGGCGTGGCGGAGGCGCTCGATCTCGTCGTTGATCGAGGAGTCCTTTTCGATATAGGTGTCGGTCGCCGCAACGTATGCCTCGGGTTGGTAGTAGTCGAAGTAGGAGACGAAATACTCGACGGCGTTCTGCGGAAAAAACTCGCGGAACTCCGCACAGAGCTGCGCGGCGAGGGTTTTGTTGTGGCAAAGGACGAGCGTGGGTTTCCCGACGAGTTCGATGGTTCGAGCCATCGCCATCGTCTTTCCGGAGCCGGTCACGCCGAGTAAAGTCTGAATGCGGTCGCCGCGCTCTACGCCAGCAGCGAGTGCCGCGGTTGCCGCCGGCTGATCGCCGGCGAGCGAGAAGGGTGAAACGAGACGAAAAGTTCCCTGCAAAGCCACTTTGGAAGTGATTCGGCGAGGAGTGGGAGCGGCCCGCTCGGAACCACTGGGCCTACCCGCCCGCCCTAGGAGCCATCCCTTGAGCACCACGCCTCTCCTGTTTTCCGGGAGTTCGAACCCGCAACTCGCCGAGGCGATCGCCAAGCGCATGAAGATCTCGTTGGGCGATGCGCTGGTGACGAAGTTCAAGAACGAAGAGACCCGCATCGAGATTCGCGAGAACG
>JBMFXH010000226.1:0-3489 GCA_049964475.1 Vulcanimicrobiaceae bacterium
TCGTCGCGCACTCCGTCGTGTTGCTGGTGCGCAAGCGGCGCGAGGCGCTGCTCGGCGAGATCGTTCGCCAGTACCACGCAATCGAACAGGCGGCTCGCGGCGGGGAACCGCTGACCGTGACGACTGCGCGCCCGCTCTCGCCCGGCGATCTCGATGCGCTGGTCAAGCAACTCGAGAGCCGCTTCGGCAAAAAATTCGACGTTGAAACCAACGTCGATCCGCACGTCATCGGCGGCGTGCGCGTGATGATGGGCGACCGCCTGATCGACGCAACGGTCGCGGGCCGCCTCGACGACCTCGCCCGTACCCTTTTCGCACAACGTACGTAAACCCACGATTTACCAAGGAACCGTAGGAAAAAGCACATGATAAAAGCCGACGAAATCGCCGGAATACTCAAGCAGCAGATCGCGGACTTCAAAGGCGAGGTTCGCGAGGACGAGGTCGGAACCGTCATCGAAGTCGGTGCGAACCTCGCACGCGTTTACGGATTGCGCGGCGTACGCGCCTCCGAGCTCGTCGAATTTCCCAACGGGCTTCAGGGCATCGCGCTGAACCTCGAAGAGGATAACGTCGGCGTCGTTATCATGGGCTCCGATTCGGATATTAAAGAAGGCGATCGCGTGCGCCGCACCGGACGCATTGCGTCGGTGCCGGTCGGCACCGCGCTGCTCGGCCGCGTCGTCAATCCGCTCGGCCAGCCGGTCGACGGCAAAGGGCCGATCGAAACGGTGCGTTTCCGCACGATCGAGAACACCGCGCCTTCGGTGGTCGAACGCCAACCGGTGAAGCAGCCGCTTCAGACCGGTATCCGCGCGATCGACGCCCTGATCCCGATCGGCAAAGGCCAGCGCGAACTCATCATCGGCGATCGATCGACCGGAAAAACGGCAATCGCGATCGACACGATCATCAACCAAAAGGGCCGTAACGTTTTCTGCATCTACGTTGCCATCGGGCAGAAGAATTCGACCGTCGCCGCGCTCGCGCAGATTCTCGAACAGAAAGGCGCGATGGAGTACACCACCATCGTCGCCTCGAGCCCCTCGGAGGCGGCGGCCCTGCGTTGGCTCGCGCCGTTCGCGGGCTGTTCGATGGGTGAAGAGTTGATGGGCGAGGGGAAAGACGTCCTCATCGTTTACGACGATCTCACCAAGCACGCGCAGTCCTATCGTGAAATGGCGCTCTTGCTTCGCCGCCCGCCGGGGCGCGAGGCCTATCCGGGCGACGTTTTCTATCTCCATTCGCGTTTGCTCGAACGAGCGGCGAAGCTCTCCGACGAACTCGGCGGCGGCTCGATGACGGCGCTTCCGGTCATCGAAACGCAGGCCGGCGACTTCTCGGCGTATATTCCCACCAACGTGATCTCCATCACCGACGGGCAGATCTACCTCACCCCGAACCTCTTCTTCCAAGGTATCCGTCCGGCAGTCGACGTCGGCCTCTCGGTCTCGCGCGTCGGCGGTTCGGCCCAGACCAAAGCGATGAAATCGGTCGCCGGCCAGCTCAAGCTCGAGCTCGCGCAGTACCGCGATCTCGCGGCGTTCGCCAAACTCGCAAGCGATCTCGATAAGGGCACGCAGATGCAGCTGATGCGCGGCGAGAAACTCACCGAACTGCTCAAACAGGCGCAGTACCAGCCGCAGCCGGTCGAAGAACAGGTTGCCCTGCTCTACGGTGCGACGAACGGTTATGCCAACGATATTCCGACGCCGAAATTGCAGGCGTGGGCGCGTGGCCTCATCGATTTCCTCCACCAGAAGCATGCCGATGCGCTCGATTCCATTCGCACCAGCAACCAGTTAGGCGACGATGTGAAAGCGAAGCTCAATGCAGCTTTCACGGAGTTTAATACTTCGTTCTAATGGCGAGCGTTAAAGATCTTCGCGACCAAATACGTTCGCTGAAGAATACCCAGCAAATCACCAAGGCGATGAAACAGGTTGCCGCGGCGAAAATTCGTCGTGCGGAGACGGCCCAAAAACAGGCCCGCCCGTACGCCGAAACGCTCGGTGAGATGCTTCGCGAATTGGTCGCGGCGGTCTCGCGCATCGATCATCCCTTCATGAACCCCGGCAATTCCTCGGCGCCCGGCGGCATGATCCTCATGACCGCGGATAAAGGGCTCTGCGGTGCGTTCAACGCCAACGTCATTCGCCAAGGCGAGGCCTTTCTGCGCGAGCATCCCGGCACGGTGATGTATTCGGTCGGCGTGAAGGCGCGCCAGGCGGTGCGCCGGCTCGGCGGCGGCGATCACCCGACGTGGCCGCTCAATGCGGCTTCCAAGCTCGACGCCGCGCGCGAAGTCGCCCGGGCGGCGAGCGCCGCGTTCGTCGAAGGCAAGATCTCCGAGATCGTGCTGGTCTCTTCGAAGATGATCTCGATGCTCGTCCAACGTCCGCAGACGCTCCGCCTGGTGCCGATCGCACGCGACGGCATCACCCGTGAAGCAGTCAGCTCGGGGCCGAAGGCGATGGTTGAATTCGCCCCGACTCCGGAGGCAGTGCTCTCGCAGTTGCTTCCCAAATATCTCGAGTTCACGATTTTCTCCGCGATGCTCGAGACCGATGCCGCGTTCTTCGCAGCCCAACTCGTAGCGATGAACAATGCGACCGATAACGCCGGTAAACTCATCGACGAATACACCATTCAAATGAACAATGCCCGACAGGCCGCGATTACCAAGGAACTCTTGGAAATCGTCGGTGGTGCCGAGGCGCTCAACGGTTGATAGAAGGAACCAAGAACATGACCGCTACCGGTAAAGTCGTGCAGGTGCTCGGGAACGTCGTCGACGTCGAGTTTACTCCTGAGACGCTGCCCAAAATCACCGAAGCATTGACCGTTCGCGTCAACGAAGACGCTGCAAATGTCGCGGCGAAATCCGGCGCGAATCTCGGCGGAACGGCGATGCAGATGCGCGATCTCACCCTCGAAGTGCAAGACGAACTCGGTAATAACCAAGTACGGTGCCTCGCGATGGGTTCGACCGACGGTCTGGTACGCGGTGCTGCAGTAACCGCGACGGGAAGCCCGATCTCGGTGCCCGTCGGCGAAGGCACGCTGGGCCGCATCTTCAACGTTCTCGGCAAAGCGATCGATACCGATGCGCCGGTCAGCGCAGCGGCTACGTGGCCGATTCACCGCCCCGCTCCGGAATTCAAACATCAAGATCCCACGCCGAAAATCTTCGAGACCGGTATTAAAGTCATCGATCTCATGGCGCCGTACACGCGCGGCGGCAAGGTCGGTCTTTTCGGCGGCGCGGGCGTCGGCAAAACGGTGCTCATTCAGGAGCTGATCCGCAATATCGCCAACGTCCACAAGGGTTTCTCGGTATTCACCGGCGTCGGCGAGCGTACGCGCGAAGGAAACGATCTCTGGCTCGAAATGAAAGAGTCGGGCGTGCTCGCGCAGACGACCTTGGTCTTCGGGCAGATGGACGAGCCCCCGGGCGTCCGTTTCCGCATCGCGCAGACCGGCGTGACG
>JBMFXH010000227.1:0-3469 GCA_049964475.1 Vulcanimicrobiaceae bacterium
TTCCGCGGCTGAAAAGTCGCGGCCCCATTGAAGCGGAGCAATCGAGTTTGGGTATTGACGCTTGCTTCAATTTCCGCGGCTGAAAAGTCGCGGCCCCATTGAAGCCTGCACTGCGTTTACCGAGTTTGACGGCTGCTGAATTTCCGCGGCTGAAAAGTCGCGGCCCCATTGAAGCTGATTGGACTGGTTCCAGAGGAAGGCGGCCATCTAATTTCCGCGGCTGAAAAGTCGCGGCCCCATTGAAGCGCACCCAAGCCTGCAATATTAATGGCCCGTGGCGAAATTTCCGCGGCTGAAAAGTCGCGGCCCCATTGAAGCGTTATTTTAGACATACACCAGCCCCCGGCTCTGATAATTTCCGCGGCTGAAAAGTCGCGGCCCCATTGAAGCTTTACGCCGGGCGTTGCAGGTGCCGCGGCAGGCGGATTTCCGCGGCTGAAAAGTCGCGGCCCCATTGAAGCTGACTATCTCGCCGTTATCGGCATCGTGTTCCGCCATTTCCGCGGCTGAAAAGTCGCGGCCCCATTGAAGCTCGATCAGATACGCGCTGAATCGCTGGCGAAGGCGATTTCCGCGGCTGAAAAGTCGCGGCCCCATTGAAGCATCAGCCCGAATCCCGGCAGCTGCGCGGTGGTGTCCATTTCCGCGGCTGAAAAGTCGCGGCCCCATTGAAGCTCGTTGGAACCCCGGGTTCCATTGGCCCGGCTGGGATTTCCGCGGCTGAAAAGTCGCGGCCCCATTGAAGCGTGGTGAATCATACCGTTGTCCTCTTGAGAAAATGGATTTCCGCGGCTGAAAAGTCGCGGCCCCATTGAAGCTGCTTCATTGAGGCCGGTTTCACTCTGGTTCTGCAATTTCCGCGGCTGAAAAGTCGCGGCCCCATTGAAGCGCAATTCAGCTTTAATGTTTCGCCCGCCAGCAATATTTCCGCGGCTGAAAAGTCGCGGCCCCATTGAAGCACGGCCGCCTGCGCCGAACGCAGCCGCGCCTGCAGGATTTCCGCGGCTGAAAAGTCGCGGCCCCATTGAAGCTTGCGCCAATACGCGACGCCGCGGGCCAGATCATCATTTCCGCGGCTGAAAAGTCGCGGCCCCATTGAAGCATTGTCAATTTCTCCTTAGACTGCCGGCAACTGCCATTTCCGCGGCTGAAAAGTCGCGGCCCCATTGAAGCACAAAAATCAATACGTTTTGGTGCGATTTACCCAGATTTCCGCGGCTGAAAAGTCGCGGCCCCATTGAAGCTATGTTTGACTCGGATATTATTCTGATGCCGATCCAATTTCCGCGGCTGAAAAGTCGCGGCCCCATTGAAGCACGTCGGCAATATGACGGTCAAGACAACTCTTCACTATTTCCGCGGCTGAAAAGTCGCGGCCCCATTGAAGCTCATTGCTTTGGGAGGCTTTGTGACGGGCTTTTCGATTTCCGCGGCTGAAAAGTCGCGGCCCCATTGAAGCGAAGTCAACGTCAAGTAAAGCTGGCTGAATTTAGCTATTTCCGCGGCTGAAAAGTCGCGGCCCCATTGAAGCTTAATGAATTCACTTTACGGGAAGTTTGCCCAACGATTTCCGCGGCTGAAAAGTCGCGGCCCCATTGAAGCTCGTGAATTCCGGCAGTTGGATGATCGGCATCCCCGATTTCCGCGGCTGAAAAGTCGCGGCCCCATTGAAGCAAGTCACATGTGTCACCATGCTCGATGATCCAGTGGATTTCCGCGGCTGAAAAGTCGCGGCCCCATTGAAGCCCAGCGGCTCGTCATCCGGTCTACGGGGCGGGCACCATTTCCGCGGCTGAAAAGTCGCGGCCCCATTGAAGCATAATACGCCACGAACATCTTCGATATACCTTTCCATTTCCGCGGCTGAAAAGTCGCGGCCCCATTGAAGCGCACACCCCTTCATGCTCCATGCACCACCGCCGCAATTTCCGCGGCTGAAAAGTCGCGGCCCCATTGAAGCACGGCGGCCGAGTGAACGGTACATCGGGGCATGATATTTCCGCGGCTGAAAAGTCGCGGCCCCATTGAAGCAGCGGGACGCCTTTCGGCGCGAACCGCCGCCGCAGGATTTCCGCGGCTGAAAAGTCGCGGCCCCATTGAAGCTGCCCGGAGAGGACGATGGATATGTCGCCACTGGTATTTCCGCGGCTGAAAAGTCGCGGCCCCATTGAAGCATCAGCCCGAAAAGTTTGTAAAGCACATCGCGAGCATTTCCGCGGCTGAAAAGTCGCGGCCCCATTGAAGCGTAACGGGCTTTGCGGCCGGAGTATCCTGCGTGCAATTTCCGCGGCTGAAAAGTCGCGGCCCCATTGAAGCACATTCGGTCAACGTGACGATATACTATTGTGTGCATTTCCGCGGCTGAAAAGTCGCGGCCCCATTGAAGCCCGACTTGGCTGTAGAACCATGCCATGATCACGCATTTCCGCGGCTGAAAAGTCGCGGCCCCATTGAAGCTCTGGAGACACCACCATGGAAAATATTAAAATCACATTTCCGCGGCTGAAAAGTCGCGGCCCCATTGAAGCTCGAGCAGGGGGATACTTGTGATCTAAACCAGCTCAATTTCCGCGGCTGAAAAGTCGCGGCCCCATTGAAGCTGATATCCGGCAATGGCACGCTGACGGCCGCCAAGATTTCCGCGGCTGAAAAGTCGCGGCCCCATTGAAGCCGTCTTGCCTTCAGTCGCGGAGATCATCAGGCATCCATTTCCGCGGCTGAAAAGTCGCGGCCCCATTGAAGCGGTTGCAGACTGCCCGGTGGCCGGGGC
Source organism: Vulcanimicrobiaceae bacterium (assembly GCA_049964475.1). Classification (GTDB taxonomy): domain Bacteria; phylum Vulcanimicrobiota; class Vulcanimicrobiia; order Vulcanimicrobiales; family Vulcanimicrobiaceae; genus JABEUX01. The sequence goes on from JBMFXH010000227.1 coordinate 2,771, forward strand.
CTCACGCAATTTCCGCGGCTGAAAAGTCGCGGCCCCATTGAAGCTATGGTGCGCCGGGCAGAATGGTACACGCCCGAATGTATTTCCGCGGCTGAAAAGTCGCGGCCCCATTGAAGCTTCGCTGGACGTAAAGGGACAAAAAGAAGTCGTCGATTTCCGCGGCTGAAAAGTCGCGGCCCCATTGAAGCTCCAATAACGCTTAAAAGTAAAAGAGAACCCCCGGTATTTCCGCGGCTGAAAAGTCGCGGCCCCATTGAAGCAACCGGTCCGGATCGGCGATGTCGGACAGCTCCGGATTTCCGCGGCTGAAAAGTCGCGGCCCCATTGAAGCATTAGGCTTCTGCTGCGGCATCACTTGATTGAGCAATTTCCGCGGCTGAAAAGTCGCGGCCCCATTGAAGCGTGGAGTTCGGCCACATTGTCGGCAAGCGGTTGAAGATTTCCGCGGCTGAAAAGTCGCGGCCCCATTGAAGCGTGATAGTCATACCCGCGGTGGCACCGGCCCGGCTGGATTTCCGCGGCTGAAAAGTCGCGGCCCCATTGAAGCGCCGAACGCCCGCAACGCCGCGTCCGCCGCATCGATTTCCGCGGCTGAAAAGTCGCGGCCCCATTGAAGCATAGGTCAACGGTGGTCGCAATTTGCCCCGATAAATTTCCGCGGCTGAAACGGATGTTCCAGCAGCATATTTGACGTAAGTC
>JBMFXH010000228.1:0-3416 GCA_049964475.1 Vulcanimicrobiaceae bacterium
GTATTCGAATTTCGCGGTCTCGTGGTAACGGCGCTCGGCGTCGAGCCCTTGAAAGAGAAAACCCTCGATCTCGTTGGCAGCATTGAGCGTATAACCGTTCTTGGTGAATTGCTCCAACGCAAATTTCTTGAGCGAGCCGCGAACGTCGCCGGCAAACGGTTTCCCGCTGCGGTCGATGACGTCGGCGAAGACGAGCACTTTGCCGGGGCCGAAGATATCCGACGGCGCCCAATAGAAAGCGCTCCAATCGAGAAAGAGCCGCAGATCGCTCTCGCGTTGGGCGGTAAAGCCGCGAATCGACGAGCCGTCGAAGGTGAGATTGTCGTGCGATTTCAACAAGAACTTCTTGTCGTAATCGAGCATGTGCAAGCGCCCTTCGAGATCGCTAAAGAGCACGGTCACCGCTTTGATGCGATGCTCTTCCTGAAGGTACGCGAGGCGTTCGGCTTGCAGCGTCGCCGGTGCAACCCGGTCCTTACGCTGCTGCTTGGCGCGAAGATTCAACTCTTCGAGCTCGGTATACGAGAGGGTCAGGAACTCACGCAATTCGCTACTCATGGATGCGGAGGTTGGCACGGGACCCTCGGGCCGCCTTTGTCCACCCGGTAAAGCGTCGCCGGAGCGCGCTCGCCAATCGGCGAAAAGAGACGCCATGCTGACCCGCCGCCTCGCTGATTGCCCGCAGGTTCCCTGGCGCAATGGGGCGGGAACGACCCGCGAACTCTACCTCGACGATGACCTTCGCGTCACGGTTGCTTCGGAGCGCAACGAGGCCGCGTTCTCCGATTTTAGCGGATGGTCGCGCACGATCGTGCCGCTCGGCGAAGGGCTCTCGCTGCTGCTCGGCGAGCGACCGGAGGTAGCGATCCCCGCCCTGAGCGGCTTCGCATTCTCCGGCGCGCAGCGCGTCCGCGCGCGGCTGGCGGCCGGGCCGATCGACGCCTTCAATATCATGACGCGCGATGGGGCGCTCGCGCACCGAATGCTCTCGCTGCCGCTCGCAAAGCCGCAGGGCGAACAGCTATCGGCGATTGCGCTCTTCGTTCTCCGTGGCACGCTCCCGCTCGGGGGCGAACGCCTCGCCGCAGGAACGTTCGCACTCGCCGCGGGGCGCGAGGAGTGCGGCGAAATCGGGCGCATCGTCCCGCCCGCCGACGCGCTCGCGCTCGTCTTCGCGCTCGACCGGAGTCGCGGCTGAAACATTTTGTATCGCCGCGCCGTACTGCGGGCGATATGACTGCATCGAATAGCTTGCTTCTTCGCTGCGCCGCGCTCGCCGCGGCACTACTCTGCACCGGCATCGCGTCGCCCGCACGTGCCGCCACTGCGCCCTCGGCGGCGCAGTATTATCGCGATGCGCTCGCGATCATGGAGCACCAACCGATCCCGCCGTATCTCACTTTTCAAACCACGATCTCGCTGCACGGGCATCCGCCGACGCGCGACGATTATCGGCTTCGAACCGCCGATGAAAGTGAGAGTTCGCGCGAATTACCGCACGGCAAATGGGTGCCGGGGCAAGGCGGCGGCCTCGACCCCACCTGGCTCGGTGTCAGCAAAATCGTGCGTTACGGGCTCGACATGGCGCAAGCGCAAGGCAGCGCGCAAGGATCGGCGCCGAAGAGCTCCGGAAAAGTGCCGCCGGGTTTGAAGACGATCGCCATCGTCACCGCCGTCGCGCCGCACGATTACCTCATCACCGACCGCGGTCCGGCGATCTGTCCGAACGGCGCACCCGGCCACGCGCTGCACTTCGAAGCGATCCGCAACAAACAGCGTCGCCTCTTAACGCACGTGGTGATCGAAACCGCGACCGGGCGTTTCTGCGAGATGCGCTTCTCGGTCGCCGATTCGTTGGTCGCCGTCGGCGTCTCCGGCTATCTCGCGCTTCATTTCGGCGAGAGCGCCGATTATTGGCTGGTGCACGACGCGCGTTTCGTGATCGGCTTCCGTTCGTTCGGGCTGCAAGTCTCGCAACTCAGCGTGTGGTTAGCGTTCCAAAACGTTGCCGCGCCGGCAACGCTGCCGGCGGCCGATTTCGCGCCGAGCCCGTCTCCGAGCCCGGCGCGCGGCAATCGTTAGCGGCGGGTAACCGCGAGCACCGGCGTTTTGCCGGCGATGATCGAGACGCGCAACTGCTGGTGCGGCTTCACGTTGGAGAAGCTCGCGCTGCCCGTTGCGGTCAGCGTGGTCTTCATGCCGTTGGGAAGCAGCACGAGGGCGTGCCGCGCATCTTTAACGGCCTCGACTTGGACGACGTAGGTGCCGTCGGGGACGAGCGAGGCGCTGACCGTCGCGGCCGACGCGAGGCCGGGGGCAATCAGGGCACTGAGAAAAACGGCGCCGATCGAGCGGCGAACGAGAGAAACGGACATAAGGGTTCCTTGCACTATGGTGGAGGGGATGCGGCGATCTTCCTCCTTTCGAGGATGCTGGGCTACGACGTTCGGCAGAATCCTTCATGAACCTAACGATATCTTTACGTTTGGTAGAGGTCGGCCTCTGAAACCACGCCGGCCTTGGCTCGGTAAGCGACGCGTATGATCGACCGACCGCTCCGTACCACTGCTCTGGTCGCGCTTGCCGCGGCACTCCTCGCCCCGGCACTGCCCGCACGCGCGGCCGCCCCCTCGGCGACGACCTACTACGAAGCGGCGATCGCCGCGATGCAACGCCTCCCCGAACCGCCGGCCGCGATCTTCACGACGACGTTCCATTCACAGGGGCTCGCGTTCGGACTCGGCCCGCTGGGGAACGGTAGCACGGCAATCTTCGTGAATTGGGGCGGCGATATGGCGAAACTCGGACAGCAACGCTATCGCACCTGGATGCGGGCACGCGGAGATCGCACCCTCAACGTCGACGCGAAGGGAACGCGTTACTACAGCACCTCGCCGGTCTTCGTGCCGACCTGGCCCGGCGCGTACGACTTCCTGCGCTACGGTTGGGACGGCAAACCGGCGCCGAGCAAACCTCTGCATCCGATCGCGACGCCGCCACCGGGGCTCAAAACGATCGCGGTCGTCTCGGCGATCAGCCCCGGCGCCTACCGCATCGAAGACCGCGGAGCCGCGCTCTGCCCGGATGGTTCGCCCGGCCATGCGCTCCACCTCACCGCTCTCTACGATCCCTCCGTTCACACGCTCAGTCAGGTCGTCATCGATGCAAAGACGATGCGCATCTGCTCGCTACGGTTTAATATTTTTGCGACGCTCGTCGCCCTCTCACTCGGAGGATACGTGCAGATGAATTTCGGCGAGGTCGGCAAGTATTGGATCGTTCGCAACTCGAAGATCGAGATCGCGATCCACACCTTCGCGATTCAAGTGAAACACGGCAGCGCGACGATCGCTTATACGGCGATGAACTTCCCGAAATCGATCCCGTTCTCGATGGTGACGCCGCCGACACCGCCC
>JBMFXH010000229.1:0-3393 GCA_049964475.1 Vulcanimicrobiaceae bacterium
ATGTTGTAAAACGTGCGCGCGCCGATGCTCATGCCGACTTCGGCGGCACCGACGTTATGCGAATAGGCGATGATGTTTTCGAGCGATTCGGTGCCGTGGCTGCCGGCGGTGAAGCCGTCATCGGCGTTGTGGATGGTGTGGCCGCCGACGGTGATTTCATCGCGCGCGGGGAAGCGCGATGCGAGGGTTACTTTCCCCGATTGAATCGCGGCTGCGGCGGTGACGAGTTTGAAGGTCGAGCCCGGTTCGTACGCATCTTCGACCGCCCGGTCGCGGCGTTGCGCGTTGGTGTATCGCCAGAAGTGGTTGGGATCGAAGTGCGGCAGATTCGCCAGCGCGAGAATCGCGCCGGTCTTCGGATCCATGACGATCGCCACGCCGGAGCTCGCGTGGTATTTTTTGACTTGCTTTTCCAGCGCGCGTTCGGTGACGAACTGCAGGTAGGAATCGAGCGTGAGTTCGACGTCGTAGCCGGGGCGCGCGCGTTTGAGCACGATGGGGTGGCCGAACGGCAGCGGGCGCCCCATTTCGTCGGTCTCGAGCGTCTCTTTTCCCGAACGCCCTTGCAGCCACGGGTTGAGGCTGTACTCTAAACCGTCGAGCCCGTTTTCGTCGGTGCCGACGAAACCGATCGTCGACGAGAACTCCGGTCCATCGACGTAGACGCGGCGCCCGGTCTTCTCACGCCGCTCCGCGACGCCGACGAGATGCAGTGCCGCAACGCGCTGCGCAACCGAATGATCGACTTTGCGCGCGATCCAGATGAACCAGAGGCTCTTATCGTGGAGCGCGGCGACGGTATCGGGGCTGAGCTTGCCGACGATTTTACCGAGTTCGCGCGCGACGGTATCGGGATCGCTGATGTCGTGCGGTACGGCATAGATGCTTTTCGAAGGCAACGAACGCGCGATCACCGCGCCGTTCCGGTCGAGAATGCTGCCGCGACGCGCGAAGATCTCGATGGTGTCGGAGCGCTGGGCGAGTGCATCGCGTGCGAGCCCCGGCCCCTGCATCGCTTGCACGATGGCAAGCTTTCCGGCGAGGAAGAGCCCGAAGCAGAGAACGCCGATATAAAACCAGCGCGCTCGATCGGTCGCCGTGCGCGCGAAACTCCGTTTCAGGATCGCCGTTTCCCGACCGTGGCGGGGTGGAACCACCGCGCGAGGCCGGAGAGGAAAGCGATGCGTTGCTGCTGCGTTTGCGGCGGCGCGAGTTGCACCGCAATCTCGGTGGAGGCCGGGTGCATGTGTAACTGCGCTGCGAGGCGGGCAAGGCGCGCATCGGAGGAGAGCTGTTCGACGCGGTCTTCTAAGCGCAGCGTTTCATCCTGGAGGCGCTTCTGCCGGGCGTGCGCCTTTTCGACGGCGTAGGTGAGCCCGGTCATCGACGAGGTGAGCATGACGTAACCGGTGACCGGAACGAGCACCGCGAGCAGGAAGGTGAGCGATAGCACGATGGGGCGATAGCGCGCGCGCGAGTTGCGCACGACGCGGCGTTGTGCGGCGTTGCGCGCGCTGCGCGGATTGGGGATGCGGGCCTCTTCGCGGCGACGCGGTTGCATCTGTACCATCAGCTGGCCTTCTTTTCAGCGGCTCGTAATTTCGCGCTTCGCGAACGCGGATTTTGCGCGCACTCGGCTTCCCCGGCGACGATCGGTTTTTTTGTGAGCACGAGGAGGCGTTCGTCACCGCGCAGGGTCTGTTTCACGATGCGATCTTCGAGCGAGTGAAAGGAGATCGCAACGATACGCCCGCCCGCCCGCAGGCGCGCGATCGCGGCGGCGAGCCCGTCGTGGAGCGAGCCGAGTTCGTCGTTGACGGCGATACGTAAGGCTTGGAACGCGCGCGTCGCGGGGTGGGTGCGCTCGCGCCGCCCGGTGCGTTGCATGAGCCCGGAGATAAAGGCCGCGAAATCGGTGGTGGTGGTGGGGAGTTTACCCGCTTCGCGGCGCGCGACGATGGCACGCGCGAGCCGGCGCGATTCGCGAATCTCACCGTATTGATAGAAGATATCGGCGAGCTCGCTCTCCTCGGCATGCGCGAGCACGTCGTAGGCGCTGCGCCCGGCATAAGGATTCATTCGCATATCCAACGGCGCGGATTGCGAAAACGAGAAGCCGCGTTCGCGTTCATCGAGTTGCATGGATGAGACCCCCAAATCGAAGAGGATGCCGTCGATCTCCGGCACGTGCAAGGCATCCAAGTGCGCGTCCAACTCGCGAAAATTCGCGTGCACGAAGTGCAGCCGCGGATCGTGCAGCGCTTCGGCACGCGCGCGTGCCGACGGATCGGCATCGAACGCGATCAGTTGGCCGCTGGAGAGCGCGGCGAGAATCGCGCGGGAGTGGCCACCCGCCCCGAAGGTTGCGTCGACGTACGTACCCGCGGGCTGCAGGTGGAGATACTCGAGCGATTCGGCGAGCAGGACGCTGACGTGCATGGTGGCGCTCCATTAGTAGAGCCCGAGCTCGGCCATGAAATCGGCGACCTCGCCCTCGGGGGCGGCGTGCGCGGCGAAGCGTTCCTTCGCCCAGATCTCGACCCGGGTGAGGGTGCCGACGCTGATCGCATCGCGGGCAATGCCGGCGTAAGAACGGAGGGCGGCGGGGATGAGCAGGCGCCCCTGGGCATCGCAGCCGACTTCTTCGGTGTGGGCGAAGAGGTGGCGGACGAGGCGACGGAAGCGCTCGTCCTTGAGCGGTGCGGCTTCGAGCCGGGCGCAGAACGCGCCCCAGGTGGGGGCGGGATAGAGGGCGAGGCAGGGCTCGGGCTGGGCGATCGTGATGACGAAGCCCGCCCCCAGGCGCTCGCGGAAGCGGGAGGGCACGACGAGGCGACCCTTCTCGTCGAGGGTATGCTCGGCCGACCCCGTGAATCGCGGAAACTCGCCCTGCACCTATACTCCCCTTGGCGCCACTTTACACCACTGGGCTCCACTATACCCGCTGCGGGTGGGTGAGGCAAGAGTCGCAGCGGAGAGGAGGACGTTCGTACGGATGTAAGTACGGAAAGGTTATGACGGCGATCAAGCTCTCCCGGGTCGGGAATTCGGTCGGCGCGGTGATACCGAAGGAAGCACTCGCTCGGCTGCACGCCGATGTCGGCGACACGCTCTACCTCACCGAATCGCCAGATGGCTTTCGGCTGACGCCGTACGATCCGGAATTCGCCGAACAGATGGCGACGGCCGAAGCGATTATGAAGCGGCGACGCGACGTGCTGCGCGAGCTCGCGAAATAATTCGCTGGATTTCGCGCGAGGTGGTGCTCGCGATTCACGATGCGCAGATCGCCGAGCACGGCGGCGCTGCCGGCGTACGCGACCTCGGGTTGCTGGATTCGGCGCTCGCACGAGCACGCAACGCAGCTTCGTATGATAGCGAAGCGACGATTCG
>JBMFXH010000230.1:0-3378 GCA_049964475.1 Vulcanimicrobiaceae bacterium
TCGGGCTGACATTACGGCTGCTGCGCAGCCTACTCGGGCTGACATTACGGCTGCTGCGCAGCCTACTCGGGCTGACACTACGGCTAATTCGGGTAGAGCAAATACTTCGCGCGCAGCTTCATGAAGCGCGCGAGCGCGGGTTGCCAGGAGTCGATGATCTGTCGTGCGCTCTCGCCGCGTTCGAGCCCGAGCCGCACCGCGTCGGTGCCCCAGTCGTTATCCATTCCGCGCGCATTGATGCGTAGTCGCGGCATCAAGCGATGCCCGGCAACGAGCAACTCCACCGCCGTTTCAACGCTGCGGAAGCGATGCGGATGCGTGACGTACAGCTCGACGCCGGAGAGTTCGCGGCCGCGCCAGAAGCCGAAGAACGGCGACCATGCCGCCGGACGGAAATAGATGCCGGGGAGGTGTCGGGCATTCAAAGCGCTCGCATAGGCGTACGCCGGCATATGGAGATAGCCGGCATAAAAGAACGGCTTTGCGGTGCCGACGCCGTTGTTGATGCCGCCGTTATCGATGAGCCCGGTGCACGGATAGACGAGCGTTGTCTGCCAGGTTGGGATATTCGGCGAACTCTCCACCCAGCGCAACCCCGTTTGGTTCCAGAGCATCGAGCGACGCCAACCGATCATTTTGACCACCCGCAAGTGGGCGTGAATCCCGAAGGCGTTATTGAACATCTCCGCGAGCTCGCCGATCGTCATCCCGTGCCGCATAGCAATCGGATAGAGTCCGATGAAGGAACGGAAACGCGGATCGAGCACCGGACCTTCGACGATCTCGCCGCCGATCGGGTTTGGGCGGTCCAACACCCAGATGCTCTTGTGATAACGCGCGGCCGCCTTCATGACTTCGGCCATGGTGGAGATGTAGGTGTAGGCCCGATCGCCGACATCTTGAATGTCGAAGAGCAGCACGTCGACGCCGCGGAGCATCGCCGCCGTCGGCATGCGCTGCGGCCCATACAAACTATAGACGGGAAGCCCCGTGCGCGGGTCGCGGTAGGACGAAACGAACTTCCCGGCGAGTTGGTCTCCGCGAAGGCCGTGTTCGGGTGAATAGATCGCTTTGATACAGATATGGGGGTTCTCGCGAATCGCGTCGACGATGTTGACGAGTTGTGAGGTGACGCCGGTCTGGTTGGTGACGACGCCGACGCAGCGGCCATGAAGATCGTGCCAGGTGGAACGAAGAAAGACTTCGTCGCCGAGGACGATTTTGGCGCGCGGTATCGCGCCGAAACCGGTGACCGAGACGAGGAGTGCGAGTGATGCGGCGATCGTTCGGAGATTCATGCGATGAACGCCGCGTTCGCGTCGTCGGACAGGATGCCTGCGCCGCGCCCGCGCGCGAAAAGCTCTTCCACGGCAAGCATTCCCTCGGCGCCGACATCGATGCTATAGTCGTTGACGTAGAGGCCGATGTGCGCGCGCATCACCGCTTCATCCATCTCGAAAGCGTGCTCGCGAACGTACGGCATGATCGCCGTCTCGTCGCTGCGAGCGAACGCTAGGCTGTCGCGCACCGCTGCATCGATTGCGAGTGCGCGTTCGCGGCCGAGATCGCGGCGTGCGAGAATCGCACCGAGCGGAATCGGTCGCCCGGTCGTCTCCTCCCACCACGAGCCGAGATCGAGCAGCGCATGCAAGCCGGCATGTTGATAGGTAAAGCGCGACTCGTGAATGATGAGCCCGGCGTCGACCTCACCGCGTGCGACCGCATCGACGATTCGATCGAAACGCATGATCTGCGTGCGCGGGCACCGCCCGAGCGCGAGTTGGAGTAACAGGAATGCGGTCGTGCGCTCGCCGGGGATGGCGACCAACGGGTCGTCGAGCGAGCTCCAGTTCCGTACGCGATCGGGGCGCGCGACCACGAGCGGGCCGCAACCGCGGCCGAGCGCTCCCCCCGAGCGCAGCAGGCGGTAATCGCGCATCAAGTATGGGATTGCACCGTAACTCACTTTCGTGAGTGGGTAGCGTGCGTCGGCAGCGGCGTCGTTGAGTTCGTCGATGTCGAGCAGCACCACATCCACGCGCGGTGCATCTGCGAGCAATCCGTTCGTGAGTGCTGCGAAAATGTACGTGTCGTTCGGACAGGGCGAGTAGGCGAGGGTGATGCGTTCGTTCACGTCGGCTCCACGGCGGCGAAAAGGCGATGGGTTGCATCGGCGAGGGCGGCGAAGGCCGCCTCGACGTTCCAATTTTCGGCCGCTCGCGGGCCGACGATATTCGAGATGCCGCGGAGTTGCAGCGCGCGGACGTGGGCGATCTCGGCAGCGCGTAAGACCGCGAACCCCTCCATGCTCTCGACCTCGGCTCCCAGTGCGGAGAGGCGTTCGCAGGTGCGTGCCGCCGTCGTCACGCGCGAGACGGTGACGCCGGTGCGCTGCCGGATTCCGCTTGCCGCAAGCATCTCGACCAGCGACGGGTCGCTCTGCGCGCGCGGGTAGAGGCGGTCTCCGGGTGGAAGGTGGAGCGCTTCGCCGTTCTCGCGATCGAGTTCGATGAAATCGGCGGCGACGACGCAACTCTCGCCGATCTCGGCGCGCCCTTCGAAGCCCCCGGCGATGCCGATATTGATCACGAGATCGTAGGGCTCGCCGACGAGCGCGACAGCGGTGCGTGCGGCCGCTTCGACCGGCCCGACGCCGCAGAGGAGCGTTCGGACTTTTTCGGGCAGCGATATTCGCGCGCGCTCGAAATGCGTCGCGCAGACGGCGAGCACGCGCACGTTAGGGAATCCCGATGAATTTATGCGTTTGTAATGAGAGGCGAAAGCGTTTCGGGTGCGCGCGCGCGTAGGCGACGGCGAGCTCGATATTGCTCGCCTTATTGCCCTCCGGCTGTAAAAAAATCGTCGGCTGCTCGGGAAAGAGCGCGAGATGCTCCTCGGGAACGCGGCGGTCGACGATGAGCTTCACTTCGTCGGCGCGCCGTGCCATGCGGGCGTCGACGCGCTCCTTCGGCGAGACGCAGAGCCACACGTCGCGCGGCAACTCGGTGAAAATCGTGCCGTTGCTCTCGATATGGACGCGCCGCCCGGCCGCGCGCAGCGCATCGACGAGCGCCGGCGTCGCGCTCTCCCACAGCGCCTGGTACCAGTACGAGGAGTCCACGCACATCCCGCTCGGTGCCATCCGCCCCGGGGACCTGCTCTTCTACTGGTTTCCGAACGACGGATCGCAGCCGGTCACGCACGTGGCCATGTACGTCGGGTCCGGCCCCTACGGCGCGGCGACGATCATCCAAGCGCCGGAGCCCGGCCAGGACGTGTCCTACGCTCCGATGTACTACTACGGGTTCGTCGGGGCCGGACGACCCGGGGGCTGAGGGGACGACGGCCGGGTCGTGGGACACCGCCCGTGCGCGGGCT
>JBMFXH010000231.1:0-3359 GCA_049964475.1 Vulcanimicrobiaceae bacterium
GGTGATACGGCTCGCCAAGCGATCGAACGCTACGAAGAGATCGCCGGCGGGTTGGCGCTCGACGCCGAAGATGTCGTCGAGATCGCGCGCGCAATCGGCGCGCGAGGCGTCACCGCCGGGGCTGCGCCGTCACCGGGAAATTAAACGACCGCTTCGGATAGGGCTCGCGCGCGAGCGTGAAGTGCCACCATTCCGCCGGGTCGGCTTTGAACCCATATCGCTCCATGAGCATTGCGAGGAACGTACGATTTGCCCGCGCTTGCGTGGGAACCGGGGCATCGCCGCGCGAGAGCGGATCGAAGAAATCGTAGGGGGTCCCCATTGCCAGGCCGTCGATCGTGAGATCGACGGTGCTGCCGCGGCTATGCGAGGAGCTTTCAGCGAGATATCCACGCCGGAAAAGATCGCTTTTCCGGACGTTCGGAAAGTAGCGGGCCTTCGCTGCGAGCTCGCTCGGGCGTTTGCTCCAGGCGACGAATGCGTGAACCGCACGCTCGGGGCGATAGCAATCGAAGACGCGCAGCGTGAGGTAGTGCTCGAGCAGTAGGCGTTCGACCCGTACGAGCGCCTTCGCTGCAGGCAACGTGAGAATGCAATCCGGCGCGTTGTAGCCGGGAACGCGCGTGCCGGTAAAATTATCCGGCGTTGCATAGCGAATATCCTGACGAATCTCGGGAGCGAACGAGGCAAGGTAGGTGAAGCCGCTGGGAAGCGCGGCGACGAGCGACGTGAGCGCGAGCAATGTCGCTTGGAGGATCGCGATCACTCCTTCGCGGCCTGCGCGAGGCCGATGCGCGCTTGTTCGAGGCCGGTCTTCGCCGCGACGTTGCCTTTATTGATGACCAACGCGCGTTCGTAATACGGAATTGCGCGGGCGAATTGCGAGGACGCGAGATAGAGATCTCCGAGTTGCGTGAGTGCAACGCCGTCGTGCGGATCCTTCGCTATGCGCGCCTTGAGCTGCGAAACCTGCAGCATGACCGCCGGCGGTGGCCCGCCCTGAACCGCGGCTGCGCTTCCCGCATTTTGCTGCATCGAGGGGCCACTCGCCCCGAAGACCGATCCGCGAACGTCGAAGCCTTTGATAATGAAATCGCCGGTGACCAGTAACAAGACGGCGGCGAAGGCGACGAACAGGCCGATCGCCAGCGGCGCGGGGAGCCCGCGCTTTGGGGATGGTGGAGATTGCATGGGACCATCGTTCGACCGCTGCAGGCGCGGAACCCGCACGGAACGAGCGCGCGCGGCGGCGAAATGGAAGCGGCAATGAGCGCTCCCTTGCCGACCGAAGCCGATCTCCAAATGCTCTTCGCGCGTCTCAATCTCGCGCATTTCGACGGCGAGATCGGTGCGTGCTCGATCGCCTACAACGAGCGGTTTTCAAACTGCGCCGGGCGGACGACCTATCGCGTCCCCGCGCTCATCGAACTCTCGCCGAAGCATTTTCGGCGCTATCCGGCGGCGCTCGAAGAGACGCTCTTGCACGAGATGATCCACGTGTGGTGCTTCCAGCGCTTCGGCGAGACCGGGCACGGCGCGCACTTTCGTCGGAAGATGAAGCAGTGTGGCATCACCTCGATCCACCACGATCTCGGCACGGTCCGTCCGCTCCAGGAGGCGAGCACGCGCTACATCTTTCGCTGCGAGCACTGCGGCATGGAGGCCCTCCGGCGCCGTCTGCCGCGGCGCTCGATGACCTGCGGCCGTTGCAACCCCCGCCGCCACGACGCGCGCTTCCCGCTGACGGTGTACGAGGTCGTCGAAATGCGGATTTTGGGCGAGGTCGGCACGATCGCTCCGAAACGGGCGGCATCTCGGGCATCCCGAGCGACCTAAGTCCAGGCGGTCCGGCCTCGCTTCGCGCAAAGATAGCGGGGCTATGACGACCACCAACACCGCCTCCAACGGCGCGCTTCAGTCGCGCAAAGAGACCGACTCCATGGGTGCCATCGATGTGCCCGCCGACAAATACTACGGCGCGCAATCGGCGCGCTCGCTCATTCACTTCGAGATCGGCGAGGGTAGCTGGCCCCGCGATGTGATGCCCAAGCAGGTCATCGTTGCGATGGCGCAGCTGAAGAAAGCTGCCGCACTGGTTAATCACGACCTTGGAAAACTCGATGCCGAGAAGACGAAACTGATCGTCGCTGCAGCCGACGAAGTCATCGCCGGCAAACTCGACGCGCACTTCCCGTTGCGGATATGGCAGACCGGTTCGGGCACGCAGACGAACATGAACGTCAACGAAGTCATCTCCAATCGTGCGATCGAGATGGCCGGCGGCGAGATGGGCAGCAAGAAGCCGATCCATCCCAACGATCACGTCAACATGTCCCAGTCGAGCAACGACACCTTCCCGACGGCGATGCATATGGCTGCAGCCGAGGCGATGGTCGCGATGCTCCCCGCCGTGCAGAAACTCCGCGACGCGCTCGACGTGAAAGCAAAAGCCTGGAAAGATATCGTAAAGGTCGGACGCACGCATTTACAGGATGCGACGCCGCTGACGCTGGGGCAGGAGTTCTCGGGGTACGTTACCCAGCTCGACCGAGCGATGGTCGCGTGCCGTGAAGCGCTCGAGCACCTCTACGATCTCGCGATCGGCGGAACGGCGGTCGGCACCGGGCTCAACGCGCACCCCGAGTTTGCGAATCGCGCGGCGGCGAAACTTGCGGAGCTCACGAAGCTGCCGTTCCGCTCGCATCCGAACAAATTCACGGCGCTCGCCTCGCACGACGACTTCGTTTTCGCCTCGGGCGCGCTCAAAATGCTCGGCGCGGCGCTGATGAAGATCGCCAACGACGTGCGTTGGCTCGGCTCCGGCCCGCGCGCCGGCATCGGCGAACTCGTACTCCCGGAGAACGAGCCGGGTAGCTCGATCATGCCGGGGAAAGTGAACCCGACGCAATCGGAAGCGATGACGATGGTCTGCGTTCAGGTCTTCGGTAACGACGTCGCCATTACGATGGGCGCGAGCCAAGGCAATTTCGAGCTCAACGTCTTTAACCCGGTGATGATCTCGAACTTCTTGCACAGCACGACGTTGCTCCGCGACGCCTGCACGATGTTCCGCGAACACTGCATCGAGGGGCTCCAAGCCAACGAGCCGGTGATCGCAAAATACCTCGCCGAATCGTTGATGACCGTCACCGCACTCTCGCCGAAGATCGGTTACGATAAGGCGGCCGAGATCGCCAAGAAAGCGCACCACGACGGCGCGACCCTCAAAGAGACCGCGCTCAAACTCGGTTACGTTACCGCCGACGAGTTCGACAAAATCGTCGTACCCAAGGAGATGACCTACCCGAAATAACGCCGCTCTCGCGGAAACGAAACGATGGCCGAGCAGCGATGCTCGG
>JBMFXH010000232.1:0-3353 GCA_049964475.1 Vulcanimicrobiaceae bacterium
GCACCTCAAGAACGTGGTGCAGGTAACTTCTCGTGATCGTCGGCTCACCCGTCAAATTGCCGTCGAGCATTTTTTTAAAGATGTCGATTCGCGTATCCCACCAATCCCACTTCCCTGCAAGTTGCGCGGAGTACCCGCTATGCTTCTGTAGACCAATTGCGAGGCTATCCCGGCCGCTCTCCCCCTTTGCTACATCATTAAGCAGCCGCTCGGCGCCATGCAACGCCTGCCTAAGGGGATGAAGGTAATTGGCGAATAACACCGCTACGGAAAGCGTCGGCGGGCGAGATATTTGCAATCTGCTGAATTTATCGCTGAAGGTCTTAGCAATCTCGCTAGCACATAAAAGAGCATCGTCGGTCGGCATCAACGCTAATACGTCGTCGCCGCCGGAGTAAACGCAACGGCCAGCGTATTTTTTGACGATGTCGGGCACGGCTTCAGCGAACTCGACCAAAGATCGAGAAAACTTTTCTTCCTTTCCGGCCTCGGCGGCAGAACGCAACGCCTTTCCAACATGATCGCCGTCAGCTTTTAGGACGGCAAAGTGCCCCCCGGCCGGCTTTCCAAAATGGCGCTCAATTTCTCCCAAGGCCACTTTGACACGATCCTTATACCCTGAGTCTCTATCGTCGAGACGATCGATGGATTCCTCAAGGACCAAGCGGCCGATCTTGGGCTCCGTCAGTCTTTGGCCTTCATATCCAGCCACGCGAAGGAAATTCTCTATTAGGGAATCGAGGCGGGTGTCCGCTTCACACGCTTTTTCTATGCGCTTCCGCCACGGATACGTAGCAAAATCTACCGTCGATGGCCAAGCGCTCGTCCACCCTGAGACATCATTACCGAATGCTTTTTTTAACGATTCGCCCTTTAGCATAGGGAATAATCTTTTTACAACGGCGACTGCACAAAGGCGTTCGCGATCGTCGATCGATTGAGGGTCGCGCACCTCCCTTTTCACTGTCTGCCAGAATTCGTGCTGGGCCTTCCGCCCTTCCGGCCGAGCAGATGAAAACCCCGATATCTCTTGCCAAGGGGGCATAAGCGTGCAGCGATCGCCGCTTTCGACGGTCACCGGGGGAAGGCGCCAATTTTTACGTCGGTCGAGCGCCGACGTATCGTCCTCTTCATGGGCAACCCATGAAAACTCCCAAAAACTATCTATCTGTCGCGACCAAATCTGGGCTACTTGATCCGGGTTTTTCGATGCCGCGCTCTCTATAAAATGCGCCCATACCTCCATGGCGATACTCTTCCATGCCTTCTGAAAGGCATTTTCCGCCGCAACAGCGGCTTTCCGAGCGTCGTCAAGGTCATTTACTATCAGAATAAATCGGTTCGGCAACACGGGAAATTCGCGGCCGGCGAGCTTCGGAAGATTATCTCCCGACACTTTCGGGATGACGAGTTCACGGCCAGGTTTTCCATTTTGCAACGCTGCAAACATGGCCTGGCCGCTTAGCCATGAAAGGAGCCACGACGATGCCCATAGGTCGCGCGTACGACGTGACTGTATGACGAAGGATTGAACGGGAGAAATTGAAAATGAAATTCGGCTCATAACTTTTCGACTCTCTGTAAAAACTCACGGACAAGTTTTCCTTCCCCCGGTATTTCCTTAACTGCTTCGGTCCAGCTTCCTGGCATATAAACGGCAACGGGAATGGCGTGGTTTTGACTGATTTCATGCACATGCATGAAAAGTGGTTTAGCACGACGAACCTTGCTTTTTCTCGGTTCGCCAAATTGCTTTCGCTCCTCTAGTTCATATGGTGACTGCCTAGGATTTTCCTCATTTGAATAAAGGAACTTCCGATATGCTGAGAGTAAGTCGTGATGGATCTTTTCGCACTTCTCTGGAGGCTTATTTCCGACGGCGACAGAAACATTTTTGGAGGCCGCGGTGAACGGCGGGATATCGGCACCATCCGATTTCAGCAGTTTGCTTATCTCACGCTGCAATTCGTCTGCGCTCGACGGATTTTTCCATTCGTTCTCGCCAGAATCGACCCAGCGAAGTTCCCTCAGCGTAAGGCTCCCGTAACCATTTCTAGATCGGCTTCCGAGGCCTCCGCAGAGCCCGAGTACCTTGAGAGCTGGGATAATCTTCTCGAGTGGCTCGCGCGTTGCTGCGCGTAGTTCCAACTCGAAGTCGCCGGCCGACAAAAACGACCGACCATCGAGACCGTAACCGCCATAGGGGCGTTTGACTTTAGTTTCGACCTTTGCGTTGACGCCACAGCATCTAATAGCGATCTTGCTGCGGCCGATAGCAGAGTCCGCGGTGCCGAAAAGTTGCGCTTCGCGCTCCGCCAAGCAAGCGATGGCACGATTCTCGTCCGGTTCCTTGCTAATAATCTTCGGCCATTCGAGGGCGCGCCACCAAAATCGAAGCGCACCTTTAAAACTGGGAACGCGAAACTCTGGAGCGGCCTGGTCGGCTCCCGCAATGTACATCGGCGTAACGATACGATAGGTAGCTCGGAGAATATGCATTCAACGCCCTTTTCTATCAAAGCCCGCCGCGCGACCGGCCAATCGAAAGCAATGTATTTCCAGCCGCCGCTCGCTACATTGTAGTTTACTTTTCCGCCTCCTCTCGGCATCCTCCCTGCTAAAAAGATGTAGCCACCCCCGAGGGAAGAATCTCGCAATCGAGAAGGCCGAGCCGAGCTTTCTTTGACTGCGGCTTCTCTGGAGGCAAGTATATGTCCGTTACCCTCAACCCAGACGACATCGCCCTCGTAGATGCGGTGGTTAAAGAAATCGAACGCCGCAAAGAGGCGTGGCGACTATCAGGCAGCCCAGAGGCTCTGCCCCGATTGCGCGAGGCGGTGCGACGCTGGACCTCCGAAAGCAACACTAAGGCCAGCCTAACCGACGAGGGTTGGCATAAGATTCAGCTTATCGCCGGCCTATATCATCTACTGCCGTGGAGCGATCAACGCGACAACCGCTCTCTGCCTGGAGATCGGGCGTTGGCATCGCCGCCCGGCCGCGAGCCCCTCGAGTGGGGTGACGATGCACACTTCGACATCCCCGAGTGGGAGGAGCTGGACTCCAGCTTCACCGCCCAAGAAATGAGCAGGCACTTTTTTATCGTCGGCGAGACAGGTTCCGGCAAGAGCAAGTCCGCCGTGATTCCACTACTAACATCATGCCTACGATTCGAAGCCGACAGCCCGGATTCACGAGCGTCGATTTTGCTAATCGATCCGAAATTCGAGCTCAAAACTATCGTAACCGATTTCGTCAACGCACGGTCGAACGAGCGCGACATTATCGAGTTTTCGATTGACGATCCGAAAGTGTATATTAATTTCTTTTCACCGGCGGATAACAACGCTCCG